>JAGFIQ010000110.1 GCA_024103495.1 Aridibacter famidurans
AGGTCTGAGGTCTGAGGTCTGAGGTCTGAGGTCTGAGGTCTGAGGTCTGAGGTCTGAGGTCTGAGGTCTGAGGTCTGAGGTCTGAGGTCTGAGGAGGATGTCGTACTCTTGACCGCCTGTCAAGATCTTCTCTCAGTCCTCAGTCCTTTTCTCTCAGTACTTCATAGATGATCTCCCTGACCAGCATCTGGCACGAGCCGCATCCCGTTCCCGCACGGCACAGGTCTCCGATCTCCTCGACGGTCCGCGCCTCGCCGGAAGCGGAAAGCGATTCGATCGTCTCTTCGGACACGCCGAAACAGCTGCAGATCAGCGCCGTTTCACCCTTCCATTCGGCGGCCCTGATCCGCCTGTATTCGGCCAGCGCGTCGCGAACGGCTTCTACGGCGATCTCGACGCACGAATCTCTGGGACCGGGTACCGGCCCGAGGACCGCGCGAATATCCGATTCCAGATCCTCGAGCGCGTGAAGATCCTTCAACCGTTTTCCCTCGATCGCACACGCCGCCGCCTCCGCCGCAGCTACCGCCCATCCGCATCCGTTCGAGACGAAGCGAACGCTTGAAAGCACGCCTTTCTCGTCGACCGCAACGAAGACCCTGACACTTACTCCGCACTCGAAGGAAGCCGCTTTGCCCTGCGAATCGAACTCGTCCGGCCGGCCTATGCGGCTTGCACGGCGCCATAGCTCGTTGACCGGCCCGGGGTAGTAGGTCTCCACGCGTCAACTGATAGCACGAATGAAAGAAAAAATGAATTCGTGTAGAATGTCTCAAAAACAGGCCTTAGAGAACGAAACGGCACTTCGGACCGACCCGGCCTGCACATCTTAGTTATTTAATTACAAGGTTTATGGGCATTCGTCGAACTCCGCAGCGCTTACTTTTGTTGGTCACCGTCCTTTCTGTCCTTATGATCTCCGGAGCCTGCCGCCCGGCGGCGGCACCTGTCTCGATCTCCGAAAAGCCGGTCGAGAAATTTCGCATGCCTAGGACTTCGGTACCGGCCGGACCGCCCAAACCCACTGAAGAACTGAGCTGGAAGGTATTCGACGGACCTGACGAGAAGATCGGGGATTTCAAGGGCAAGGTCCTTGTTCTGGACTTCTGGGCGACCTATTGCCCGCCTTGTATCGAGGAGATCCCGCATCTGCGCGAACTGCAGGGCAAGTACGGCGAGCGTGGATTCCAGGTGATAGGCCTGCACGTCGGCGGGGACGAGGACCGGCCGAGGGTGCCCGCTTTCAAGGAGCGGCTGAACATCGATTATCCCCTCGCGACGCCCGAGGACAGGCTTGTTTATCAACTCCTGGGCGACGACTCGAGGATCCCGCAGACGCTTGTCTTCGACAGAGAGGGCAATCTGGTCGTGAAGCTTGTCTCATATGACGAAGAGATCAAGAAGCAGCTCGACGCGGCTGTGGAGAAGGCGATCAACCAGTGAGCAGTGAGCTGTGAGCAGTGAGCGGTTTGGTCAGCGCACTAATGCGCCGGAATGATCCAGCGGCTCAGCCGCCGGTATGTGCCGTTTAGCCCCCGCACTTGTGCGGGGGACTTTCCGGGCGGTGCTTAGGACCAGTTTGTTCGCGCGGAGGCTCAGCCTCCGCGCATTGAAAACAGGCGCCGCCCGGAAAGGCAGAGCCGCTGGACGGTCTGAAGACCGGCGACAAACTCCAATTTCGGTCCAGAGTCTTCATTTTTTACTTTTTACTTTCCACTTTTTTCCTTTATGAGGGACATCCCCGTCGGAAACGGCTCCCTCCTCGTCAACTTCGACGAGAAGTACCAGATCCGAGACATTTACTTCCCGCACGTAGGGCAGGAAAACCACACCGAGGGTTTCCCGTTCCGGTTCGGGGTGTGGGCCGACGGCGAGTTCCGATGGGTCCACGACGAGGGATGGAAACGGTCGCTGAAGTACGTTCAGGAATCTCTGGTCACAGAAGTTTCGCTGGTGAGCGAGGAGCTCGATCTTGAGATCGTCTGCAACGACACGGTCGCGAGCCACGAGAACATATTCATCCGCCGCGTCCGTGTCAGCAATCTCACTGACGGCGCGAGAAATGTACGCGTTTTCCTTCACCAGGACTTCCGGATCTACGAGAACAAGGTCGGCGACACCGCGTTCTACGATCCAGAGAGCTTCTCGCTGATCCACTACAAGAAACACCGCTACTTCCTGATCAACACGCTTCCGCACTTCTCGCACTTCGTAACGGGACGGAAGGCGTTCCGCGACCTGGAGGGAACGTGGCGCGACGCCGAGGACGGCGAGCTCGGGCACGGCCCGAAGACCGAGGGCTCGGTCGATTCGACCATCAGGGTCGATCTTGATCTCGACCCGCAGGGCACCGGCGAGTTCTATTACTGGATCGCCGCCGGACGTTCGCACGAGGAGGTAGTCCGGCTGAACGGCTCGATCCTCGCCGTGACCCCGGAATACGCGCTCGACTACACGGAAAACTACTGGCGGGTCTGGGTGAACAAGAACGACCGATCGTTCGAAGGGCTTCCGGAGAAGGTCATCGACCTTTACAAACGGTCGCTCCTGATCGCGAGGACGCAGATCGACAACTGCGGATCGATCCTGGCCGCGAACGATTCGGACGTTACCGAGCGCGCAACCGACCATTACAGCTATCTGTGGACCCGCGACGGCGCTTTCGTCGCGAACGCCCTCGATCTCGCCGGCTATCCCTTCCTCACGAGGAACTTCTTCTATTTCTGTTCGCACATCCTTCACGAGGACGGCTATTTCCTGCAGAAGTACAACGCCGACGGCACTGTCGCTTCGGGCTGGCATTCCGCCTGGGACGTCGATGCGAAAGAAAAGCTTGTTCCGATCCAGGAGGACGAGACGGCGCTTGTCCTCTGGGCATTGTGGGAGCATTACGACCGTTTTCGCGAGCTGGAATTCTCGCACCGGATCTACCGCCCGATCGTGACAAAGTGCGCGGATTTCCTGGTGGACTTCATCGATGAAGAATTGGGACTGCCGAAACCGAGCTGGAATCTCTGGGAAGACTCGCGCGGGATACATACCTTCACGTGCTGCACGGTCGTGGCCGGCCTTCGCTCGGCAGGAAAGTTCGCGCGTCTGTTCGACGAGACCGCGCTTGCGGAGACGTACGAGAGAACCGCGGATTCGATCCGCGAGGCGATACGTCGGAAGCTGTATTCAGCAGAAGACGGACGATTCCTACGATCGCTCCGCGCCGACAACGGCGACCTGCATCCGGACCCGACCATCGACGCTTCCCTGTTCGGCCTCTTTTATTTCGGAGTTTTTGATCCGGACGACGAGATGGTGCGCGCGACAATGAAGGCGGTTGAAGACAACCTCTGGGTGCCGGGCGAGGTCGGCGGGGTTTCGAGGTTCGAGCACGACCAGTATATGAAGGTCTCCGAAGACGGCTACGGGAATCCCTGGTTCTTGTGCACCCTTTGGCTCGCCGAGTACCGGATCGCCGCCGCAGGCACTGCCGAAGAACTCACTGAGGCGCTCGAGCTTCTCGAATGGACCGCCGATAGGGCCCTTCCTTCGGGCGTGCTCGCCGAGCAGCTCGATCCCGAATCGGGAGAGCCGGCCTCCGTCTCGCCGCTCACGTGGTCGCATTCGACCTTCGTTGCCGCCGTAAATTCCTACCTTGCAAAGCTGAAGACCCTCGGAGGCGCGTGATGGCAAAGAACTGGTCCGAAGCGCGCGTACGGAACTTCATAGACAGCGGGATCGAGGAATCGCTGACGCTCGAATACAAGTCCGCCGAGGCGCTCGGGATGTCCGAGTATCATAAGAAAGAGCTCACCAAGGACGTTTCGGCTATGGCGAACGCCGCCGGAGGAACGATCGTTTACGGCATACGTGAAAGCGGAGACCCCGAACGGAAACACCTGCCGGAGACGATTACGCCGGTCAACCGCTCGGAATTTCCCCGCGAATGGCTGGAGCAGGTCATTAACAGCATACGTCCCAGGCTCGAGGGCATCGTGATCCACGCCGTCCAGCTGGAGACGGGCGAGAACGACGTTGTGTACGTCGTCGAGATCCCGCAGAGCCACACCGCCCACCAGGCGAACAATCACCGGTATTACAAGCGGTTCAACTTCCAGTCGGTGCCTATGGAAGACTATGAGGTCCGCGACGTGATGTTCCGCGAGCAGATGCCCGACGTCGGCGTCCGGTTCTTCCTTGAAAAACGCAGGTTGCCCAATGATGAGGGCGGCGGCCTGGCCGTAGCGCTGATAGTTCAGGCAAAGAACTTCGGGTCCGCCTACGCGCGGTACGTCGCGGTCATTATCGACGTGCCGGTAACGGTGCTCGTTAACGTCGACGACAAGCGGAGCATAAAGGACGGCGGACGGTTCTACAGGCACCGCCTGACGAATCTGAACCAGGAGTACGGCGACGAGACCTTTCGAGCGAACTTCCCTCTTCTGCGAAGCATGACGATGAGCTGGAAGATACCTCTAAAGGCCGAATATTCGGAGATCGTCAACGGAGACCTCCCGATCAAGTGGAAGGTTTACGCCGACAACGCGCTTCCGAAGGGCGGCCAGCTGAAGTTCGACGAGATCGAGATCATCGATCTTTCGGGCGGTTTGTAACAAAGTCTTCATTCGCAGATACTTAAATCGAACTATGCGAAGAGCCAAGATCCTTGCGACGCTCGGGCCGTCGTCGAACACCCAGGAGCAGATCGCGGAGCTGATCAAAGCAGGCGCGAACGCGGTCCGCGTGTCGATGTCGCACGGTACCCGCGAAGAGCACGAATCGATGATCGACAACGCGCGCGGCGCCGCGATCGAGCTTGATTCGCCGCTTGCGGTCCTGGTCGATCTGTCCGGTCCGAAGATCAGAACGCGGTCCCTCCGCGACAAAAAGCCTGTCCATCTGAAACAGGGGCAGAGGTTTGTACTTACGACCCGGGACGTCGTCGGAAGCGAAGAAGAGGTCGGGACGAACTTCAGCGAACTGCCGCACGTGGTCGACGAAGGCGCGCAGATACTTCTCGACGACGGTTCGCTGGAATTGAAGGTCATCGAGACGACAGACACGGACGTCGTGTGCGAGGTCGTCTCGGGCGGCCTTTTGTACGAAAGCAAGGGGATCAACCTGCCCGGCACACATCTTCCCATTCCCAGCCTGACTGAAAAGGACCGTGAAGATCTCGACTGGGCGCTGTCCCAGGACGTCGACTACATCGCTCTATCGTTTGTGCGTAGGGCCTCCGACTGCGCAGAGGTCAAGAAGATCATCAAGGACAACAACAAGCGCAAGTTCGGGCGTGCGCTGCTCGTCGCGAAGATCGAGAAGGCGGAGGCGATAGAGAATCTGGACGAGATCATCGCGGAGACGGACGGCCTTATGGTCGCGCGGGGAGATCTTGGGGTCGAGACGAGCGTCGAGCTTGTTCCCGTCTATCAGAAAGAGATCATCAGAAAGTCGATCGCTAACGACAAGTTCGTGATAACCGCCACGCAGATGCTCCAAACGATGATCGACAATCCGCGTCCGACAAGGGCTGAAGCCTCGGACGTCGCCAACGCGGTGTGGGACGGAACCGATGCGGTGATGCTTTCGGCGGAGACGGCGGCGGGATCCTACACGGTGGAGAGCGTGAGGACGATGGCGAAGATAATAGAGTCGTCGGAATCGATCCGCGACGCGTACCGGAGGAAATCTATCAAGTTCTCGCAGGAGCCCAGCGGTAGGACCTCGCAGGCGCTCTGCAAGGCGGCGGGATATTGCGCGCAGGAGATAAAGACCAACAAGATCGCGGTGTTCACGGAATCGGGACTGATGGCCCGCAGGCTTTCGTCCTTCCGTTCCGGGCTCCAGACCTATGCGCTGACGACCTCGTGGCGCGCGAGGAACCAGCTGGCCTTGATCTGGGGAGTCCGCGCTTTCTACCAGGAGCTGACGAAATCGACCGAGGACATGCTGAAGAACGGCGAGAAGACGCTCTTGAGGAACGAGGCGGTGGAAAGCGGCGAGACGATAGTGATGATGGCGGGCCGGCTTTCGGGCCTTGGGCTTTCGAGCTCGGTCGTGGTCTGGACGATCGGCGAGGACGTCCCCCGTCGGTAGCGAGGTACGATAGGCTTCAGCCTGTCGAATACGAGGTCGAACGCGAAGGTCGCAAAGGACGCGAAGAGATTAGGTCATTTTCCTTTTTCGAACTCACAGCTTCGAATAACACTTCAGAAGAACTGCGGAGGAGTTATCTGCTTACCTTTGCGTTCTTTGCGACCTTCGCGTTAGTAGAATCTACATGCTTTCGCGGTCCCGTTCCTAATTGTGTCGTTAAACGAAGAGATCAAAGAAGCTCATTCCCGCGTAGCCCCGCACGTGCGGCGCACGTACCTGGAACATTCCCCCTACTACTCGAAAAAGACCGGAGCCGAGGTCTTCTTCAAATCCGAGAACCTTCAGCACACGGGCTCGTTCAAGCTCCGTGGGGCTTTGAACAAGATCCTCTCGCTCTCGAACGAAGAACTGGCCAGGGGGATCGTGACCGCCTCGACGGGAAATCACGGCGCGGCCGTCGCGTACGCGCTGAGGATCGCCGGCGCATCGGGCACGGTCTATGTCCCGGAGAACGCAAGCGAACCGAAACTCGCGAACATACGAAGGCTCGGGGCCGGGATCGAGGTCTTCGGAGAAGATTCGAACGAGGCCGAACAGCGCGCGCGTCAGGTATCCAAAGAATCAGGTGCCGTTTACGTTTCGCCGTACAACGATCCGTTGGTCGTCGCGGGGCAAGGCACGGTCGGTTTGGAGATGCACGAACAGCTTCCCGATCTCGATACTGTTTTTGTGGCGGTCGGCGGCGGCGGGCTGATCTCCGGCGTCGGCGGATTCTTGAAGAACGTGTCTCGAGGGATTCGCATCGTGGGCTGTTCGCCGGAGAATTCGAAGGTGATGGAGGAGTCGGTCAAGGCGGGACGTGTGCTCGACCTCGAATCGTCTCCCACACTTTCGGATGGGACCGCGGGCGGCGTGGACTTGGATTCGATCACGTTCGATATGTGCCGCGAGTTCGTCGGCGAATGGGTCTCGGTTTCCGAGGACGAGATACGCGAGAGCCTTCTGGAGTACATCGACGCGGAGCATAGGCTGATCGAGGGCTCGGCGGCGGTGGCGATCGCGGCATTTCTGAGAACGGCTGAAAACTATCGCGAACAGAAGATCGGGATCGTCCTCTGCGGGGGAAACATCGGGGCTGCGACCCTTCGAAAGGTTCTGGCCGCGGATGACGCGGATTCAATATGAGAGCGTTAGTAGATCGCCTTCGTGCTGCTTCGTGTTCCTTTGTGGTTAAAAACCGGAGCCGGCAAAAAGGAGGTTATCCACTGAGGGACACGAAGGCACACGAAGAACGAATCGGGAGCGCCCCCCACACAGCATCCGTGTTCATCCCCTCTATCTGTGGCTCAGTCGTTTTCGCCTAAATGACACCCCGGATCGGATTGAGGAACTATTTTACTGATCAACACCCGCACTTCTGATCCATGCTCGAGTCACTGCTAAAAGGCCTGGGTCTTATTGGACTCTTGATACTGACCGGGATCGTAGTATTGGCAATTAGAGCCGCCTACGAACTTCTCTGGCTGGGAAGGAGCGTTCGACCGGACGAAGAAGGATTCAAGTACGTTTATGTAAATCTGGACGGAAGCGTTCGCGAGGTGTCTCCAGCTGAAAGAGAGTATCTGCTCGCAGAATTTGAAGGATTTGACAGCGGCAGGCCTTATATCAAAACGTTTTACGAGTCACTGACCCCTCGGGGATTCAGGTCCGGTTTCATTGAACGGCGTAAAGTGTGGCCAGGTATCCCGATCCAACCGGTTCACCCGGATTATGACGCTCGAGTTGCACAAGGTCCGCACGATACTTATGGCGAGGAACGGGCAGCAGGAGACCGGTTTCTTGTCTACCGTGACGGGCCGTTTCAAGTTGTAGAAACGGAACCCGATCCGAACCTGACTCACCAAGAGCGACTTGACAGAATGAAAGCGTACGCATTGAGGGAGCAACTCAGGCTTGAAGCCCGGGCCAAACCGGAAGACCATACTCAGTCCGATTGACGGGAAAGAGGTATTCATTGTCTTCGAGGCGACACTAGTCGGTTCGGGTACGAGGGACGTTTCCGATACCGATGACTCGGATCCATGCTGATTCAAACCGAGTGCTTTGATACGTCGGCTCGTGTTCCTCTGTGTGAGACTCCGTGCTCTCTGTGGTTGAATCCTCGCCCGCAACGAATGGCCCCTGAAAAGATCTTAACCACAAAGAACACAGAGGTTTACACGAAGCACACGGAGGAGGGAACCATCTTGAAAAGCTCAAGTCCGGCATTGAGATCGGGACTTCCAGGCTGCTGCTACTTGAGGAAGAAAGAAATGGACATTTCTCCGTGCCTCTCTGTGAGAACCTCCGTGATCTCCGTGGTATGTCTCCGCGCCAGCTCTCCGGATGCGTCAAGAAATCTAACCACAAGGTACACAGAGGTTACACGAAGGACACGGAGGACGAAACGATCTTGATAGACTCGATACCGGACGTTATATCGGGACTTCCAGGCTGCTGCAACATGAGGAAGGAGGAAAGGGATATTTCTCCGTGCCTCTCGGTGAGATCCTCCGTGATCTCTGCGGTTAGTTCCGGCTCAGGACCCTAGGACGCGAAGAAGAAATCTAACCACAGAGAACACAGAGCTTTACACAGAGAGACACCGAGGTAAGAACGACCTTGAAGAGCTCAAGTTCGCTCGCAATTCGGGGCTTTCAAGCTACTGTCGCTGGAGAAAGGAGATGCAGGATAGACAGGATGATAAAGATCTATAACTTCGCTAAGGCACCCTGGGTTTCACTGTAATTCCGGAACGATCGACATTTGCAACACCGATCCTTTGTATCCTGTCCATCTTGTTTCCTCTTCGCTAACGAGACTCGCTCACCCCGAACCTCATACCGTCCGGATCCTTGTACTGCGCCAGCTTCGCTTCGAACGATTCCCTGGGTTCTTCCACGCATTCGACGCCGTTCTCGATCATCCGCTGATGAAATGCCTCGATGTCAGGAACGGCAAAGCCCGTCCGGCACGTACCGGGCGCGTTCGCGTCTCCGGCGCTTCCTTCGCGGGCGCGGTGAAGCGCCAGCGTCGAGCCCTCAGTCGCGAACTCGGTCCACTCGGGCGTCTCGAACTTCAGAGGAAGTCCCACGACATCCCGGTAAAATTCGATCGAACGGTCCATGTCGCTGACGAATACGATCGCGTAGTCAATTCTCATCTTCTTGTCCTCCGGTTGGCTCCGCAGGTTCCGGCACGCCTTTTTCTCTCAATATTTGCTTCACGTTCTCCGAGGCGTCCGTGTACATCCTTCGAACGAAACTGTCCGAATCGTCGCCCGGATAATGGAGCGAGGAGCCCGCGTCGAGCAGCATTTCGACGAGCCTTATATACCGCCCCTGACGGAAAGCGGCGTGACCCGAATATCTGGAACCGTGAACCGCCCAGTGAAGCGGCGAGCTGTTGTGGTCGTCGTCGAAGACGTCCAGAGGAGCGCCGGCGTCGATCAAAAGCCGTGCGTTGTCGGGTTCGCCAAACCAAGCTGATTGGTGAAGAGGCGTCCCGCCGTCGAGCCCGCGGGCGTTAAGGTCGGCACCTGCCTCGATAAGGTACTTCACTCTTTCGGGATCCGGCCTGCCCGCAATATCCGCAAAAAGTCGGTCCTCTTCGGGATTTCCCGTTCTCGCGACCCCGGGATGTTGTTTCAGAATTTTCGCTGCTTTTTCGAGATCGCCCTCGACAACGGCGACCGCGAATTGGTCGGCGGGATTCAGCGTCGTGTCGGCTCCGCTTTGCTCTAAGAACTCCGATATCTCCTCGAATCCCCGCCTGATCGCGTGCGCATACGCAGTCTTATCGGCACTTGTCGTCAAATCGATGTCCGCGCCAAGCTCGAGCAGGAGTTCGATCGCCTCCAGCCTTCGACGCCTTGCCGCCGTATGGATCGGAGCTTCGCCTAGACCGGCATCGATCCCGTTTACGTCGGCGCCTCCTGCGACTAGCCCGCGGACCTTCGCCTCGCTGTCCGGACCGTAGTCCCAGTCGAGCAGATAATGAAGCGTGCCCTTCTTGCCTTCCATTTCGGCTTCAGAGCATAAACCAAAAACCGCTCGTTAGAACAATTTTTTGCGAATTCTCTCAGGAAGAGCCGAGATACTCGTCAGGGACGGGAATTCCCTGCAGTCGGAAAAAGGTGAGCTGATCGAAATAGCCCCTTTGGAACTTGATCTTGCCGTCGACGACGTGGAAGAAGCCGCAGCCGCGGAGGCCATTCGGGTCCTTCCATTCGAGGATCGCCCATTCGCCGGCGTCGTGGATCTTCTCGGGGATACAGGTCATCTCGGCACGGGAGAATTCGATCTCGAACATTCGCCGGATCGCGTCCCGGCCGACAAGCGGATCCGTGACGACCTGATGATTGACGGCGTCCTCGTGATAGAGCTCCATCAGGCCGTCCACATCGCCGGCGTTGAAGCGCTTTACGAACTCGCTGACTACTTCGGTGGGCGTCATTGGTGTGAAATTTACCACAGAGGTCACGGAGTTCACAGAGGAATCAATACAGCCTTGCGAAAACGAGTAAGTCGGTTTGGCAATACGTCAATCGCAAAAGTCTCTGTGTCCTCTGCGCACTCTGTGGTGAATCCGATTTTGGGGACGGCTCAGACAACCGCGCCGAACAGCGTACCCACCGCGGCCGTTATCGCCATCGCCAGAGCGCCCCAGAATAGGACCCTCGCGGCGGCCTTCAAGACCGGCGCGCCGCCGGCCCTTGCCGAAAGCGCACCCAATCCTGCGAGAAAAACCAGCGAGGTCAGGGAAACTGTCCAGACGATCATCGCTTCCGGTGAGATCAGCACCGCGACCAGCGGCAAGGCGGCGCCGATCGCGAAGGTGACCGCGGAAGCAATCGCCGCCTGAACGGGTCTGGCGGCAGTAACGTCGCTGAGACCGAGCTCGTCACGGGCGTGAGCACCCAACGCATCGTGCTTCATCAATTGCGCCGCCACCTCGTCAGCGAGATCCGGATCAAGGCCGCGGCCTTCGTAGATCGCCGCAAGTTCCTGCAGTTCGAATTCAGGATCGTCGCTCAGCTCCTTTCGCTCGCGATCAAGATCGGCCTGCTCGGTATCGGCCTGGGAACTGACGGACACGTATTCGCCGGCTGCCATCGACATCGCTCCCGCGACAAGCCCCGCGACGCCCGCGATCAGGACCCCGTTCCGTCCGGCATCGGCCGCCGCCACGCCGACCACAAGGCTAGCGGTAGAAACGATCCCGTCATTGGCGCCGAGAACCGCGGCTCGAAGCCAGCCGATCCTCTCTGTCCTGTGTTTTTCGCTGTGAGTTCTTGGCACGTTTTTAATAAGATCGAGCTGCGCGGACCAGGTGAAAAGCGCCTGATGCCGTAGCGGCGTGTCTAGCCCGTCGCTTGCGCTCCAGGTACTGACTGGGTCCGTCGCTACTGCTCCGGGTACTGATTGGGCCTTCAGGTGTCCAGGATCATGCATCGGACTCGGGTCTTGGAACCTGGAACTTGGAACTTGGAACGAAACAGCGCCCCTCCGGGGCTGGAATCGGATTGGCGTGCTTTCCCGGGGTTCCGCTTCGCTGCACCCCGGGCTAATCTCCGTTGCCGCTCCGCGGCAAGTTCACTGACCCGATCTACTCAGTCGATTCCGTCAGCTCACCAAACCCACCAATCGCCGCTAACGCGTCGAAATGCGGCTGGTTTCGCTCGTGACCGTGGGCTGCGCCCTTCGGGCTTACCCACGGCTAAAAGCACATGACCGCTACGCGGTCGTTTCTTCCTATCTTCTGACTCCCGACTCTGTCTCTCGTCTCCTGTCTCCTGTCTCCTGTCTCAAACATGCGGCTCGCCGAGCAAATTCACATCCATCGCTTCCCAGCCCATCGCTTCCTGTTCGGAAGAGTTCTCGACAGCAGTGGGATGGACCTTGTGGTCGCCGAAGCACAACAGTCCAAGGATATACGCCGGGCGCTTGTGCCAGCTCGCCCAGGAAAGCGGTGAGTCGCCGTTCATGTCGCGGGCCTCGGGATCCGCTCCCGCTTCTATCAGCATCCTGATCGTTGCTTTGCCACCGAACGCCGCCGCGCGATGCAGAGGCGTCTCGCCCTTCGTCCGCACGTCGCGCATGAAAGCGCCGGTCTCCTCGCCCTTTTTCGTTTTCGCGTTCGGATCGGCACCGTTCCCGAGCAGCACCCTTACCACGTGGTTTTGCGCGGGCCGGTTCGCCTTGCTCGTCGCGGAATGCAGCGGCGTTTCGCCGTTTTCCGGAAGCGCGTGATTCGGATCGGCCCCGTTCTCGATCAGGAACTGGCAAAGGCGCCAGTGACCGTGGAAAGCCGCGCCGTTCAGGTCAAAGTTCTTCCCGAGCGAAGCCAGGTCTTCGCCATTCTCGAGCAGGAATCTTATCGCGCTCACGTCTCCGTAGTAGGCGCACCAATTGATTACGGACACACCGTGATCATCTTTGGAATCAACAGGATAGCCGTATTCGATAAGATCGAATACAAGGTCGGTCCGTCCGTCAGCGATTCGTTTCAGCATTTCGTTTTCTGGAAGGATGAGCCTCAGCCTGCCGCTTCATCGACCATCTTGATGGTCTTTTCCTCGACCTCTCTTGCGACCTCTTTGATCTCAGGATCGTCGGACAATCCGGCGAGCATCTCCTCAGGTCTGATCAACCCGATCTTCGTTTTCCCGGCTTCGGTATAAACGGAGATCCTGCAAGGCAACGCCATGTTGAGCTTCATGTCGTTAGACAAGACCTTGTTCGCCTGGACGGGATTGCAGACCTCAAAGACGCGGCACTGCTCCCCGAAGTCGATTCCCTTACTTCTCAACGTATTTCCGAGGTCGTGAACGTGAAGCACGCCGAATCCGTTGTCGGTTACGGCTTTTGCGAGATCTTCGGCAGCGTCCTCGAATGATTTTTCGGTATCGGATATGTAGTACATTTCGGTTCCTCCGAGATAATACTACACCGTAGAAGGGCGAGGTACGATAGGCTTCAGCCTGTCGAGGCTCTTCGCGGCTCCGCCGGCGTGATGTGCGGAAAGGCTCTGCCTTTCCGAGAGGCGCCAGAATATGGCTCCCCCGGGGCTGAGCCCCGGGGAATCAAATAAAGCCGTCTGCCGGTAAGCCGAAGGATCTTTCCCACGCACAAGTGCGCAGGCTAAACGGCATATCACGGCGGCAAAGCCGCTCAATCTTTCCCACTCGCAGATTCGCGGTATCTCTAGCGCTTGTAGATCAGCTCTTCCTTCTTGTTCTTGCTTCTCGAGAAGAAACCCGCGACCGCTCCGATCCCGGCACCCATGATCGCAAGGACGGGTACAGCGACCGCCGCCTGGCCGTCCCCGTCATCCCTGCTCCCCAGTAATGTGGCAAGCCCGATCCCGGCGCCAACACCTCCTCCGATCGCGGCGCCTTTTCCGGTGTTCCTTGAGCCCTTCAGCCGGGCAAGCCAGACCTTTTCGACCTCGGCTTTTGTAAAGCTCTTCACCTGTCCGTCGGCATTCACGACCTCAAGCCCGGAGTCGTCGGCCGACCTCAGAATGCCAAAAACGGTCTTTCCCTTTTCGGGCTTTACCGCGATCTCTCGGCCTGAATAGCCCGAAAGCGCGCTCCAGTCGCCGGTTTGAGGATCGGTCTGAGCCAGTGTGGCGGCGCTGGACGCGATTAGAAGCACGACCACCAAGATTCCGGACGCATATCGACTTTGCATAGATACCTCCCAAAACTGACAAGATTAGATCTACGGATTTTAACCGCACAGAAGCGCTTCGGCGAACATCGGTTGCCGAAGAGGACCGATCAATTATTGAAAGGGTCATTTTTGGCCAGCGGAAGAAAGCTCGATCGCCATTGCGAGAGCGTCCTTTGAATCGACATCGACATCGGGCTCAACGCCTACACCCTCGATCCTGCCGTGCTCAAAAGAAAAATAGTCGCCAACGGGAACGAACGCCTGAAAGCCTTCGGCGAGGTCGAACGGGCTTTGTGTGAGCATTTCACCGGCAGTCTTCTCTCCCACGAGTTTCGCCGCTCCCGACGCCTTGAATGCGTCCGCGGCCAGTTCGGTGGCGCTCGCGGACCGTCCGTCTATGAGGACAAAGACCGGACCGTCAAAATTCGGCTCGGCAGGCTCGAAATGCAGCCGGATCAGAGGTTCCGTTTGAATGCTCGCCCACCAGGTCTTGAGCGAATAGCCTGTCCAGGGTGCAGTCGACAGCACCTTCTCTTTTGTCGGAGTCCGATCGTTCGATGTGTACCAGGGATTCGTCACGAAGTACCCGGCGTCGAGAGGTTCGTCGATGACGTGCTCGATCAGAGGCTTTACCGCGAACGCGCCGCCGCCGTTGCCTCGCAGATCGATTATCAGGGCGCGCGGCTTTTTCTCCGCGATCTCCAGATACGCCTTCTCGATTAGCTCGATAGTGTCCAGACCGATCATTGTCTCGACCCTCAGGATCGCGATCCCGTCCTCGAACCGGACCGAAGCGGGCGTGCCTCCGACCCTCATCTGATCGAACTGCTCGATCATCGCCTTTGCGGGGGCACGGCCGCGTGAAAGCACCAGATGCGAAAAAGGTTTGTTTTCGTACGCATACCGGAACCCGAGGACCAGGTCGAGGTCATCGTTCGCGGATGTCGCGATCGCCGCTATCGAGCCGTAAAGAGCCCGCCACCCGGGTCCATCCAGTGTACGGGGATCGTAGACCCTTCTTTCGCAGAGTGATCGAAGAGACTCTGCCACCGCCCGGTAGTTCCTCAGAGGAAGACTTCGGCCGTCTTCGGGAAGTCCTCTGAACTTGCCGCGGAGAGGGCCTCCGGAGATCGAGCCTTCGATAGAATCGCCTTTGATCGTGAACACGATCTCGCCTTCTGCTGTCGGGGCGGTCACCTTGCCTCCGAAATCGGCCCCTCGTGGTTCAGCCGTGAAAGAGAACAAATCTTCGCCCTGGGCGGCATTCTTTGCTTTCGCCTTAGGGAGGGCCGCGATCATTTTCAACGAACCGGACTTTGACCGGCCCGTAACCTTCGCGCCGTCCCGCTCGAGAACGATCACGGACTGCAGCGGTCCGGACTGTCCGGTGTCGAAGGTCACCAGCCATTCGGTGGTGTAGCCGGTTTGCGGGTAAATTGTGAATGAGAAAAGACAGAGAAAGATCGAGAGGATAAGAATTCGTTTCATTGGCGGAGGTCTCCTTTCGGCTTGAAGCCTCTACAACGAAAACGAATGAGAGATGGTTCCGCGAGGTACGATAGGCTTCAGCCTGTCGAGCTTCTCTTGATTCTCTTGCGGCTTCGCCGCCGGTATGTGCCGTTTAGCCCCCGCACTTGTGCGGGGGACGTGACGGGGGCAACTGATCGTTATCTTGGCGGCAGAGCCGCAAATCAACTCAAACGATCTCGCCGGTAAGCCGGAGGGGTCCCCACGCACAAGTGCGCGGGCTAAACAGCACACAGGGGCGGCGGAGCCGCGAGATCGTTCGCATGCAGACGGGCGGGGACAAGCCCCGCCCCTACTAGTGATACTTCGAAGGCAGGTTCTCCCTTCCCCATTTCAGCGTCCGGGCCATCCAGACGAGTTCATCGAAGAACCCTTCGGCGCGTTTGTGATATGCCTCATCGAGAAGATTCCCTTCCTCGTCGAACTTGTTTGCAACCTTGGGGAAATTGAGATCGGTGAAGGTCACCGCCAGCCCGAGTTCCCTCGCCATCGGCACCATAGCTTCGATCACGCGAGTGCCTCCCCACGGTCCGGCCGAAACACCCACGATCCCGACCGCTTTGTGAATGTATTCTCTCAGAAGCAGGTCCATCACCGCCTTGAGCGAACCCGGGTATCCGTGGTTGTACTCGGGAGTGACGACGATAAGACCGTCCGCGCCGATGATCGCGTCACGCCACTCCGGGTAGCTGTCCTTAAGTTCCTGGCCGTAGCCTTCGCTCGGAAGAACGAAATCGCGCACGTCGAAAAGACGTGTCTCTATGTTGCCGCGTTCTTCTGCTTTCGAGAGGACCCATTTGGCAACTTTTTCCGATTCGCGGCCGTTTCGGTTCGTTCCGAGAAGGATTGGGATACTGACGGTCGTGTTTTGCATATGGGTATCTGCGGCTCCGGGGCTCGAGGTACGATAGGCTTCAGCCTGTCGATATCCGCGCATTCGCGCGGCGCAAACTGAAGTTCACGGTACCTCGGGGTGCGATAGGCTTCAGCCTGTCGATCTTCATCTCTCTCTTCTTCTGCGGCTATGCCGCCGGTGTTTGCGGAAAGGCTCTGCCTTTCCGGGCGGTGCCCATTATTACCTTATTTGCGCGGAGACTGAGCCTCCGCGCAAGAATGTCGACGGAGCTTCTCGTCGGTAAGCCGAAGGGGTCCCCACGCACAAGTGCGCGGGCTAAACGGCACACAGGGGCGGCGGAGCAGCTCTTCAATGCTAAATGGTCACTGGTCATTGACCAATGGCCGATGATCATCGGTCATTGGCCAGTCTCTTTCCACAGCAGAACACCCACCTTCACGAGATCTTCGAGATACCGGTCGACGACCTCCTGCCGGATCGGGCCGAACTCGGCGGACAGTGCGTTGCGAATCTGAAAGGTATCCCTTTTCCCGTCTATGAAGTTCACAAGCTCGAACTTCGCGTCTCCAGACAAACGGTTAATGGGTACCCGGTACCAGGCAAGATCGACGTCCGATAGCTTGCTTTCCGGCAAGCCGAAATCCAGCGGACCACGGGTCAGACGCAGGGGAACCTTTGAGTAAGCGAAAAGAGGTATCACCGCCTTTGTTCCGGGTGTGGTCACGCCCAACTTCTTGGGCAGCTGGTCTTCCATTCTCGGATATCCCATTCTTGGTGCGATGGTCTCAAGAGTCCTTACATGACCTTTGAACTGTTCATTCAATGAAGATCTCATCTCTTCAACGATCAATCGAACCGAGTCACCGCTATTGAAGTGAATGATCGAAAACAGTGATTCGTCTTCCACCTTCCACTTGTGCCAAAGAACCGCTTGGGCATCCGCATAATTCAATATGGACTTATCGGAGAACGTCAAAAGAAGTTGTCGCGCTCTTCCCATCCCCTCCGCAAGCCGCTTCGAACTGTTCGCGTACGCAAGGAACGCAAGATCCTTCGCCTGATCCTCCGAAAGGTTCGCGAGATAGAGAGCCGTCGCTGCCGCGATTATCTCACACCGCTCAAGCTCGACCGGATCGACCTTGTCCGGAGTGTCCTCCGAAGTATGGTGAGTGTAATCGGGATCGTGGCTGAACATCACACCGGGGATCTTCCGGTCGATGAACATCATATGGTCGCTGCCGCCGGAATAAGGCGTGATCCTGTAGTTCATCTGCGAGAGGCTCCCGCGCGGGGTCCGGACGTCCATTCCGTCCACCATCAAAGCCATGTCGGCGACGACGTCATTGAGAACTGATGGGATCGAATCGGGAGTGCGCGTGATGATCAGCTTTGAATGCAGAAGCTCAAGGTTCTCGCCGACCATGTCCATGTTCAGGTTCGCCAGCACCTCGCCTTCGAGCTCGACCCCGCGCAATTCCGGATGCTTGTCGATGTACGCCATCGTCCCGTACCACTCAGGCACCCACAGAAACCGGATCGTCCGCTTGGGCCTCGGCATACGTCCCGTTTTGATCAGCTCGTTCATCGACCGCGCGATGTCGAGCAGCGCCGCCGATCCGCTGGCGTTGTCATTCGCGGATTCTTTCGGGTGGTCGAGATGCGCGCTGAAGACGAGTTCCTCGCTTTCGTATTCGGAACCCTGGATCGTCGCGACGACAACATCCATGAAATACGGCTCGAGGCCGATCCCTTTCGCTTCGGCCTTCACCTTCACCGAAATGCCGGATTCGAGCAGATTTCGGAGCTTCGTTCCCTGCCTGTTCGTGAGATTGAATCCGAACGTCGTCCGTTCGAGCTCGTCCGAGCGCGGCCACATTCCCGTGTACGCGAGCATGTCCGGGTATTCCTTCGCGCGATAGTCGTCCAGGTAGCAGACGACCGCCAGCGCGCCGTACTTCAGGACCGCGAGCCGATGAACCGCGCCTCCGTAACCGGTCGCGAGCACGATCTTGCCTTTCACGTCCACGTTCTCGTAATCGCGTTCCGAGGTTCCCGAGCCGACGAACACGAGCTCGGCGGTCGCCGATCCGGCGTTCGAGTAAGTGATCAGGCTCATAGGGATCTCGGGATATCCTACGATCCGCTCTTCGTACGGTTCGATCATCCTCAGTTCCGCCCATTCCATGTCAAAACCGGAAGGCGACTGCCAGGTCTGGTACTCGATCTTGCCGTCGGACGGATATGACTCGATGAACGCGTTCTTCTCGTCGAAGCCGAACCCGCGAAGCTGTTTCAGAACGTAGTTCGCCGAATCGCGGAACTGGCGCGAGCCCTGTACGCGGCTGTGCCGGGTGATCTGGATGACGTGTTCCTTGGCGAGCTCGCCGCTGAGCGATTCGTGGAGAAGGTCGCGCAGTTTCGGATCAAGCAGGCGGCCCTGCGGGAAGGCCAGGGATGCGAGAATGCAAACGACGGAAGCGAGAAATAGGGTCTTTTTCATCATTCTAAACGATCGACACGGAGCAGTTTAGAGCAGCGCTTCGCGCTGCCAAGGCAGCCCGGAGGGCTGCTCTAAACAATCAGATTCTCGCCCTCCCTGACGGTCGGGCTACCGACACCCTTCACGATTTACGATCCCAGCTCTTCCCTTAGATAAGCAGCAACGTCCGTGATGAACCGATGGACGGACGCCTCCGCGATCCGATGGCCCGCGACCGCGTCGATCGCGCTGCCGAGCGCGCCCAGCGGCACGTCGTATTCCCCTTCCAGATCGAGTTTTGTCTCAGTGGATGTCAGGGGATAGATCGAAAGCTCGGCCTTCATCACCGGAAACAGCCTCGGCATTTTCGAAGCCTTCCATTCGATCTGCAGCAAAGTGCGTTCGGGACTCCCGAAGGTCTTGGGCGACGCCTCGATCTCCTTCACCTCGATGTCGATCTCCGTCCCGACATCGATCCCCGCAACGTTCGCATGGAGCTCGGAAGCGATCGAGTTCGCACGCCGCGCCGCGACCCTGGTCGCGCTGCTGAAGACTGAAGCGGCGTCGGGACCAAGCACTTCCTTAACCTTTTCGTACGGATGGTTGACGTAGTCGTAAACGTGGATGGATTTACTCATCTTTTCCTCGAAATGCGCTTCCTTTCCGCTTCAGCGGACCCTCAGCGTCTCTGAGCCCGTGGGCTTTCTGCTCTCGCCTCGGACTTTCCTTCTATGTAATTCAGATAGTAGCGTTTCGTAGGATACGCGAAATCGATGTCGTCGCAAGCGGAGAATTCCCTGAGCACGTCTTCCCAGATGCCCTGTTCGCTTCCCCTCCTTCGGCGCGGGTTGCAGAGATATCGAACGGTGAGCGAGACTCCGCTGTCCTTAACAGATGTGTAGACGATCGGCGTAAGCTTGTTGATAATGATCAGCTTTGTGCTTGCGGCCCTCTTGATCTGCTCGGCCGCCGCTCCCGAGGGTTCGTCGCCATGCTTTTTCGCGATATCCGACAGGATCTTCTTCGCTTTCTCCCAGTTCGACTCGAAAGTGACGAGCACCGCGATCTCGTTCCATATGTATTCGAATCCCTCAGTGTAATTGGCGAGTGGCTCCTGGAAGATCTTGCCATTCGGGATGTGAATCACACGGCCTGTGCTCTGCTCCGCGTCGACCCAGTTGCCGATCTCCATAAGCGTGAACATAAAGATCCTCTGGTCGATCACGTCACCGCGGACCTCCCCGATCTCGATCCGGTCACCAACTGCGAACGGCCTTCGCCAGAGAATGAATAGCCAGCCGGCGAGGTTTACCAGCGGCACCTGGAGAGCGATGGCGAGTCCCGCAGAAAGCAGTCCCAGGTATGTCGAGAGGGACTGGAAGCCGCGAAACCACATGCTTCCGACTATGAAGACAGAGAGCACGAACGCGGCGTAAGCAGTTCCTTTTCGCCAACGGTATCGGACAGAAATGCTCTTAGAATTTCTGTTGACGATCAGAAGGAGGATCCGGCGAACGACGAGAACGGAAAGGACAGCTATAGCGGACGCAAGGATACGGGTCTGGGCATCGGCGCTCAGACCGAACACGCTCGTGATCCATTCGGAAACGTTTTCCATGCCGCGTGGATGTGGGGGTCGGCGACATTATAGCAGGGAAAAGCCTTCGGGGATCCAGGTTCGAGATTCAAGGTTCAAAGTTCCAGGTTCCAGGTTCCAGAGCCGAGGTTCGAGGTTCAAAAGCCCGGATTCCAAGTTCAACGATAGGAGATGTAACCTATATCTGGCGCGAGCTTCAATTTGCGCCGCGCGAGAGCACGGGATTGGGACCGAAAGGCTGATGCTTATCGGACAATTCGCTTCGCTCACTGCACGCGGGACGCGTGCGCTCCGTTCGCTCGCCTTCCCTTGAACTTTGAACCTTGAACCTGGAACTTGAATGCTATGCCCCTCGCTCGCGCTCGGGGTTCCGATACTCAGTACTCCTTTGAAGAACCCGAAGATTATGCCCCTCGCTCGCGCTCGGGGTTCCGATTTTCAGTACTCCTTTGAACCTGGAACTTGAAACCTGGAACTTCTATTCCCCCTGCGCCATCGAGTATCCCGCAGCGCCGTCGAAGTTATAGAGGTTCTCCGTCTTGATGACCTCGAAGCCAGCGGAATTGATCGAGGCAAGAAGCTCGACCACGTCCTCGTAAGTGACGCTCTCGCCCGTCATCCTGAACCGGCACCGCCAGTGGTCGGTCTTGAAAGTTTCCGGAATTCCGCCCGGATAGACGAGAACGCCGCGGTTCGTGATCAGCTTGAGTTCTAGCTTGTCGGTCGAGGCATCGAGCAGGCCTTCTCCGATCACGTCCGGATCCCTGTCAGATTCGTCCCAGCAGACGAACACATCGATTCCCACGAGATCTTTCTTCGTCTCGATCTTCGACACGGGTGCAACAGAGATCTTCTTGTTGGTGTATTTCACGGACTGCAAGTGCTTCGGAGTGCGGCCGAGCCTTTCGATGACGGCGTCGGTGAACTGCTTCGTTCCTACCTCCTGCTTGCTGAGGCCCTCGCGGTATATGTCAGGCGTGTGGATGCCGTCCTCGATCGTGCAAAGCCAGGCGTTCTTGATCTTCTCGCCCAGTTCTCCCATTCCGAGGTGGACGAGCATCTGGGTAGCGGCGATCAGAAGCCCCGACGGATTCGCGACGTCCTTTCCGGCGATGTCGGGCGCCGAGCCGTGGATCGCTTCGAACATCGCGGCGTTGTGGCCCACGTTCGCAGGCGCCGCGAGCCCGACCGACCCCGCGATCTGCGCCGTGATGTCCGAGAGAATGTCGCCGTAAAGATTGAGAGTGACGATGACGTCGAACCATTCGGGCGACGTGGCGAGCCTTGCCGAGCCTATGTCGATGATCTGGTGGTCGGTCTCGATCTCAGGATATTCCGCGCGGATCTCGTCGAAGACCTGGTGGAACAGGCCGTCGGTGAGCTTCATTATGTTGTCCTTCGTCATGCACGTGACCTTGCGGCGGCCGTATGCCCGCGCGTAAGCGAAGGCGTACCGGATGATGTTCTCGCAGCCGGGCCGCGTGATGAGCTTCAGGACCTGGGTAACTTCAGGCGTCTGGCGGTGCTCGATGCCCGCGTAGAGGTCTTCCTCGTTCTCGCGGATGATGACCAGGTTCATCCCGGGATGCATCGAGGCGACAAAAGGCGTGTAAGCCTTGCAAGGTCTTACATTTGCGAACAGGTTAAGCGACTTGCGGATGGTCACGTTGACGCTCTTGAATCCCTTGCCCTGCGGCGTCGTGACGGGCGCTTTGAGCAGCACGCCGCTCTCGCGGAGCACGTCCCAGCCGTCGGACGGAAACCCGGAGGTGATGCCTTTTTCGTACGCGGCCTGTCCGATGGTGATGAAATCGTAATCGAGGGGAGCCTCGGCGGCGCGGAGAATATCGAGCGTGGAGCCCATTATTTCGGGCCCGATCCCGTCGCCCTCGGCGACAACTATCTTTTTCTTATCCATTATTCGTTTCTTATAACCTTCTGCTATTGATACGGGAACAGTGCGGCCGCGGCCGCCCTTTTTGGGGGAATCGATATTCTATAGGCTGGGATTGGGAGGCGCAACGGGGCAGTGGTCAATGGCCATTGCGCAATGATCAATGGGCGGCGGGAATCACCACGGAGAACACGGAAGCCACTGAGCAGAAACGCGACCGTCAGGGAGCGTGCCGGAGACGAAGGCGGAACCCCGAGCGTCAGCGAGGGGGCAGGGAGCGAAGCGACGGACGGCGAAAACGCGACCGTCAGGGAGCGTGCCGCAGACGAAGGCGGAACCCCGAGCGTCAGCGAGGGGGCAGGGAGCGAAGCGACGGACGGCAGAAACGCGACCGTCAGGGAGCGTGCCGATCTCGCCCCGGAGGGGCGACGGATGTTAGCCCGGGGTGGAGCCGAAGGCGCAACCCCGGGATACGGCGAAAAAACGTTCCGAGCCCCGGAGGGGCGTACTCACACTCCGATAAAACTCCCCTCCTTTCAACCGATACCTGATCCCCGGACTGTGACACTTCTTCCGCGCCATCGGCGCTACATGTTTATAGCATGGCGATTCCGAAGATCCCGCGCTCCGTAGGAGCGACATGTCTGCAAAAGGCACCGATACGAAGAATGAAGACTACTCCGAGTGTAAGTCGATAAACGTAGGACCCAGCCGGTTCTCAGCATTGAAGTAGCGACCGACAGAATACGCCAGAATCGCGGGAATCAGCGCGAATACCCAAAAAACAGGCGACAACAGAACCATCACTAATATCGTTGGGACGATCCCATCATACTCAAGCGTGTAAGCCTCAAGGATCGATCCCAACGGACAAAGAAGAGCCACAGTAAGGAGAGGAAGGAGGCCGGAGACTCGCACGGGCGCCTTGAGCCTCCATCCTAGAAAAAAACTCACCGCGAGGAGCAGAATGATCGACGTCAACAAGATCATTGATTCGCTATTGGAGCGGCTAAACGCGTTTGAAGAGTTGCCCGAGACAAACCTCCCGGACCATTAATCGACCGGTTTTCCAGTCGATTGACAGATAGACATTGCTCCAGTCTGTTACGATCTGCCGAAAATCATCCTCAGGTTTGGGATAGTGCTCAACTTCAATTCGGATCCGGATCGAGCTGCCGACGCGAACGTAAGGAGTCACTCGAAACACGCGGACCGGTCTCCCAGAACTTATATACCTCGCTTCGAGTTCTTCCGGACTAGGCCGTTCGGCGGTGAAGTTGTTGTGCGATCGAGGAATGCGGGAGATCAGATTCTTCTTACCAATGACGATCGCCTGGGTGAAATCTCCTCCCTGAGGTATCCCCCACTCTTCCTGCATCTTTTGCAGAGTCGCATAAAGAGCGGCGGCATAGATGTCCTTTCCGACCAGATCATCGACTTCAGCAACCGCCCGCTTATCCAGAAAATGTATCGAGAAATCAATATACCTTTGCTCTTCGTTAAGGATCACCCGAACGTCCTCGATCTTTCCGGGATCGACGAACTGCTTGAACTTGCTCAAATTCTGAAGAGAACGGTTTAGGTTGTCGCGAGTAAAAATGTCGCCCTCGTTTAGAAAGATCTTCCGTCGAACCGTTTCGTCTCTAGTAAACAGATTGCCGGCTAACTCCACGCGTCGGACCTTATACTCCTCCCAATCAGCCTTCGCGATCATCCGCTCGCGTTCGGCACTGTCTTGAATGTAGTCCTTATCCGCGACGCATCTGCCGGCGGCAGATTGAGATACGAAGAACGATGCGCACAAAAGGAACAACAATAATAAAGCTGGTCTTCGCACTGACTCTCCTACTGTTTCCGGCTCTCGTTCTCTTTCGCCTTTCGAAGTTCTTCCCGTCGAGCCTCTTCCCACGTCTTCCAGCTGCCGGTATCACCTTTGAGCCACTCGTAATAGTGTTCGAGGATGATCCCGGACATGTCGTCCGGATGAAACACTCCCAAATCGAAGAAATACTTCTGGAGCCTCGAACCGCCCCACAAATGCCAGTTGTTCCTTAGCCACATCCCGAGTCCAAAATGGTACTTGATCGTTTCGTCCCTGTTCGGCAATGAACGGAACTCGGCCTTGTCGGCTTCGGTCAGGATCTTGTCGAGCTCGAGCATGCTCTCACCGAGGTCGGCCGGGATGTAGCGGCCGTCGATCGTATCGGCTTTCTGGCGCTCCTCAAACCTCTTCTTCTCCGCTTCGACCTCGATCTCTTTCTCTTTCCTGGCCAGGTCATCATCCGAATTTCGGAGAAGAATGCCCTCCTCCCCAAGATACCACTTGTCAAATTCTTCGGGTAATCCCGAATCGTCGAATTTGCGGAGTTCGAAAAAGGCTCTGACCTGGTTCTGGTCTATACCTGCCCCGTTCTCGATCTCCACACTTTCGACTTCAAAGTTCCCTCCGCGAGATATCAGGCCGCCTATGGTCAACTTGTAACTCTTGTACTTCTCGGAGTCCTCCGAGTGCGGCGTGACCGGTTTCATTCCAAGAAACCGTCCGAGTTCGGCTTTAACGTCCTTCCCTCCTTTTAACTCTGGCAAACTCTCGAAATAGGGCGGATCGACATTCTCCCAGTTCGAGCGACGTTTCTCAGGCCGCCCCTTGATCGTCTCGAAAACCTCTTCGAAAGGGACCTTTCCGGCATAGGTGCCCGAATTCAGATCTATCGAGTGAACATTCAGCTCGAAATCGATAAAAGAGAACCTCCCGGCAGCTTCAAAGACGCTGTGCTCCGCAAGAAATCTCTGCCGATCATCCGCATATTCGAAGCTTTCGCCGCTTGTCCTCTTGCGATTGAGCTCCCAGTCCACGAAGAGCAGATTGCGGTTCTCTGAACGGTCTTTTCCCGTCAGCTCCTTTGTCGAGAAACCCTTTACGAACCTCCCATCCCTGTAAATGTTTACTGCCATTAAGCCCGGGGCATCGTCGGGCGGATCGTACGAGAGGAGATACGCGATCACGCGCCCGTCATCGCTTATCGCGACATGTCTAGGGTCATTCCAGATCTCGATACTCTGATCCATCGCGTAGACCGGCTTTGCGCTCCCCGTGCGGAAAACCTCGGTGCGCCCTCTAAGTGTCGGATATTCGTGGTCATACGGGACCGATCTAAGATAGTGAGTTTCGTCTGCGGAATAAACAGTGACGATGCTGACTCCCGAATGGTATACCTGGCCCCTCGCTACCGCCGCTAACATCAACGCAAAGCAGCACCCCAGGAAAGCGATAATTGAGGCTGCTTTCATTTGTACCTCCACGGATCGTTTGAGATGTGCGAATTTCTCAATCACACGTTCGTGTCTGGCCGGTCCCGCCTGATCAATCCAGCGCGAAGGTAACCGTCACATTCGCGGTCACGGAGATAGATCCCGGGCCGAATTCGGCGACCGTTTCCGACACCGACCCCGACTGGGATATGGTGTTCGCGGAGAAATTGCTTGCGATCCCGCTTGAGATGTAACTGCTTCCCACAGTTCCCTCAGTAATGCGGATCGCCTTCCCTATCCGCTGTTTGACGGCCGCCGCCATCGCCGATGCCTTTTCCCTGGCGGCCTTCATAGACTCTGTCCGAGCCTGGTCTTTGAACTCGCGGAGCTTTGAAGTGCTAAACGTGACACTGCCTATTTCGGTGAGCCCGGTTTCGAGCAGCGCTGAATAGAAGGCTTCAAATTTCGAGACGTCCCGCAGGAGCACCTCGATGTTCTTCGACACTTCGTACCCTCTGAATATCTTTCTTCCGACCTCGTCCCCGTACTCGTCCAGTATCTTCTCGTCCTTGCCCTGGACGTACTCATACAACATATCGACAGAGATCCTTCGCGTTTTTACATCCTTCGGTTCGATACCGAACTTCTTGGTTTCGGCAATGATCTTCTCCATCGCGGCATCATTCTCTGACTTGGCCTTTTGAAGATCCATTGAAGTTTTCTCGACGTTTAGCGAGATCGTCACCTGATCAGGATCGACAAAGATCTCGGCGGTTCCGGTCGTTGTGATCGTGGGCATCTTGTCGATATCCTGGGCGGAAACGACGGCAGCGAACAAAAGAATGACGATCGGGAAAAGTTTGTACATTTTCTTGGCTCCTGGAGAATTGAATTTGGTACGAATTGTCGGATCGACGACTGTGATTCGCGAAGTGCGGGAAACGGTTGCGATATCCAAGTTGGCTGGGTTTGGTGAGTTGGCTGAGTTTCGTGAGCTGACAGAGTTTCGCTGTCTCTGTGCGACACCTGATACCTGATCCTTGACGCACGATGACTGGGAAGCGCCATCGGCGCGAAATGTCAATAGCATCGCGAACCCGAATGTCCCGAGCTCCGTAGGAGCGGCAGGTCTGCAGCGCGATGGCAGAAACGCGACCGTCAGGGAGCGTGCCGGTTTCGCCCCAAAGGGGCGACGGATGTTAGCCCGGGGTGGAGCCGAAGGCGCAACCCCGGGATAGCGCGAAAGAACGTTCCAAGCCCCGGAGGGGCGTCAACCGAAGCACAATCATATGAACCACGCTGGCTTGATATCTGATCCTTGACCCTTGATCTCTGACCAGCTCCGTAGGAGCGGCAGGTTTGTAGAAACGCGGCCACACAAACGACATCCCGGCCGCGTAGCGGCGGCAGGGCTACCGGCCTATGGCCTCCAACGCCTCGACATCTGCCAAGTCCTGTTTTCTTCCGACCGATCGTTTGTTCCTGATGAGATCTTCCCGGCCAATGAAGTTCACTGAGACGCCGCCATAGTCACCCTTAACCGCACCCGATCGCGCCTCTCGCCATTCGACGCCCGAGATCGAGGTCATAATATCGATCCTCACGGGAGGAACTCCCAACTGGACGACAGAATCCGCTCGTTCGAAATCACTTTCTTCTATGGCCAAAGAACCGAATCCGAACTCGTCCAGCGCCTCAAGAAGGCTTTCAGCGTTTCGTTTCTCGGGTTTGACGTAGATGTCCAGATCACCGGTGAAGCGCGGCGCACCGTGAAAGGCGGTCGCATATCCACCTACGATCAGGAATTCAACTTTTTTCGCGTTTAACAACCCGAGCAACTCTTTGAAGTCGGAGATCACTTCCATAGACTTGTCTGCGATAGAATTCGACCGCGGCGATCCGCTCTGAGGGTGGTCGGGAGAGCCAATACTCGAGGTCCCGCGCCTTCGAACCCGACTCTTCAAGTGTGAGCTTTTTGACTACTTTCTTGATCACGGGCTGATTTTATCACGATAAGGGAATGGGGCTTTGGTTCAGTCCTGGAGATCTCAATTGCGAGCGCATTTGGAAGCGCCTTGCCGGAAACGCGACCGTCAGGGAGCGTGCCTCATACAGTTCAAAGTTCCAAGTTCCAGGTTCAAAGAAGGCAGAAACGCGACCGTGATGGACCGTGCCTGAAACAGTTCCAAGTTCCAGGTTCAAAGAAGGCAGAAACGCGACCGCCAGGGAGCGTGCTCGCCCCGGAGGGGCGACGGATGTTAGCCCGGGGTGGAGCCGAAGGCGCAACCCCGGGATAGGGCGCATTAGATGACTCTAGCCCCGGAGGGGCGTCAACCGAAGCACGTTTATCTGAACCACGCTGACGTGATACCTGATCCTTGACCCTTGATCCCTGACCAGCTCCGTAGGTGCGACATGTCCTTAGAGACGCGGCCGCACAAACGACCTCCAAGCCGCGTAGCGGCGGCATCGGAAACAATGCCAAGCGGCGGATCAGCAGCAGCTGGGACTCAGATCCAACACAATGTCTACAATGCTGATTCCCCTTTCACTTACCCTAATTCTCTTACGGACAACCTTCCCGAAACCCGATTCATGAACCTCAACTTCATATTCTCCCTGAGGGAGCCAAAGAGAATACTCGCCTGAAAGATTGGCCACTACGGTAGTCATCTCTCCCGATCGCTTGTTCTTGAATCTCACTCTCGCTCCCGGAACCACAGCTCCCGCGTAGTCCGTGATCCTACCCTGAACTCCCGAGACGAAGTAACCGGACACAAGGAAGACCCTCTCAAAAAACTCGAGAACCGGCCCCTCGAATCGCTTTCGGACCCCCCCTACGTGCCCGCCCTCGAAAACGACCGACGTGAACGGGATCCCCTTTTCGCTCAGGGCACCGGCGAACGCCGACATTTCGTTCCGCGCCGCGTCTTCGCTCCCTGCCTCCAGACGGATCCGCAGCTGCTTGAGTTCATCAACAAACGCTGGAACCTGCCGCACGAGCGTTTCCCCCAGCCACGTGTCCCAGACGTCTTTCCTCTTCACAAATCCGCCGTCCTTCTCTTCGAATGGAAGATCGGCGAACCGTTCAGAATCAGGGTTCGGAGAGAACGCCGCCGCCTTCGACCACATAAGCCGTGCGAGCAGATTCGCGTCCGGGTCCGAAGGATCCCCGGACTCGAACGCAGCTTTCCACGCGGCTTCGCCGAACGGATTCGGATTGACAAGGTTCACGGCACTCATTCCCAAAACGGCACCGAACACGTCCGGATGATGCATCGCGATCCGCAATGCGCCGTAGCCTCCCATCGACTGGCCGGCGATCCCCCGGAAATCGCGCGACGCTATGGTGCGGTATTTCGAATCGATGAATTCGACGAGTTCCTCCGAGATGAACGATTCCCATTTCCCTGACGCGGCGGAGTCCGCGTACCAGGATCCGCCGAGCTTCGTCCTCGCATCCGGCATTACGACGATCATCGGACGGATCGATCCGGGGCGGATCTGCCGGTCCAGCTCCGCTTCGAGATCCATTCCCTCATAGCCGTCCTTGCCGAGCCAGCTATCCGGTCCCGAACCGTAACTGTGGAGAAGATAAACCACGGGATAGCGCTGTCTCGAAGACTCATACTGTGGAGGAAGATAGACAAGGACTTCCCGTTTCGGGCTTTCGCCGAGGAGATTCCCGGCGATCATCTTCGAATCAACCAAATCGCGGACGATCTCGGCTCGGGTCGAGGTCACAGGCGCAACCAGTAATGCCAGCCCCAACAGAGTCCCAAGGATGCCGATCGTTAGCCCTGCTCTCCTACGGCGCATTCTTGGATTTTTCTTCTTCAGCGTCAGCTCCTACGTCACAGGCGATGAGCGCGATGATCAATGCTATGCCCCAAATAGCCGGAAATAAGAAAGTTGCCGCGGCGACGGCCATAAAGGGGCCATTGTCCACCATTTCGGGTGTCTGATATTTGAAGACGTGAATCCACGCCGACAGGTAAACTCCGAAAGGCAGCAAGAAAGACGCGACAGGCGCGATCACGAAACGGGCAAACCAGGACGTCCATATTTTCCGCCGCATAAGCTCGTAGGGGATGAAGAATGTCAGGAACGCAAACACAAGAATGGTCAATACTTCGTGCCACAAGAATGTGAACAGATTCCACATAGATAAGGAATTGGTAACTTCACTCTATCGATGCGGCCCGATGTGAAACCTCATCCCCGTGAGCGCTCCGTCGACATAGGAGACTGGACGGTATAAATAATACAGGGCCCTGAAATTCTCCGGAAAGATCACGTAGGTCATTCCGTCCTTCTCCCAAACCTCCGAGTTCATATATCTGAGTACCGCGTAACTTCCCAGATAAACAACAAAGAGCATCGCCAATGGAATAATGAGCTTCTTCGCCTTCCCCACCCCCTTCATCCCTGTTCCTTATATGCCTCGACGATCGTACGGAACCCGCCATACGCCATCCGCTTCGGATCGAAGGGATGCTCCTCGCCTTCCATCATCGCCTTGATCCGATCGTCCTCCATGATCGCCGCGTTCGCCCGGTCGCGGTCCTCCTTTGAAGCGTAAACGACATACGCAAAGACCACCGTTTCGTCATCAGAGGCGCCGGCCATCTTTCGGAAGTCGGCCGTGTGCTCCGATTCGAGATCGTCTCCGACGGTCTCGACATACTCGAGCGCCCCATGCTCTATCCAGATACTGGACGCCTTTTCGGACATCCTTTGATAGGCGTCTACCTTTTCCTTCTTCAGCGGCAGAACAAATCCGTCGACATATTTTCCCATCGCTTTCCTCTCCTTTATTTCAGGCTATTCCGTGTACGCCTCGACTATCGCACGAAACCCGCCGAACGCCATCCGTTTCGGATCGAACACGTGCGTTGCGTTTTCCATCATCACCGTGACCTCTTCGTCGTCCATAAGGCAGGCATTCACACGGTCCCGATCTTCCTTCGAGGGATACACGATGTAGGTGAACACCACCGTCTCGTCTTCGGCGATACCGGCCATATCCTTGAAAGACGCTGTGTGTTCGGAAGCAAGGTCGTCTCCGACGCATTCCACATACTCCAGCGCACCCTCTTCGATGTGCTTCCTGCTTACCGTCTCAGCAAGCCTGCGGTACTCATCGACTGCGTCCTTCCTGACCGGGATCACAAATCCGTCAACGTATTTCCCCATCCATTTCATCCCCTTCATCCGAGTTACTTCTTCTTAAAGAACAGCGGATAGAAAACAGCGTTCGCGAGGCCGACAACCGTGAAGACTATCGCCGCGTCGACCATCGACCAGAGGTAGAAAGGCTTGATCGCGTCGACGTAGTGGTTCATATAAACCGCCGCAAGTGAGCAGAAGAACAGCCCCATCAGCCAGTAGCCTTTCAGGCTTTTCAACCAGAACGGGCCCTTCAATTGGGGATGGATCAGGTGGAAGACGACCGCCGCCCAGAACCACATTAAATAGTTGTACACAAGTGAGATAGCGACATCGGAGCTCGTGAAATCGGTGTCGAAGGTGTTCGGATACATCGGCATCACGCGATGCATCGGCTCCATGATCGTAAAGCCCTCGATCGGCCCTCCGACGAAATACCGGACGAGATTGAGCACAACGACCAGCCCGATCATCTTAAGCACTGTCTTCATAGCGCGGGAAGTTTAGTACGGACTCGCTTCGCTAGTAAATGGTGAATCGTGCTGAATACAAACCGCAAAGGCGCAGAGCCGCGAAGGAATATTCTGGTTACACACCGCGCCACCTAAATCTCCTCTGCGTCTCTGCGCCTCCGCGGTTGATTCTCCCTCCTATCCCCGATTCACGATTTACTACCCACCACCGAACACCGGATGGTACTTCACAAGCCCTGCGGCATCGGCGAGGCAGCCGTCCTGCAGTTCCATCGCCATGAAGACCTCGTCCGGAACGTCGTACTCGCTCCTGATCCCGAATCGGGAAGCGGGAACGAATCCGAATCGCGGGTAGTATTCCGGATGGCCGAGGACGACGAGGGCGCCGGCTCCGAGACTGCGGCATTCTTCCAGTCCCTTCGCTACCAGAAAAGTTCCGATGCCCGTTTTTTGAAGCTCTGGCACGACGGCCATAGGCCCTAAACCGAGGATGTTCAATTCAGGCTTTTCCGAATGCGTGACCGGGCTGAAGGCGATATGTCCGACAACGTCGCCGTCCCGCTCGGCGACCAGAGAGACGAACGGATCGGCGTGCTTGCGGAGCTCGTCCACGATCCTTGCTTCGGCGTCGTTCTCGAAAGCGGCCACGTTCACAGCTTGAATCGCAGCGATGTCGTTCTCGGTTTCCGGTCTGATCTTCATGTCGTGGTGGAATCAAGCGACAGGCATTTGGCTCCTGCGGAGCCGATGGGTTCCTCTAACCCTGTGCCATTAACATGTGGCGCCTCCGGCGCCGGGTCCGATCAGCCAAGCTGCCTAACTTCGGGCGGGGACAAGCCCCGCCCCTACCGCTCACTGCTCACGGCTCTCTGCTCACTGCACCTTTCGCTCTCCGTCCACTTCTTCATCAGCTCGACCGTCGTCACCTGCGAGCTGTGTGAATTGAATATCCTCGTACCCACGGGCAGGTTCTCGACCGCCCAGGAGGCGAAAAAGCATTCCGAAACCGCGCGGTTGGCTTCGGGGGCGGGCGCGTCGGAGCCCGGAACGTGTATGTCCGAAACGAAAAAGATCTTCTGTTTCGGAAGGAACACGCCAAGCATAGAGTCCACGTGAGGATTCGGGCCGAGCGAAACAGCCTCGACAGGCCGCGCGGCATCGGTCATCGTGAACCGGCCTTCGACCGGGGTAACTTCGGCCTTCCTGCCCGAGGCCGACAAACGGTCGGCCGGCATTTCCTTTCTGTTCAGCGCGGTTTGAAGGAACCCGGAAGAACCTTTCGGCGCGTAGATCTTCGCTCCGGCGGCGGCGAATGCCCTCGCGCCTCCCGAATGGTCGTCGTGCGCGTGTGTCAGGATAACGGATCTGATCCGTTTTCCGGGGAAATGACCGCCTAGAAAGTCTATGAACCGTTCGGAGAGTCCACTGATCCCCAAGCCGGGCACGAGGTCCGAAGGCGGAAGCTGATGAAGTTCCACCCATCCCGCTGGAGCGTCGGCAACCACGAGGCCTTCGTTGGTTTCGACCACAAAATGATGAAAACCCGTGCGGACATTGCGGACGATGTGCACGCCTTTCTCGATCGTTTTGAGGTTCATCGCGACCCGCGCCGGCCAGGCCTTTCCGGGTATCGATACGGCTTCTGGTTCATCCGCGGCAGGCTCAAATGCTTTCGAGGCCGATTCGGCAGAAAGCACACGGCGCGTACTCTTTGCCCTATAAACGACCATTCCATCTACGGTCATTGTGACGCGCGCACCGTACTCTTCTCCCTCGGTCTTCCACTCCCAGACCGCTCGAACACGTCCGCGGAGCGGAAGATCTACGTCCGTATAGAATGAAATCGCGCTGGAATCGACGATGCTGACAGTCGAGACGAACCGGCTTCCCGGGAATCGAACTTCGATCATTCCATTTCCGGACTTGGAGATGACCCAGCCGGGATTTGCTTCAATCTCCTCCGCGATCCGCTTCGGATCGAGCCTTCTGACCGCAATTGCTTCCGCCCCGACGATCGCCTCTCGAAATTCAAGGTCCGGCTGAGGCCCTTCGTTGACGATCCGCACCATATTCGGCGGAAGATAGACGACCGTGAACGTGCTCTCCATATCCGGATTCGAGCGGCCTTTGCCGGAGAAGCGGACGTTGGGGGAATCTTTCGAGGATATGACGCACCACTCCGTCGGATAGAACTCGCCGGCCTCCGGCTTCGTCCCCTGCAGGCGCCAGCCAAGGTCGAATTCGCCTTTAAGACAGAATTCTTCAAACACAGGAGGTTCGCCGGCGTCCTGGGCGTGGACCGCGATCGCAGACAGTACGAAAAGGATTAGAAACAGGGGGTATTTTCGGACCATAGGTCACCATGCGAATAGAGAATCGTCTAGAAACCGCGGAACAGTGCGGATGGAACGTGTCCGAAGCCAAAGCGTCAGCGCGGGCCCGGATCAAGTGTCAGGGATCAAGTGTCAGGTATCGAAGCGATGTATTTCCTCGGTCCTCAGCCCTTCATGCTACAGACATTTAGCTACTACGGAGCCGGTCGGTCTTTGTTACTCCGGAGCTATTAACATAAGGTTCCGGCCGAAGTTCAAGGTTCAAGGTTCAAAGTTCAAAGTTCAAAGTAGATAAACGTCCATTCGACGAGCAGCGACTAGGCGTAGACTCTTCGCTTCGCTCATTGCGGGCGGGCCGCCCGCGCTCCAGTCAGACCCGACAGACTCGCTAGACCCGACAGACCCTCAATGCGCGATCTCCCCGTCCGTGAACAGATATTCCCTGAGCTGTTCGTCGAAGACCTTGTTGTTCCTTCTGATCCACTCGAGCGTCATCGCGGCGTGCTCTATCTCTTCGTCGCGGTTGTGCCTGAGTATCTTCTTTAGCGCCTCGTCCTTGCAGGCGTCCATTCGCTGGCTGTACCAGTCGACCGCCTCCAGCTCTTCCATAAGGGAAACGACTGCCCTATGCATCTCCCTCGTTTCGTCAGATAATTCCTCGACCGGCTCGTGATATCCCTCGCTCGAACTTGCCATATGGTGTCTCCTTTATTTGTGTTTTGGGTTTCTATATTTCGTTGGTGCGGAATAGAGCCCGCGGGACGCGGCCGTTCCGATGATTCAGTCCCGAGTTTACGCCCGCGCTGACGCTTGGGCTACTGACACTTCTTTTACTCTGGTTCCCTGGTTTCCAGCGACCTCGCGTGTCTCATCATTCCTTTCCACGGATCGGCACGTTGTTCGAGCCTCTGAGGCACGTTTTCGATCGTCCAGTCGCGAGGATCGACACCGCCTTCGATCTCGTCCCATTCGACCGGTGTCGCGACGGGAGCCCCTTTCCTCGCGCGAACCGAGTACGGAGCCACGGCCGTGTTTCCGTACGAATTGCGAAGAGTATCCAGAAAGATCTTATTCCCTCGCTTTTCCTTGCGCTGTTCGAGCGTGTAGCTCTTTGGTTCGCGGCCGATCAGGCCCTCGCAAACGCCGCGTGCGAATTCCCTCACCTCGTCAAACGAAGGGCCTCTTCGGATCGGCACGATCAAATGATAACCATTCGACCCGGTCGTCTTCACGAACGCCTTGAGATCCAGATCGGCGAGAATGTCACGAAGATCGATCGCCGCCTTCCGCGCCTTCGAATAGTCTTTCGTGGCTTCCGGAGGATCAAGGTCGAAGATCATCCGGTCCGGCTTTTCGAGGTCGTCCTTTCTTGAGAGATAAAGATGCGCGGTGATCATCGCCTGGTCGGCGAGATAGACCAGCGCCGCCTTGCTTCCGATGACGGGTGCGTCGAACGAACCGCCTTTTCGCCGCGGGAAATTGATCCGCTCGATCCACTCCGGGAAGTAATCAGGTGTGTTCTTGCTGTAGAATCCGTCCTCGCCGATCCCGTTCGGGAACCTCTGGATGGTCACTCCGTAGTCGTCCGAGTGACTGACGAACTGCTCCGCGACGGCTTCGTAGTAGTCGATCAGATCTCCTTTTGTGAGCCCGCTGTCGGGAAAAAAGACCTTTTCTCGGTTGGAAATATCGATGCCTCGGCTTCCGACCTTCACATTTCCCTCACGACGTCCCCTGCATCCTTGTCCCTTCTGAGCCCCTTGAAGGAAGGATGACGGAGCTTGCCGGCATTGGTCCATTCTGAGAACTCGATCTCGCAAACGAGTTTCGGATCGATGAAATTCGCGCCATTAGTGTCGGGATCTCCCTTGTCGAATGCCGAATCAGACCGCTTTAACTTCTTCATTCGGTCGTGGAGACGCTTCAGCGTGTCGTCGTCGAATCCCGTCCCTACCTTTCCGGCATAGACCAGGTCGCCATTTCGGTAATACCCGAGAAGCAGAGCGCCGAAGCCTATTCGGTCACCGCCAGTGTCCGTATAGCCCCCGATCACGAGCTCCTGCTGCATCACGCACTTAAACTTCAGCCACTTTTTCGAGCGGCTGTGAACATAAGCACTCGAGGCGTCCTTCGCTATCACGCCTTCCCAGCCTTTTTTGCAGGCCCGGTCATAATACTCCAGGCCGTACTTGTTGCGGTGTTCTGTGAAGGTTATCGGGTCTTTCCAGTCGACCGCAGCCTTCAGCGCCTTCTTTCTCTCCCTCAGAGGGCATTCATCGATCATATGTCCCGCAAGGTACATGCAGTCGAAGACATAATAATGCACCCTCACGCCCTTTCGGCGGGACTCTTCGCGGCTCGAAGACTGCATACGGGACTGTAGAAGCTGAAAGTCACTGACGTGGTGTTTGTCGAAGGCGACGACTTCGCCGTCGAGAACGCATCCACCGGGCGCTCGTTCCTCGAGCGCTTCCTCGATCTCCGGATAGCTCTTGTTAAGATTCTTCCTGTTGCGCGACATAAGGTGAACCCCGCCGGCGGGCTCGATGTAGGCAATGACGCGTTCGCCGTCAAGCTTCCGCTCGTAGATCCAATCGTCGTCCGAAAAGTAGTCGTGAGTAAGCGTGGTGAGCATCGGTTCGATCCAGTCGGGCATTTCGGCTTCCCCGGCCTTTGCGCTCGCTACGTCCGACATCTGTTTCAGCGGATCATTCTTCTTCATCATTGCCCTCCTCGTCCGCGATCTCTTCTGTCGTCCGGCCGCTTTTTACAGACTTTTCCTCGGTGGATGTGGGATTGCGACGCGCGTCCGCCTCGTCGTCATCCATCTTGACGAGCAGCCAGCGCTCATCGTCGTCGCCGCCCGTCCTGATCAGAGCGTACCCGCCTTTGATCTTCTCCCCGTGAAGCCGGATAGTTGCGTGCCCGGCCTCTATCTGTTCTGCGACCGACGGTCGTTTTCCGTCGTCGTCCTTTTCTTTTGCGTTCTGGTAACTGCCTCGGTCCCAGATGATCACCGAACCGCCGCCGTACTCGTCCTCGGGGATCACGCCTTCGAAACCGGCATATTCGAGCGGATGGTCCTCGGTCGGAACGGCGAGACGTTTTTCGGAAGGGTCGGTCGAGGGGCCTTTCGGGACCGCCCAGGATTTGAGGACGCCGTCGACCTCGATGCGGAAGTCGTAGTGAAGCGACGATGCGTCGTGTTTCTGGCTCACGAAGCTCGGTCGATCTTCCGCCCAGTCGAACGTCACGTCGCCTCCCTTAGGTTCCGACGTCTTTCCAAAATCGCGTTTCTTTTTGTAGTCGTCAAGCGTTTCTGCCGCCATACGACAGGATTCTATCAGACGGGTCTGTCGGGAGGATTACAGGGGCCAGGGTTCGAAGTTCAAGGTTCAAAATTCCAGGTTCCAGGTTCAAGGTTCATGGAAAGAGAACTTCCCACAGCTCCTTGCTCACCGATCTCTTGCCGGAGGTAGCCCTCCCTGAAGGTCGGGCTTCGGACACGCTCCTCACCGCTCACTGTCCCGCGCACAAGTGCGCAGGCTAAACGGCTCACAGGATCTCCTTTAGAAATTCCTGCGGGACATCCGAGTTCTTTTTGCCGGCCAGGGCATAGTAAAACAACGGCTCGCCTTCGATCGAAAGCCGGTGCCTGTACCTTTCCATATGGTAGATATCGAGATAGTCGGAGAATATCAACTCGCGGATCAGTTTCGAGAACCCCGTGTCGTCCTTCTTATCCAGAAACGTTTCTTTAATGTTGAAAGCGACCCAGCCTTTCTCGGCAATGATGTTGAACGCTTCGATAAAAGCCTTTACCGGGATGTCGCCGAATCCGAGCGCCGCGACGCTGATCATACAATCGCAGTTCCAGGACGCGATCTCCTCCCGCTTTTCGTCCGAGAGTTCGGTGAAGTCCTGGACCAGAAAAGCGTCGTACATTCCGGGACGGTCACGGAGCACGGCATCTCTCGCTTCGGGGATGATATCGACACCTATCAGGCGCGATACGCCGAAGTTCTTGAGTTCCTCGCCGACGATGCCGTTTCCGGCGCCGAAGTCCAGGACCCTGAGTTCCGTAATGTGCTCGGAAGAGCTTGTCAACGCGGACTGCAGGATCGATACCACCTTCTTCGGTGAACTGCACTTCAGCCTGTCATAGAAGAGCTGCTCATAGAGGCCTTCGAGGTCGTAGATGTCCGCGTAATCGTGAAGCCGGAGTTTTTTTCGACCGTTATTGTTTTGAATGTAGAAGAACGCCTCGTCCTGGTCGAACGACGACGTACCCTGTTTTGGGAATGTGATCCTGTGTCTTCTTAGCATGTCCTCCTCTCTTGTAATTTTGTGCGGGGGCGGTGCAAAGGTGTGTCATAGGCCGGACCGGATCGCCGGCCGGGAACTGCAAATTCTGTAAATTGAATTATTTAAAGGGTATCACTAACCGGGGAAAAGGACTAAAGCCAGTCTATCGAGTCTATTGAGTCTGTCGAGTCTTTAGAGTCTGTCGAGTCGACTGGAGTGCAGGCGGCCCGCCTGCATTGAGCGAAGCGAATAAGGTCTATTGAGTCTGCCTGGAGCGCGGGCGGCCCGCCCGCACTGAGCGAAGCGAAGAAAGTCTGTTCAGTCTATTGAGTCTGACTGGTGCGCGGGCGGTGCGCCGGTACGATAGGCTTCAGCCTGTCGAGGCCCCCTCTTGCGGCTATGGCGCAAGAACTAGCTCAGTTGCTTACGGAAACTCCCCCGCACAAGTGCGGGGGCTAAACGACACATCACGGCGGCAGAGCCGCAAATTCTGAGAAACCCAAACTCAGCTAACTCACCAAACCCTGTCAACTCTACTGCGCCTTCCGGCGCAACGCAGGCGAGGCCGCCTGCGCTCCAGTCGATCAATTCTAGTTCACTTCGACGACGACCTTTTCCGCCTGCGACTTGAGCACGCGGAGGATCTCCTTCCGTGTCACGCCGCTTAGCGACGACACGAAGAACCAATAGATCCCGAACTTCCAGCGGCCTTCATCGTCCGTGCACTGGATCCTGGTTTCGGTCGCGAGCTGGCATATTCCGGTGCCCGCGCTTTCTACAGTGAAGTTCCAGGCGACCTTCGCGTAGCCCGGTTTGTCGAAGTCCTTGAACTCTTCAGCGGTGAAATCGACCAAGCAGCCGTCCGGCGTCCACGGCTTCCCGATCAGTCCCAGGAGGAGCTCTTTGTTGTTCTTTTCGTCGAGGATCACAAAGCCCGTTTTCAGGAGGGAATCAAGATCGAACTCGCGCTTTCCTTCGCAAGCGGATGCGATCCCTCTTAGTTGAAAAAGGAACATCGACACATCCGCGTCCGAGATGTCCATCTTCTTGACTATCGGATAGACCTTCGAGGCGATGTCGTTAACTGTTACAGCGTATGTGTTGGAAACGTCGTAGGTCGGTAGAAATTCGTCGATCAGCATTTCGCTCTCCGTCTTGAATCAGCCACAGATGAAAGGGACAAAGAGGGATACGGAATATGCGCGCCAGGAGTTCGCCCTTGTCCGAAGCACGTGTCCGAAGCCCGACCGTCAGGGAGGGCTACCTGAACTAGTTCCAAGTTCCAGGTTAATGAGTTCCAGGCCCACAGAAACTCGCGCCACCACGAAGAGCCAGAAAAACCTTGTTCGCTTCGCTCGATGCGGGCGGGCCGCCCGCGCTCCAGTCGAATCCGACAGACTCGATAGACTGAACAGACCGTCTTCGCTTCGCTCAATGCGGGCGGGCCGCCCGCGCTCCAGTCGAACCCGACAGACTCGATAGACTGAACAGACTGTCTTCGCTTCGCTCAATGCGGGCGGGCCGCCCGCGCTCCAGTCAGACCCGATAGACTCGACAGACCCGATTGACTCGACAGACTCATCCCTTCCCCAGCCACTTATACATCACGTAAGCATCGACCAAACCTTTCGAAGGGTGCTCGAACGCCTTCGGGAGCGTACCTACGATCTCGAAGCCGTGCTTCTGCCAAAGCCTGACCGCGCCTTCGTTCGTCGAAACGACGAAGTTGTACTGCATCGCCTTGAAGCCTTCCTCGATCGCCGTCACCTGGGAATGGACGCACATCTCGGACGCCACGCCCTTGCCCCGGGCATTCACCGACGTTACGTACCCGCAATTGCACACGTGCGACCCGCCGCCTTCCTGGTTCGGCTTGATGAAGTATGTGCCCAGGATCTTCCCTTCCCCGTCCTCGGCGACGAAGGTCCTGAGCGGATAGGTCACCCATCGATCGAACGCAGAAGAGGAATCGAGGTCGGTCGGGAAGGTGTAGGTCTCCCCCGCCTTGAACACCGGCTCGAGGATCCTCCAGACCTCCGGCCAGTCCTCCATCCTGAATCGCCTGATCTTTATTGAGTCCATAGGTTGGGACCAAATGCTAGTACTTCTTGCGAACACTCGACGGAAGTTCCTGATAGTCATCCGTCCTCGGCAGGGAGAGCAACGCCTTGTGCAGGCCTTCCGGCGGCAGTGTAAGCTTTCTCTTGTTCAGGTCCAGCCAGCCGACGACGCTAGCCACACGCGCGGCAAGGGTTCCGTCTTCCTTGAACAGCTCGTTGCGGACCCGGAAACGGCTTCCGTCCTCGGACATCCCTCCGTTCTCGAGTGTAACTACGATCGGCTCCATCATACGGAATTCCCTGAAATAACGAAGTTCGTCGGTCATCACAACCGGCCCGACGGCGAGTTCCAGGAGCTTCTCCGCCGGGTATCCGTGTTCGGTGAAGAAGCGCATCCTGCAATCGACTGCCTTCACAAGATACGCCGCGTTGAACATATGGCCGTTGAGGTCGATGTCTCCCCAACCCGCGTGCAAAGTGGTTTGAAAACAATCGCTCATCATTTATCAGATCGAAGTTATCTGGACACGGAACTCTCCAGGGTCACCTTGTACGGAACTCCCTTTCGGGGCCGGTCGTCGTAGAGCTCGTCCAAAACAAACCCTTCAAGTTTGTCGCCGTCCGGCCACAAAAGGAAAGCGAGCCGCCTGAACTCGCCTTCGCCCGGTTTTTTCTCAAGACCCACCGGTGCGCTGAGCTGAAGCGAACCACGGTCCCAACCGGAATTGCGCATCTCGAGCTCCTCGCCCCTTATCGTCAGGAACGCCTTATCGGCCTCGAAGCGAATACGTATCGGCACTCTTTCTTCGCCTTCACCGATCGCCCCGGAATTATCAGAAAACGGGACCTTTGAAGCCTTGCCGACCGAGGCCTCGGCCCGCTCTACAGCCGCCGCAAACTGCTTGCCCAACCCGGGAACCGCCGCTTCGAGCAGGTCCGAAGCGACCTCGAGCGCGGGACCTCCCGTCCGGTTCGACAGAACGACGACTCCGACACCCAGTTCCGGCACCAAAACGATCCCGGAAGAAGATCCGGACATTTGTCCGTCACTGATCAGGAAAGTCCTCCCTTCGGACCTGACGATACCCCAGCCTCTGTCGTAACGGAACTGCTCTGCATCGCCTTCGCTTTCGAGAATACTGACGATCGGGACATTTCGCATTTCTTTCGGCACTTTAGTGCCGAGATGAAAAAGCGAGTACCGGGCGAGGTCGCTGACCGTCGAAGAGAATCCGGCGCCGCCGTCGGGAGCAAGTCTGAACTCGAAACCGAGCGGCGATCCGTCCCGGCCGTATCCGCGGGCCGATCCCTTGCCTCCCATCCAGGCGGCGAGCGTCGTCTTGTCCATCCGAAGAGGATCCAGGATCTCGCGCCGCATTACCGATTCAAACTCTCCCTTCCCCGCCTTTGCCGCAACCTCGGCGAGGATCGAATATCCAAGATTAGAGTACAGATAACGGCTTCCGGGAGGCGACACGATGAATCCGTATAGGGCTAAAGCGGCGCGGCGCACATACAAGGACGCGGGATCGTCCGAGAACTCGTATTGAAAGAAGTGCGGGATCCCCGAGGTGTGTCCGAGAAGCTGCGCGAGCGTCACTTCACCGACGGATCTGGAGAACAGGCGATCGGGATCGATGTGTGCAGAGAGCCTGTCATCGGTAGACAATCTCTTCTTCGCGGCCAGGGCGTCGATCAGGGACGCCGTCATCGACTTTGAGATCGACGCGACAGCGTATGAAGTGTCCGGCGATGCGGGCGTACCCGCCTCGCGGTCCGCCCAGCCGATCGCCTCCTCCCAAACGACCTTCCCGTCCTTTACGACGGCAACAGCAAACGAAGGCGACTCGCCGTCCGCGATCCTCTTTTGCAGTTTCGCCCTGGCGGAATTGAAGGCTGCAGGCGCGGGAACCGAAGCCTTTGCAGGAAGCGTGTCGGACTGAGCCGCGGTGAGAGAGGAAGCGGCGAGAACCAGTACGGCCGCGGCGACAAGGGAAGATCGTTGAATTTTCATTGAATGCTCCCGGAACAGACGCGGATTACGTAGGGGAACGCCGCGGAGTTCACGGCGGCTCCGGGCTATCGGTTGTCGTCGGGCTTCTTTTCGGGCTTCTTCCCAGGTTCCTTGTCGCCGGCGCCCGGATTGTAGACCGTGCCGGAGACCGGCTTATCCTTGCCCTCGAGAATGTTTATCACCATTTTTCTGACTTCGTCGTAGCTCGGCTCGGGAAAGAACATTCCGTATGTGGCGTGCGCGGAGGGAAAGTAGCCGTCGAGGTGAAACAGCCGCTCGCCTTCTTTCGGGGTCGGTTTGGTCGTTGCGCGCCATACGGAGTTGGTGAGATCGTACGAACCGAGCGAAATCCGGAATTCTTCTCGGTCGCCGGCTTCGTTCATTATCGAGAAGACGTACCGAAGCGCACGCGACCCCTTTAGCTCGAACAGCTCGAAGGCCATCACCTTCTTGCCTCCGGCCTCGAACTGGTCCCTGCAGTACTCGATCTGCTCGTTAAGCTCCGAGTTCTTTCCCGACCGCTTCATCTCGAAGAGTTCCGCCCGCTCCTTGTCCCGCTCCTCGAGTCTTCCGAGGGCCTGGTATGTCTGGATCAGCTTGGCGCGGACGTGCCAGTCCGAAGGGTCGACCTTCTTCAGGCCGGACCAGTGCGTTTCGGCAGCCGCGAACTTCTTGATCGAAAAGGCGGCCATTCCAGCGTTGAACAGGATCGCTCCTTCTTCCGGCACTATCTTCAGCGCGATCTCGTACTGCTCCAGCGCTTCCGCGTACTTACCTTCGTTCATCAGGTCGTTCCCCTTCTCAAAGGCTGTCTCGACCTGATATATCTCCTGCATCGTCAGCTCTTTCGGTGGGTCCTGGCCGAGGGTCGGAACCGAGAGTGCGGCGGCAAGAACAAACAAGAACACGATTCGCTTCATGGTGGAACTCCTTATTGTGACGGAAAGATTTTCCTTACGATTCACGAACTTCGGGATCGGTTTCGTCGGCGCGAAAATTCACTGCGGCTGCGGATATCGAAGTGGAATGTCCGACGAGCTTCAGCTTGTCGCCCGCGATGTCCTGTTCAAACCATGTCGCCGCTACGCGGCTCGATGCCTGGGGCCGTCCTATCCGTGGGTTGCGCCCTTCGGGCTTACCCACGGCTAATTGCACATGACCGCTACGCGGTCGCCTATGCCCGTCGCTTTCGCTCCGGGTTCCGATTCCATTGGTCAATGGTCAATGGACATTGGTCATTGTCCGGCCCGTCGCTCGCGCTCCGGGTTCTGAGCCGCCTCCCGTTCAACTTCTTCTTTTGTGCTCCGTTGTCCGTTTCAGGGGCGTCCGTTCAGGCTCTGGTTTATCCTCAGTTTCGTCGCGCTTTTCGATCGCGAACGACCCGAAGATCTGATCGAATCCCGGCGATACCATCTCCAGGTCTTCATCGGACACGAACGTGATCAGAAAATACGCGTTTCCGCCGGAATCGACCCGGTAATACTCGATCACCTGCGGGACCTTCATACCAACGAGCGAGACCGGGAACCGCTCATAAACTCCCGTCCTGAGCTCGCCGTCGATCAGCCTTTCGATCGAACTTCGGCTTCCCTTTTCCGCGGTCCCGAACGGAATCTCGGCCTTCATCTGTTCGGAATAGGATTCCACGAACAGATCCAGGTCGAAAGCCTCGTCCTCATCGTAGACCTGGACCATGAACAACGCGTCACCCGGAGTCTCGACTATGACATATCGGTAGCCGTCCTGCTCGACGTCTTCCGTAACCGACCAGTTCCCGGGGTACGTGAACGATATTCCGTCTTTATTGTATTGCTGAGGGACGGCGATCTCCGCAGGCTTCTCGCAGGCGACGAGCGACACCGCAAATAACAGGATAGGCAGGATCGGGAGGATGCGGCGTGATCCCCAACTTGGCATTGCTTCCCTCATTCAAGCCACGAGTCTACACCCATTTGCGGGCAATCGAAACTTCCAGCTCTTTGTCTGGGATGCGTCAGGCCCGGGGCTAATTCAGCACGCGGATGTAGGCCTTCCACGGTCCTACTCCATCACCAAACTGTTTCGCGATCGTGCGGGAGATCTGGACGATGTGGTCGAGATCGTGGGCGGCCCAGGTGACGAGTAGCTGCGAGAGCGTCACCTCACCGAGCTCGGGATGAATGCCCGTTCTTTCTAGATCTTCACCGGCAATGTTCATCGAGGCGAGTTCGCGCAGGTTCTCTTTTCTCAACGCCTCGAATTCGTCAAGAAGTTTCGTAAGCGACTTCCCTTCGCTTTCTTCGAACTGCGCGAAACGGTCGAACGGCTCGAAGGTCCTGTCGTCGGCATCGCCCAGTATGATCTTCGCGCGCGGGATCCAGTCGGTCTTCTCGCCGTGGATCAGGTGGCCGACGACGTCGAACGGGCTCCAGGTGTCTCCGCCTTCGTTCGAGCGGACGAGTTCTTCCGGTAGGCCTGAAAGGAGACCGCGAACGACGGTCGGCGTGCGGGAAAGGAGATCTGTCAGATCATTTACGTCTCTTAGCATTGAAAAACCATCAGTTGCCCCCGTTTCAGCGGGGTTTGAGGAACCGTGAGATCCTCAGTCAGATAACGAGCCGGTGCGTGTCCACCGTTTAGAGCAGCCCTTCGGGCTGCAACGGCCGCGCGGAGCGCGGCCAGACCGACCGGAAAGCTTCCTTTAGGGACCGGCTCCGTAGGAGCCAAATGTCTGTAGCATCGGCCGTCCAAGCAGAGCCGCGCTCCGAAGGAGCGCAATGTTCAGCTTCTAAAGAGGCTGAGTTGTCGTTTTCGATCGGTTGCTACAGACATTTGGCTCCTACGGAGCGGGATATCCGAGGCCATAGCACTTGACCAGCTTCCGAATCGGCTCTCAGGGTGATGATAGAGCTTCCTTTGGCAATCGCGTTCCGGGCGGCAGGAGCCAAAATCTGACATCACCCAGAGACGTCCTCACGTCACCTTCCGAAAGCGGTGGGAGTCTGTCCTTCGTAAGCTCGATTCGGTCCTTCCCTATTCCCCTTTTGAGCAAGTCTGATCTGACAGCCTGAACATATTTGAAAATCCTTCGGTTGTTCTCGGTAACAAACTCGGTTTCTCTCATATCGTGCTCAAAAACGATCGCCAGCCGATAGTTTGGGAAACCACCGAGGATGTCAAACAACTTTGGGATCGTAACTTCATCGTCAAGCCAGAAGGGAGCTTGTCCGATGAGCCTCGGCTTCTCGGGTCTTTTCTCTTCAAGGTTCGCCGTAACGGGCGGAGGGGAATCGGGAGGCAATACCCACAACTGCATTTGCGCTTCTTCAGGACCGCGTTCTTCCGAACTCTGCAGATAGCCTCCGAACATTCTGGAGATCCTGTTCTCGGAGATCCCATGAGCCTTTAGTTCCTGAATGTAGTCGTCGGCGAGTCTCCTCCACGTCCCTGGCGCGCTTTCAGCGAAGTGGCGGCCGATTACATACACTCGCGACTCGGGTTGCTGCCGCACAATGTCTGCGAAGCCGGCGAATTTAGTAAGGGATTCAAAATATGGACAACTTGTCGAGCCTACCCATAAGCGCGAACAGTCTTCTGGAGGACCAATCTCCAAACGCTCCGTCTCAAACAGCAAGCCCTTCCGCTCCATGTCCGGGGAGCAACTAAAGGGTTCTGGCAGTTCGCTTCCTTGCGGCAGAATCCATAAACGAGTCAAACTACGCGTCGGCGAAGAATATCTTCCTGCGTAGATCGTCTTGATCCTCGACTCCGGCAACCCTAGATCTTTAACCAGGTAATGAACAAATTCTGTGTTGAGCCCGCGACCACTGCCACGCCCGTCTCCTTCCGGGCCGTGCGTGATGATCAATCCGTTCGTCGATTCGTCTTGCCGGATCTCATTCGCGAACCTGTCTAGACGGGCGAGAAGATCTTCCACAGGAATTCCTCCGAATTCATCGGTCAGCTGAGGCTCCTTCTTCGCCTCGACCTGGGCTAAATTCGTGGAAACAAGTACGATCGCAAGAATCACGGGAGATGCGAACAGCCTGAAGATCCGGTGACTTGTGTTCATATTGAGCCTAGATGTCACTGCTTGCTATCCCTGGGAGGATCGGCGCCGTTGACCCGGTTAATGTAGTCCGTCAGGTAGCGGTTCAGGTTCACTTCCCCGTTCGACTTCTCTTCCTCCGTCAGATCATCGCCCGAATAGACGGTGGAAAGCCCCTTATTGAAGTCCTTCAGCGCACCCCTGTCATCGCCCAGAAAGTGCCTCATCGCACCGCTGATGGCATACACCTCTTTGAGGGACTCGGAATAGGATCCGCTCTCGATCATCTTCTCCGCAAGCTCGAGGGCCCTCTTCCTGGCGGCATTCGCCTCGGCCTTCTTGTCTTCTTCCTGGTAATGGTACCCCTTGATCCTCTCGAAACGGCACCAGAACGAATCTTCCTTCTCATAGAGCTTGTACACCTTCTCTGCGATCTCAAGCCGTCGCGACATCGGCACCTCGGTGTATTCCTTGAACTTCGGGACGTCCTTCACTTCCGCGAGCGCTTTCTTGATGGCGGGAAGGTGTTCTTTCGGCAATTCGTCGTGATCCCACATAAACACCGATAGGTGGCACTTCTTGCATAGATATACAGAAGGCCCGTCGGTCACGGGCCAGTAAATGAGCTGGTATTTCGAAGGCCAGGAATAAATGTAGCTGCCGTAGCTGCCCCAGACGAGATAGGTGTTCTCGGTCTTGCAGATGGGACAGTCAAACTCTTTGGGAAACCATGTGGTCGGCGGCCTTCGAGGCTTCACAGAAGCCAGTGCGGTCCCCGCGAACGGGATGGCAAGCCCCAGCGCCAGAAATTCTCTTCGATCCATTTGCAACCTCCGCTAATTTGAATTGCCGGAAGGACTCCGGCAACCGTAGCGATACGGAAAATCGAATAATGTTCCGCTTCTCGTTTGGCGCTATGGTGAGGCTTCCCCGGATCGGGTTGTATCGGGGGAGGGATGTGTCCGGCTCCGTAGGAGCGAACGACTGTAGGACTGGCCAACGATACGGAACGGGACCGTGAGAGCGTCGCGGGCAACGAGCCCGCGAGCGACCACCGTTTAGAGCAGCCCTTTGGGTTGCCACGGCAGCGCGGAGCGCGGCCAGACCGACCGGAAAGCTTCCTTTAGGGACCGGCTCCGTAGGAGCCAAATGTCTGTAGCATCGGCCGTCCAAAAAGAGCCGCGCTCCGAAGGAGCGCAATGTTCAGCTTCTAAAGAGGCTGAGTTGTCGTTTTCGATCGGTTGCAACAGACATCGCGCTCCTACGGAGCGGAAACCGGCCTCACAATTGACCGTTGACTCCATGAGCGGACCTTAAAACCGCTTCGTCCCCGCTGAACGGGACAACTGATGATCACTCAATCCGGGATCACTCGGCCTCGTAAGGCTGTTCGGCCTCCGTCAGCTTTTCGTGGCGCTTGTTGTTCAGCTTGCCTACGAGGCTCTCGAGTTGGCGCCTGATCTTCGCCGAGGCTCCGATCACGGCCTCGTCCAAAGTTGGCGCTTTGTGAGTCGCGGACCTTGGATCGAGCCCCGCGAGCCGAGCCTCTATCTGGCATCGCTTGTCTTTCGCGCCGGCTTTCGTGTCGCTGTTCTCGTCGCTGATGTGGATCTCGACGCGAGTCACGCGGTCTCCGAAATGCTCCAGGTCGTTGCGGACCGTTACTTCGGCGTTGACCGCCATATCCTGTGTGGCTTCGATACTGTTATCAGAATTGAATTGTACTTGCATATTTTTAATAGAGTTCAAAGTTTAAGGTTCAAGGTTCAAAGAAAAGAGAATGTAACGTCCTCAGTACTTTCTTTCTTGAACTCGTTCCCGGCGCGCTCCCTGACGGTCACGTGTCTGCCTTCTTTGAACCTGGAACCTTAAACTTTGAACCGTATCAGGCACGCTCCTTGACGGTCGCGTTTCTGCCTCCTTTGAACCTGAAACCTGGAACTTTGAACTGTATCAGGCACGCTCCCTGACGGTCGCGTTTCCGCCGTCCGTCGCTTCGCTCCATGCCCCCTCGCTGACGCTCGGGGTTCCGCCTTCGTCTGCGGCACGCTCCCTGACGGTCGCGTTTCCGCCGTCCGTCGCTTCGCTCCATGCCCCCTCGCTGACGCTCGGGGTTCCGCCTTCGTCTGCGGCACGCTCCCGTGCAGTGGTGCTTCCGCTTTCTTTGAACCTTGAACTTGGAACCTTGAACCTTTTTTAGAACCTGTATATCGCCGCGATCCCGGAGTCAACCGGCATGTCTCCCGAAGGCACGACCACGAGGTCGGCACCCTTCCGGAATGCGGCTTCCGCGAGATCGTCCAAAAGGTCGTCGGTTCCCGGTTCAGCCAGATCATCTTCCTGGATGGTTCCGAACTCCGGATCGTATTTGCCCGGCACCTGCCGATCCGCGTCAACGAGCAATGTCCGGACGCGCCCTTCGGCTATCGCCCGCCCGATCTCCGCCGGTTCCGCGCTCCCGTTACCGTGCGCCTTCGCTGTACCGAGTTCCTCAGTCAGTTTTTCAAGCCTTGAAGAATATTCGGGCTTAAACGCCTCCCACGCAAGTTCGCGCAACGCATCCGGATCGAGCGAATCAGGATGCTTCCCGATCTTTCTCTCCAACAGATGCTTGTTGTTACTTATCTTCGCGAATTCTCCGTGGTATTCGGGAAGGGATGCGAGGATCAGAGGCAGTCCGCTCGGGGCGGAATAATGATCCCATACCGCGCGGTCCACCGCCTGAAAGAACCTGCGCGTGTCCTTGTCGATCTCGTCCGAACGACCGCCGTGGCCGTGATGCATAGCAGCGGGAGCCTGCGTCCCGGCACCGGGAGTCCCCGCGCCGCCCGCGTCTCGCCCGGACCCTGCGGGTTTCGGATTTGGCACCCTCGCGCTTGTGCCTCCGTAGGCCGCGACTGTTGAATGCTGTTCCGTCAAATCGCTGCCGAGGGCCTCCTCCAGAGTCGCCGGAACTGAGTCAGCCAGATCGACCTCCGCGATCGCGTCGCGATTTCCTTCGAACAGGCGCATCTTCTTGCGGTCGAGCCCAAGGACCTGAAACCGGTCTGAAGACTGAATGATCCTCATCAAAGGCTTGATGTGGAAGCTGTCAGCAATAACCGCGATCTCCGGAACAGGCCTCTGAAGACGGTAGGTCCTGAAGAACCCATTGCAGGAGAGCACGACAAGCCCGTCCAGAACGTGCTGCCAAAAATCGTTGTCGCCTTCGAGTTCCCGAAATGGCTTCAGAAGAGTATCCACCTCTTCATCCTCAAGACTCTTAGACAGCGAATCTCCGAGTTCCCTGACAAGGTTCTTGAACCGGATAGGATCCTGTTCGTTCTCAGGATGCTTCCGGTGAGTCGGCTGATAGAGCGAAAGGCACGGTTTTGCCGCAGGGCTCAATATCTTCTCTTTAACGTCTCTTTCCAATAAATCCATGCTGTTTCCCATATCTGATCTCACCAGGCACCTGCCGTCTTAGGCGGTCCCGTAGGTTTACTTAATCTCTTTCTATTATATATATCGCGCCGGAAAGCAAAGTTCGATTGCGGACGGAAGAGGGCGTTGCGGCCTATTCCGTCCTGAATCGTCTCAGGAGCAGCGGTCTTATGAAAACCGCTGCGAGGATCACTGACGCAAGGAATCCCAGCGCGAGCGGATTCTCCGTGACCAGCCTGTATCCCAAAGCGATCGCTGCAAGTGCGGCGCCCAATGCCCCAGGTCCAGTTATGAACCTCGAACCCGCACCTTCCTTAAACGCAAGGGAACATACGAATGAAAAGGTGATCAGGAAGGCAATGCTGGCGGATTCGACCAGCGAGTCGATGGAACCAAACAAGGCGAACACAGCAGAGAGCGCGCCGAGGCCGACAACTGCCCACTCCGGGACACCGGCTTTGTTCCTGCGGTCGAGCGCGGCCGGCAACTCTCCTTCCGAGGCCACTTTCCTTACAAGTCTGGCCGTCGCGAACAGGGTAGAATTTATCGCAGATCCGGTGGAGAAAGCGGCCGCGACAGTAACGATGACGAGGCCCGTAAGCCCGGCGGCCTTTGCACCCGCGATCGAGAGCGCGACCTCTTTGTGTTCTACTACCTGATCCGCGCCAACAAGCATCGCTGTCCCTAATGCGACCGCTACATAAACCGCGATGACGACAGCGATGGCCGTGAGCGTGGCTCTTGGCAGGGTTTTGTCAGGCTGGCCGATGTCTTCGTAGTCATAAGCCAGGAGCTGAAATCCCTCATAGGCCATGAACACAGACGCTGCGGCCAAAAGCGCCGAAACTAGTGTAGATTCCGAAACTCCCCTGGATAGCATTGGGGGATCCCACAGCCAAAGGCCGAAGATCGCGAGTCCTGCGAGCACTGCAAGTTTGAACCAGACAAGAAATATCTCGACGCCGCTCGCTTCGCCTACACCTTTAAGATTCAGAGCGACAAACAGCAAGAGGATTGCAATCGCGCATGCTTTCGGGAACCAGGCTCCGAGCTCTAACAAATGTCCGAGATATTGACCGAATGTGAAAGCATAAACCGCATTCGTCAGGACATAACCGACGATCAGCACCCAGGCCAACGTTCCGGCCGTCGATGTGGCCCCGACCTGGCGAAGAAACGTAAAAGCCCCACCGCCTTCATGCTTTCGGCTCACGAGTGTCGAATAGCTGTAGCCCGCGGCGAGCGCGATCATCCCCCCGATAATGAAACTGAGCCACGCCAGGGACCCGGAGATCGAGATGACCACCCCTAAGGTCGAGAAAATTCCCCCGCCGACCATCCCGCCGACTGCCATCGACCAGGTGGCGTTGAATCCCATCTTTTCGCCGTTATTGGGCACAAATTAATCGGATCCGAGCGCTCTCGCCATCAGCTGATGAATGAGGTTGACGGCTTTCAGAGGCCTGATCATAACCTTGAAATCGACGATCCTGCCCTCGTCGTTCCACTTGATCAGATCGACGCCGTTGACGAGCACGTGCTCGATCTCGACCTGAAACTCGAGCATTGCATCGCGCTCGCCGCGTATCTCTCGGATGTACCTGAAGGAAGGCTGTTTGAAGACGAAGAACGCGGCGGTGAGGTATTTCTTCGTTATCTCGCGTCCTGGCTGCGGAGCGTGTACGACGGGAGAATGAAAGACGACGTCTTCAGCGAGAACATCTTCGAGGCCTTCCGCATCGCCTGACTCTACAAGCTCGTGCCATTTATCGATTGGGTTTTGCATTGGTGGATCGTGGATCGGGAATCGTGATTCGTGAATCGTGTCCGAAGCCCGACCGTTAGTGAGGGCTGCCTCGCCGGCGCCATCGGATCTCTTCGTGCCCCTCCGTGTCACTTTGTGGTTCAAAACTGCCGCAGCTTCGCGGGAACGCACAGCTGAAGCAAGGGTCCGTGCCTGGAACCAACTGCTTCAGACATTTCGCTCCTACGGAGCTTGAATCATCTGGTCCGTGCGCTTGCTATTAACAGCGGGCGCCGATGGCGCCAAATCGCCCGACTCAGATATGTCAATCAACACAGACCTGTTGGCAGATTTCGCTTCGCTCAATGCGGGCGGGCCGCCCGCGCTCCAGTCGAACGCAACAGATTCGACAGACCCGACAGATTCGACAGACTCGAAAGACCCGATAGACCCGACCGTCCCGACAGACCGTTCACCCAGCCCTTGCCCCGTTCGGCACTTCCCGCTCCGGCATCGCCAGCGCGGGGAGGATCCCGTCGGCGTAGCCTATGTCGAAAAGCATTCCCTCCGACATCTCGCCCATCATTTTTTTGGGCTCCAGATTGACCACGAACAGCGCCTGTTTGCCCTCGATCTCCTTGGGGTCTTCGCGCTCGCCCTTCATCCCCGAGAGGATGTTTCGCCGGAACGATCCGAAATCGACCGTCAGCCGCATGAGCGTTTTTGATCCTTCGACCTCTTCGATCGAAACGATCGTCCCGACGCGTACGTCGATCTTCTCAAGGTCCCCGAACTCGATCGGAGGCTTTACTTCTGCTACTTCCATATCTTCACTCATTTCATCGCCCTGCCCCTGTTGGCGAGAATTCCGTCTATTTCCGCTCGCTCGAGCGGAAGCTTGTCGCGCAGCGTCTTGCGGTATGCATCGGCCGAGAACGAAGGATGATCGGTCCCGAACACGATCCGTTCGAGTCCCAGTTCCCGAAGGTCTGCTGCAAGGAGCTTCAGTTGTTCCTCCGTCGGGGGCTCGACCTCCTCGGAAACCTCGGTCAGTACGACGGCGCTGATCTCGAACTTCAGGTGCATCTTGCGAAGCTTGCGGTCTTCCTTGATCCGCTCGACGAACGCCCGCAGGATCTTCCTTCCCCGGTCCGAATACCCGCCCGAGCCGCCCAGGTGCGCGATGTAAACCTCCAGCTCCGGGAACGCCGCGAGCTCCTTCGCGAACGCGTTTGCCATCTCCGCAGGGCCCGCAGGGTCGTACGCGTTCAGGTGGATCATCATCGGAGCTCGTTCCTTCTCCGCCCACTTCAGCAACTGGCGCAGTTTCGCGAGATGCGATTCGTTTCCCACGCTGATTCCGGAGTTCAGCAGATGCAGTTTTACGCCCTTCATCTCCGGCTTCGCCGTGCACCGTTTGAATTCATCCAGAGCGTAATCCCTGGCAGGATTAGCGGAGCAAAATCCCACGAGTTTCTTCGGGTTCGACTTCACAATGCCGGCGACGAAGTCGTTCTCGCGCCGGACCGCCTCCAGCTCTTTTTCGGGCGTCAGCTTCAACGCTCCGAACCACTCCGAGCCGTAAAGATACGCCATCGAAAGCGCGAACGCCTTCTTCACGCGGCCTTCTGCGACATCTTTAGGTAAAGAGGTGTAGAACTCGTCTGGCCTTGAGAAAGGGATCCCGAGCGACTTCCAGTCGCGGATCAGATCGGGACTGAGGATGTGCGTGTGGTGATCGAAAAGGAGCCTGTCCTTGTCCGGAGTGCCGCTCACGAGCGGGACCGTCAGACAGACCAGCACCGCCGGGAGGAAGAACGCCAATACCTTTTTCTTGCTAGTCATCATGGGGATTGCGTACGGTCTCGAGCGCCTCTTCGAACGCCGCGGGCTCGTCCGGCGAGAATCCTATCGCCCTGAACACGGACCTGAAACCGAGGACGCCTTCGGCCTCAAGCGTTTCATTCAGAACAATCCAGTGCGAAGGCTCGCCAAAGAGCGCGGCCGAGACGAAAGGGCCGTCCGAGGGTTTCTCGCGCTCGATACGATCGACCACATCGATCGGGATCTCGACGTCGTAACGGAGACCCGCCTTGATCAGGATCGAGTCGCGCGTGACCAGAACCGGCCTAAGCACGCTCGCCCGAAGATCCGCCAGGATCCACAACCCGCCGTAGATCGAGAGCACGGTGGTCACCCACGCCACCGGCGCGCTCCAAAGCGAGATCACGTAATGCATTACCACGGTTTCCGCCGCGACAAGGAACAGGAGCACGAGAGTGATCGCGACCTGCCCGGACCTCCTGTGATAGGTGAAAGCCGCCGCCCTTTCGGGAACGCTCGGGCGCGATCGCCAGGAGAAGAGCGAGTAGTAGAACACCGCGAGTTCCGTCCCGGCAAACGAACCGAGCCGGCGGTTTCCGACCGTTTCTCCGGCGATCCGCCGTAGGCGCGACAGAGGGTCTTCCAACTCATTCCCCGGCGCCTTCGCCGCCTTCCAGACCTTGCGTGCGATCCAGACCACGATCGCGACCTCGAAGACAACGGCTCCCGCTTCGGCGATCAGAAGCGGTGAACGATGTCCTTCCGGAAGAACGAGATACGCGATCAGCCATCCGGCGCCGATGACCGGAGCGAAAGCGGGGAGGGATAGGCCGTAGCGTCTGAAGACCAGGAAATAGAACGCCAGGGGGACCGTGATCAAAAGATCGATCGCCACGGCGGCGGCAAGCAGATCGGGCTGCGGGACCGAAGGGATCCAGGCGGAAGCGACAAGCGCTACCGCCGCGACGACCGCCGCGAAGAGCCCGAAGATCGCCAAAGACGTCCGCCGGTCGGTGACGGTTCTCAGAAATAGCGATCCGTTCTCCGCACTCATTTTCCCTTCCTAATCTTCATCGTCAGCCCGGCGAACACAGAGACTATCCCAATCACAACCAGCACAAGGCCCGCCAGAGAGACGGCCGCGTTATCGGATCGTAACAGCACTATCCCGATCGCGCCCGCCAGCGTCCCTCCGAGTAAAAGCCTGTCGTGGAGCCTCGGAACTATCATCTCCTGTACTTGCCCAAAAGAGGCCGCCCGGGAAACACGTTCTCGACCGATGTTCCGTCCTTGACGACGAATGTCCCGTTCACGATCACGTGCTTCACGCCGGTTGAGAAAGACAGGTCCTTTTCAAACGTGGCGGTATCGATGATCGTATCGGGATCGAAGATCGTTATGTCCGCGTCAGCGCCGACCTGTATCCGGCCCTTAAGTTTCGCCGCGGTAGCGACCTTCTCCAGGCGTTTTGCCGGCATTATCGTCATCTTCGCCAGCGCTTCCTTCAGCGAAAGCGCTTTCTGCTCGCGGACGTACCTCCCGAGCACACGCGAAAAGGTCCCGGCCGAACGAGGATGCGCTCCCGGCGCGTACGGCATTCCGTCGGACGCTATCATCGTGAACGGGGCCTTTATCCCTTTTTCGATCCATTCCGGTTTCATCAGGTGAATGATCACGACGCCGCCCTGTTCGCGATACTTCTTGAATGTCTCCTCGGTAAGACGCTCGCCGGTGTCCTGCCATTGGAGATCGCCGTAGGAAATACCCATACGCTGCTGCCAGCCTTCGTCGAACAGACTCGATTCGAGGCTGGTCGACGCGGCGGTATACGGATAGAGCTCGGTCGTGATGTCGAGCCCGCGCACCTGCGCCGCCTTGACCATCGCCAGTGATGTGTCGATCTCGCCGAGCGAGACAGAGTTTATGTGAACGATGTGAAGCGACGTTCCGTTTACCACGGCATCGGCGATGGCTTCCTTGATGGCGCCAATGTTGATGCCTCGGACGTGGGTGAAGATCACGCTGTCCATTTCAGCGGCGCATTTGTAAAGCTCGAATACCTCTCCTCGGGTGGCGCCCGGAAAATATCCGATCGGAAGGCCTACCCCGAGCGCCCCGGCCTCGAGTTCGGTCCGGATTCCGCTGCACATCCCGGGTATCTCATCTGCGGTTAGCGATTCGTAATTTGACCGCCCGTAGCCGCGAAGATAGGTCCGGCTTTCTCGCTTTCCCAACCATCTGTCTGCACTACCCTTCTCAGTGCCGCCGCCTGTTCAGCGTACTTCTTCATCGCCAGCCAGCGGGCATCGCCGTGCGCGGCCGACGCGCCGTAATTTATCAGGGACTTTCCGCGCTTCAGCTCGATCCATTCGCGTACAAAAGAATATCCGCCTTCAAGTTCGAGCGCGGTCGTTACTCCGTCGTGCGCCTGATACTCGTTCGCCTGATTGGTCTGGCCGTGCGCGTGAAGATCGATGAATCCGGGCGAGACGACGAGCCCGGAGACGTCGACGACCTCTTTTCCCTGAAGCTCACTTGTTGAGATCTCGGCGATCCGGTCACCGCGGATTCCTACGTTCCGCACAGCGTCGAGCCCGGTCTCGGGATCGATCACGCGCCCGCCTTTGAGGACGATGTCATAGGTTTCGGAGGCCTCGGCGGAAACGGACGCGGGCCCGCTTCCGTTCAAAGCGACAAAGACAAAGATGGACAGAAAAAGAATTGTGCCGAAAATCTTTCGACCTAGATGCATACCGATCTCCTTTGAAGGGATTGGGGGGTGTCGTGGGGATTATAACCTTAAAGGAGTCAGGTGTCAGAGGATTGTGCTCGGATCTCGACAGACTCGATTTACCCCGAAGGCGTATCGGATGTTAGCCCGGGGCAAGCCGCAGGCGCAGCCCCGGGAAAAGACGTCCCACAAACCCCTCGCCGCGTAGCGGCGCCATCGGAACCCGGAGCTCCAGCGACGGGCGAAACGGAACGCACGTGTCCCGCGTGCATCGGACGCGAAGCGGCCGCGATGTCCGATAAGCTTTAGCTTGTCGCCCGCCGCAAGGCGGGATCTGTCCTGTCGCCGCTAAAGCGGCTCCCTATCTTTGGAGAGGGTACCTTTTCAACAGACATCTCCGGCCGCTTTAACGGCGGCACGTGTCAGAAGCCCAAGCGTCAGCGCGGGCTACCGTGAGTACTGAGAAGAAAAGACTGAGAACTGGGACCTGCCACACGTTGATACCTGATCATCGGGACCCAACCACTGACGGTAGCCCTCCCTCACGGTCGGGCTACGGACACGGCCGATTCGCGCCAGACGCAGGCGAGGCCGCCTGCGCTCCAGTCAAAACGGCCCGACTCATCTCTCAACACTCATTACTCGGCGCTCATTTCTCAGCACTCATCACCTGCCTACCCCCCTCGCTTGCGCTCGGGGTTCCGATTCTTCATCCCTCCGGGCTCCGGCGCCCCGTATTCCGCCTTGTACTCAGCGAACATTTTCTCGACCTCGTCCGCGTCGGCGATCCGGTCGAAATTCTCGAAAATGAAGGTCAGAAGGTAATTGTTTCCGTAACCGTACTTCTCGCTCAGCTTACGCAGCCGGTCGTACGCCTTCTCGGACATCGCAGCGTTGAATCGTTTTGGAAGGGGCAATCGTTTTGCAGCCATAGTTTAAGTCTCACTGGTCCTGGGTCAATGCTATCCCAGCGTCGCGTCCAGGAACATCATAAACACAAATCCTATCAGCAGGCTGAAGGTCGCGACGTTGGCAAATCTCGAGCGGTGGGTTTCCGGGATGATCTCGTGGCTGATGATGAACAGCATCGCGCCCGCCGCAAAAGCCAGTGAGAAAGGGAGGACCGGACCCGAGAACGACGCGGCGACACTGCCGACCAATCCTCCGACCGGCTCCGCGAGGCCGGTCAGGGATCCGACCAGGAAGGACTTCATCTTCGTATATCCGACGGCGAGCATCGAGACCGAAACCGCAAGACCCTCCGGAATGTTCTGAATTCCTATGCCCGTCGCGAGCGTCGTGCCGTTCGCAACATCGCCCCCTGCGAACCCTACTCCGACGGCCATTCCCTCGGGGAAGTTATGGATCGTGATCGCGATGATGAACAGCCAGATCCGGCTCAGCGTCTCGGAGTCCGGACCCTGGTGCCCGAGTCGAAAGTGCTCGTGAGGCAGAACCTGGTTCATCAGGTAAAGTCCCGCCGCCCCCGCCAGGACACCTGCGATCACGACTCCTACCGCAATGTAACTATTCTCAAAGTACTTTTCCCCGTACTCGATCCCGGGAAGCAGAAGCGAAAAAAAAGATGCGGCGAGCATTATGCCGGCCGCGAAGCTGAGCAGGCCGTCCTCAAGTTTCTCGGAGAGCCTTCGGATGAAGAAGACGCCAAGCGCCCCGACTCCCGTGAGGGCGCCAGCGATAAGGCTTCCCACAAATCCAAGCCAGATGACGTTCATTCCCGGCCCTCTTCGTCGCTGCCTTCATCCGCCCTCTGTTTTTCCCAGATAAAGGCAGATCTAAGGAACACGCTGTATGACCTGAAGTAGGCGATCAGCAACCCTTGAAGGCCGTCGAGGAAACCGAGCTTAAAAAAATATGACTCGACAAAAGCGGCAGGGGGCTTGAAAACGAAGTCACCCCAACCTGCGCGAGCGCCCTTTTCATACCTGAAGGCAGCCGCGAGCCCGGAGTATTTCGCTATCACGTCATGATGTTCCCTTAGGTTTCTTCGCGTAAAGTGAAGAAGCTCGCCCCCCAGGGTTTCCGGCCGCCCTTCTATCTTCACGCTCTCGTGAACGATGTGATCGCCCCATCTACTCGCTGACTTACGGTAAAACCGCATCACCCTATCGGGATACCAGCCTGAATGCCTGATCCAGCGGCCCATATACCACGGCTTCCGGCCGATCAAAAAACCGTTTGGGAGGTCTTCGGGATCGCGATCCCTTAGCGCGAGTATCGAATCCCGGAGCTCCGGAGTCACTCTCTCGTCGGCGTCGATCCAGAGGACCCAGTCGTTTGAGGTCTTCGAGTCGGCGAACTCGTGCTGAAGTTTGAAGTTGATGAACTCGTTGAAAAAGATCTTATCTGTGAAACCGCGCGCGACCTCGACCGTACCGTCGGTGGAGTAGGAATCCACGATCACGATCTCGTCCGCCCACTCTACGGTTTCGCAGGCCCCGGCGATGTTGTCTTCTTCGTTGAAGACAATGATCTTGGCTGAGATCTTCATGGGGAAAAGAATACAGGAGACAGGAGGCAGAAGACAGGAGACAGGAGTGTCAGAAGCCCGAGCGTAAGCAAGGGCTACGGTCGAGTACTGAGGAGCAAGGACTGAGGACTGAGGAATGCCGCGGCTTCGCCACTGTGATGTGCGGAAAGGCTCGCCTTTCCGGCGGCCGGCAGAATAAATTTCCCGCGGAGGCTCAGCCTCCGCGGGGCTCTCAAAGAACCTGTTCCCGGTAAGCCGCAGGCTTACCGCACATCACGGCGGCGGAGCCGCAAGATACGGGCGAACGTTGGACCTTGAACCTGGAACCGCGGCCCGCCTGACGGCGGGCGACAAGCTGAAGTATATCGGACACCGCTCACCTAAACCCTCTTGATCCCTATCCTTGCCGAGACCTCGATCGGACCTTTCTCATTCCATTTTGGACGAAGCATCAGTCCTTTCGCTTCCGGCGTTTCACTCATCACCACGTCATTCGACGGTACGTACGGGCTGTCTCCGTACTTGATGTAAGGCTCTTGCGAGGTATAGACCTTCGTGCACACCGCAGGGTCGAGGTAGAGCTGGCTTGCCAACTGGGTCCGGTCTTCCGTAAGGATCTTGAAATGGATATGAGGCGTGCGCGGTTCGTACCATCCGGGGAAGATGGTGGTGAACTCTACAACCCCCTCTTGGTCGGTCTTTTGCGATCCTCGAAGGTATCGCTTCTCGGTCACGGGTTCTACGTGGCTGTCCCCGACGCCTGCGAACATCAGCGTGCCAAACGGGTCATGCGCGAGGTCTTCCGGATAGCCGCTGTATCGGCCTTCCGCGTCGCAATGCCAGACCTCGACGACCGCTCCCTCGAACGGCGTACAGCCGTCGGCCTCAAGTACCTGCATCTTCAGCTTCATCTCTTTACCTATCCGGTCTTCCCTTATGTCGGACCTAATCGGCGACGCGATGAAGTAAGGCCCCTCTGTCTGCGATGCGGTCAGGACGCAATCGGCGCCGCCGACCGCCGGCGCGTCCGTAAGGGCCGAAGTATCGGCCGAGACAAAGCCTAGCAATGACCGGATGATGCTGTTCCTGCCTAACCACAAGCCCGCGCCGCCGACGCCGATGACGCCAAGAGAACCGAGAATGAAATTCCTGCGAGTCGTTTTCTTCATCTGTCGATCTGTCCTTTTTGCTTTCGGAAGCCGCGGAGAATAAATCGCCGGGTCGCCGCTGGCATGACGGGAGTCCGAGTGGTGTGAACTCTAGCTTTAATCGGCTGAAAAGTAAACGGGGAGCGGTTAGCTGTGCGTGGTGATCCGATAGCCGAAAGCATGCCGCGGCTGGATTTTCGTCTTTCCGCGGCTTCGCCGCCGTGGTGTGCGGAATGGCTTGCCTTTCCGGCGGCCGGGCAAATACATCTCCCTCGGAGGCTGAGCCTCCGCTAAGCGAGTTAGGGCGTATTCAGCGTATGCCGCGGGCCTACCGCAAATCACGGCGGCGGAGCCGCATTACAAACTGACAATGACAGGATCGATCCGGCCGTGACGGATCCGTTCACGCCCCCGCCTTCCGGCGGGCGACAAGCTGAAGATTATCGGACACCGCTCACCGCTCACTTCTCCAGCGCTTCACGGTCCCAGTGCGCGAGGTCCGCCGCGGCGTCGTATGTACTCTGTAGAAAGTCCATCAGCGCCGAATCCGGATCTTCCGATCCCTGGACCGACGCATAAGGAAGAACGAATTCGCCGAGATCATTATTAAAGTACGCATCCGCGGGCCGTACAGCGAACTCGCGATAGCCATCCGGTTCGGGATAGGCGTAGGAATAGAATGCCGCCTCTCCGAAACCCGGCCCGGCCCAGAAGCCCGCACTTGAGACCTCGTGAGAATAAGCGTCTTCCATCACCCAGTCAGCGCAGTTCGGAGCGCCGCCCGGATGTTTCGGAGCGGTTCTTCCCGAAAACCTGGTCACGGCAAGGTCGAAAGCCCCCCAAAAGAAATGCGACGGGCTGACCTTGCCTATGAAACGCGAACGAAATTCATTGAACACGCGGTCGATCTGAACAAGCGCCTGCCAGAAGCGGCTGATCGCTTCACGGTCGTAGCTGTCGTGGACCGTGTCCTCCTCAAACCTGATCGCTTCCTCAACCTCGACCGGACGCGCGAGGATGGAGAGGTCTATCCCCAGCCGATCCAGAGCGGCTGTGTATTTCTTATAAAAATCGGCGACGGTCATCGGCTCGAGCGCAAAGGACTCTGAGGTTCCTTCGGAAGTCTCGATCTTAAGCCTGTGATCGACGAAATCGAACTCGACCGCGAAACTGCTCCCTGCGTGCGGTATGGCTGAGGTAGTAAGCCCGGAAGGTGTGACATAAAGCGCGATGCCCCACCAATGATTGATCGGCGGAGCGAACGCGAGGCGGGTCTTCCCTACGATCTGCGACCACATATGGACGGTTGCGAGCGTGTCCTGCCAATCTTCGAGCGCCGGAAGCTCCGGCCAGGCTTTTATTGTTGTTGGTTTCATAGCTGGTTCAGTGGTCAGTGATCAATGGTCAATGGTCAATGGTCAATGGTCAATGGGGAAGATACCTGACTTCTGTCTTTTCAACGAACGTGGCGGCACGTCTCCGGCGTGCGTGTCGAGGCCGGCCTGCTACCCCGGGCTGCGCCTTCGGCTTGCCCCGGGCTACCTCCCGTCGGCCCGCCGGGGCGAAGCTGTCTCCCGTCTCCCGTCTCCCGTCTCCTGTCTCCCGTCTCCTGTCTTTCGTGTCGCCGCTACGCGGCTCGGTGATATCGGGGCCGCCTCGACCGTGGGTGGCGCCCTTCGGGCTTACCCACGGCTAAACGCATATGACCGCTACGCGGTCGGCTATGCCCGTCGCTCGCGCTCCGGGTTCCGAAACATTGGCCATTGGTCGATGATCATTGGTCTATGACCATTGCACTAAGATATCACCGCCACGCTCTTCGCCTGGGCGAAGACGTCCCGCCCCACGGAGAGCCCGAGCGCCGAAGCAGATCGTTTCGTTACCCGCGCGAGCGCGCGCACGCCCGAGATATCGAGAAGCACAGTCATTTGAAACTCGCCCGTACCCTCGATGCCCGCGACCCTCGCCGGGAAGATGTTCAGAATGCTCGTGTCCGTCTGCCTTTCCAGCGTCAGGCTTACATCTCTGGCCGCGAGCCTCAACCGGACCGGCCTTCCCAATTCGATCGGCGGTCCGGGAACCGAGAACCTTCCTCCGGGGAAGTCCAGAAGCGCCAGGCCGAACTCCTCGTCATATCCGCCGGCGACCGCGTCGATAACCGCCTCAGCGTCGTCACGATGCGCCGGTGCCAGATCGAGCCGCGTCAGCACCTCGGCGATCGGCCCGTCGGCGACGACAGTTCCTTTCTCGATCAGCACAAGGTTATCCGCGACTCTCGCCACTTCGTCCGCCGAATGGCTTACGTAGACCACGGGGATCTTCAATTCTTCGTGGAGCCGATCCAGAAACGGCAGGATCTCGCTCTTCAGTTCTTCGTCGAGAGAGGACAGAGGTTCGTCCATCAGAAGGATCCGCGGATTCACGGCAAGCGCCCGCGCGATCGCGGCCCTCTGTTGTTCACCGCCGGATAGCTGCGAAGGGCGCCTTGCAAGAAGATCGCCGATGTCCAGCATATCGACCGCTTCATCGACAGAAACGCCGGACCCGTCAGATCTTCTCCTGCCGTACGCTATGTTCGCTTCGACGGACAGGTGAGGAAATAGACACGGCTCCTGAAACACGTATCCGACTGCTCGCTTGTGCGGCGGGACGAAGCGTGTCTCATCCTGCCAGACCTCGCCGTCGATCTTCAGATAACATCCGGAATGCCGCTCGAGTCCCGCAACGGTCCGTAGGAACGTCGTCTTGCCCGATCCAGACGGACCGAACAGCGCGGAAACGCCGTTCGAAGGAATGTTCGTCGACACGTCGAGCACGAACCCGCCTTTCGCAATTTTGAAGCGCGCTTCGATCATCAGAGCCGGACCGGGCGGAACCTCCTGTTCAGGCCGTACACGACGGCGAGGATGGCGAACGAGATCGCCAGCAGTGTGCCTGCCAGCCAGTGTGCCTGGGCGTATTCGAGCGCCTCCACGTGATCGTAGATGGCGATAGAGACCACGCGAGTGCTTCCGGGAATGTTTCCGCCGATCATCAGCACGACCCCGAATTCGCCGAGCGTGTGAGCGAACCCGAGAACCGCCGCCGTCAGGAATCCGGGCCAGGCAAGGGGCACGGCGACAGTGAAGAACCGATCGACCGGAGAAGCCCGGAGAGTCGCGGCCACCTCAAGCGGGCGTGAGCCGACCGATTCAAACGCGCCCTGCAGCGGCTGGACGACGAACGGGAGCGAATAGATGACGGAACCGATAACCAGTCCCGTGAAAGTGAACGCCGGCGACTGAAGCCCGGCCGATTCAAACAGTGAACCGACCGGGCCGTGCGGGCCGAGAGCGATAAGCAAATAAAACCCGAGAACTGTGGGAGGAAGAACAAGCGGCATCGCGACAACGGCCTCGGGAATGAACTTGAACCGCCAGTCCGTGCGCGCCAGCCACCACGCAAGCGGTGTCCCCAAAAGCAAAAGAACCGCGGTGGTCACCGCGGCCAGCTCAAGGGTTATCACGAAAGCGCTGAGGCTGGCTTCGTCGAAGATCATCGCGTGTCGTAACCGAATTCCCTGATCAGTTTCCTTGCTTCCTCTGACTTCAGGAATTCGAGAAACTCGCGGGCGCCTTCATCGCCGCTGAGAAGGACAGCCTGCTGTTCTATCGGAGTATAAAGTTCCTTCGGCACTTCCCAAAGCGACCCGGCTCTACCCCTAGCTTGCGACAGGGCGACAAATCCTAGTTCGGCGTTGCCGGTCGAGACGAACTGGAACGTCTGGCCTATGTTCTCGCCGCGTACGAGCCTTCGCTCTACCTTGTCCCAGACGCCCTTTTTGCGAAGCACTTCTTCCGCGGCAACGCCGTACGGGGCGAGCTTCGGGTTGGCAATCGCAAGCTTTGCGAAATCGTCTTCGAGAACCTCTCCCTCGCTGTCCACGAGTTCGGGATCGGGGCTCCATAACACGAGTTTCCCGACTGCATACGTGAATCGCGAGCCTCTGGCGGCCGGAACTTCCTTTTCGAGGAGCTTCGGCCGTTCCGCGTCGGCGGCGAGGAACACGGCGAACGGCGCCCCGTTCCGGATCTGAGCGTAGAGTTTCCCGGTCGACCCGAGCGTGACGGTAACGTTCCGGCCCGTCCTTTCCTGGAATCGTTTCACAAGTTCGGTTGCCGGATCCTTGAAATTGCTTGCGACGGCGATCCTGAGCTCGGATCCGGACGAGCCGGTCCCGCAGGCAGAGACAAACAGCGTGATCGCCGTCAGTAGCGCGGCAAGGCACAGTACTGCTCCATACCCCACCCAATTCTCTTCGTATCCGATTCGTTTACCTTCGCGGTTCAATTCATGCTGCCAGAGGCGAGATCTCTTCGAGGATTCGTGCGCCCACCTCGCGTTTGGCGACCTCGAGCTCGTAGTTCTTTTGCAGGTTGAGCCAGAACTCCGGAGTCGTACGGAAGAATCGCGCAAGCCGGAGTGCCGTATCTGCAGTGATCCCGCGCTTGCCGTTCACGATCTCGTTCACACGGGCAGCCGTTACTCCCAGCCGGTTGGAAAGCGCGTTCGCCGACAGGGCGAGGGGTTTCATATACTCCTCAAGCAGAATCTCCCCGGGATGGATCGGCGGTAGAAGTTCTTCGGCCATATCTATTCTCCCCGATCAGTGGTAATCCACGATCTCGACATCGTGTGCACCGTCGTCCCATTTGAAACAAATGCGGAACTGATCATTGATCCTGATACTGAACTGGCCCTCCCGGTCTCCCTTAAGCTTCTCCAAACGGTTCCCGGGAGGACTGTCAACGTCAAACAGGTTACCGCCCGCTGCAAGAACCGCTAACTTGCGTCTCGCGGCTGCTTCAATACCACTGAATTTTCTCACCCTTTGGCCTTCAAAGAGCCTTTCGGTGTGAGGGCATCGAAAGGACTTTATCATCAGGAGATTCTATATCGTTTATCGATAAACGGCAATCATTTTTTGTGTGATCCGATGATCGAGAGTTCCTTGCGGTATTGCCTCTCATCGAATCTGAATGTCAATGCCTCGTCGTCTTCAAGTACGTATCCGATCCCTTCGTACGGCGGCATAACTTTCCACGTAACGAAACCGTCGTTCCGGCGCACTTCGACGGGATCGATCATCAGGTCCTCCGGAATTCCGCATTCACGGCAGTAATAAAAGTAGAACTCTCCGTCTTCGTCGGCGGTCCGAACAAGCTCGTCGATTCTCAGTTCCGCATCGCTCTTTTCAGCCCAGTGGGATTGTTCCGCCTCCTTGGGAATAGCCGACTCGAAGATAGAAAGCAGCGACCGGTTGTCGACACAAACGATGAGCTCATCGCCGCGGCCCTTGCGGTTCCGGAATCGGTGAGAGAGCTTGTTGACGAACCTGCTCAAATCAAGTGTGACAATACCGGGTAATTCGGCGGGTCCGGGGCCCGCCGATGCAAGCACAATTATCCCAGCTCCTGAGCTTCTGCCAGTTCCTTCTCAGGCTCCGGATCGTCCGATCCTATGAAACCGTAAATGCCAGCGCCGATCACCGCTCCGATGATCGGGGCGACCCAGAACAGCCAGAGCTGCGCGACCGCCCATCCGCCCACGTAAACCGCCACGCCGGTGCTTCGCGCCGGATTCACGGACGTGTTGGTCACGGGAATGCTGATCAGGTGGATAAGCGTCAGGCACAATCCGATCGCGACCGGAGCGCCGCCCGCATAGGCCTTCTTGTCGGTCGCACCGAGTATCACGACAAGGAAGATCGCCGTCATCACGATCTCCGAAACAAGTGCCGCCGTCATCGAGTATCCGCCCGGCGAATGCTCTCCGAACCCGTTCGAGGCGAATCCGGAGGCCGCGACGTCGAAACCCGTTTTCCCGGTCGCGATCAGGTACAGAACGCCGCCGGCAATGACCGCGCCGACTACCTGCGCAACTATGTAAGGAGCGAGCTCTTTCGTCTCGAAACGCCCGCCGGCCCAAAGCCCGACGGACACGGCGGGATTTAGGTGGCATCCGGAAATATGTCCGATCGCGTACGCCATCGTCAGCACCGTAAGCCCGAATGCGAGCGAAACCCCGAGCAATCCTATTCCCAGTTCCGGGAAAGCAGCGGCCAGCACCGCGCTGCCGCATCCGCCTAGAACCAGCCAGAACGTACCGACCAGTTCGGCAGCATATTTCTTCATATGGTCCTCCTTGAACCTTTGTTCCCGCAGTCCGAACTACCTCTGCGGACCGTACGAATTACCGAATACTTACGAAACTGCGCGTACGATAATGCCACATCGAAGCCGGAAGGGTATAGAAATGTTCGGTGCGTAAGGGATTGCCCCGTGTGAAGGGAGGTCAAGTGAAGAGGTTTTCGAAGTGAAAGCGGGGCCGGATGCGGCCGCCAGACGGAGTCCTTGGACGGGACGGATGCCCGGATCATCCGTTCAGGCGCCCCGTATCACTTGAACACGGAGTAGCCCACGTAAAAGATCGCGGTGTTTATCCCGGGGTTCAGTTCCGCCGTAGCTGCGTTCGAGATGTGATTGTACTTTAGCCCCAGCGTTACCGCCTTGTTGTTGCGCGACCAGATCATCACTCCGGCTTCTACCTCCGTAGTGAAATTCAAACGTCGCGACCGCGGAACGGGCATAGGGTCATTGAAGATCATCATTCCGAGATTCAATGCGCCAAAAACCTTCACCTTCTTCCGCGGTCTGAAGATGTACCTGAACCCGACCGGGGCCACTCCAAATCCGTACGCGGTCCTGGCTTCCGTCACCTCCGGGGTCGAAGGATCCGGCGCTACGACATTTCCGCCCGCGATGTTCACCGGCGTTGCCTCCACCATATATTCGATCGCTCCCGTTTCCCCGACGTGCAGGATCCTGCCGTACCTGAATCCTCCCTGGATCAGGTACCGGTTTCGCGATTCGGAGGGAAGAAGCCCGGTGAATGTCGCCATCGCCGGTCCGCCGCTCACGAATACTCCGAACTCATTCATTCCCGTTCTCAGGCGATAGTCTGACTCCGTATCCGCTTCTGGTTCCGGGGTCGGCATCGCCGCGGCTTCATCAGGACCGGAAATCGGCTCTTTCGGACGGGATTGCGAGAATGCCGAATAAGACCCCGCGAAGAGCAAGGCTAAGACGACGATAACGGACCTGAGTCTGAACATACGGTATTCCGGCAAAGGTAGACGAGCCATCAGCCGGCCTCCTGAACTTGTTCGAAGGGAATTCTCGTTTGGAATTAAAAGGATCGGGCCGACGACAGATCCCACGAACCAGGACCGCCTGATGAAGACAGGGAGCGCATCTGAAGCCGAACGACGCCAACCAGAAAATACAGCATTGGCGAGATTTTGACCAGTTGTGCAAGGATGCGCTGGAATGGATACCTAGCCGACCGTGGTCTCGATATCCACCTTGATGTGCCGCCACTTTTCCTGATTGAACTTGAAGACACTGAGCCCTGCGCGTGTGGCGTGTCCCGCGAGGATCGCAAGCCATATGTGGATCGGCTCAAGCCCGACGGTCTGCTGCATCACAAAACAGATTCCGAGCGGGACGACGATCTGCGAGATGATCGAGATATACAGCGGGCTTCTCGTATCCCCGGTGCCCTGCAGGCCGCCTGTGTATGTAAGCGCGACGGTGACAAGAAGGCCGGATACGCTAAGGACCCGCAGCAGCTGGACCCCGATCTCTACGACAACGGGTTCGGTCATTCCAAATATCGCGAGAAGCTGCTGAGGAAAGAAGAAAAAGAACACGCCGACAAAGGCCGCCCCCATCAAACCGAATCGCGACGCCGTCTTCACACCTGCAACGGCCCTTTCGGGATTGTCGGCGCCCAGATTCTGACCGGCGACCGCAGCGGCGGCGCCCATAAGTCCCACCGATGTCCAAGTGATCAGCGAGAATAACTGTGTGTAGGAAACTGCGTATGCCGCCTGCGAGGCGGCGCTTTCGGCGAGCGAGCCGACGAACGCGAGAAGAAACACGCCTCCGACGTTCATCGCGATGCCCTGGATCCCTGCGGGGAGTCCGAAGTTGAACAACTTTCGGATCACCTTCCAGTCCGGCGCGTAGTTGCCGGACTTCTGCTTTATCGAGACCACCCAGCGGTCGCTCCACAAGCTGTAGATCGCGTAGACACCTATAATCCCGGAAGCTATGCAGGTTCCCATCGCGGCACCCATCGTTCCGAATGAAGGTATAGGACCCACTCCTCCGATGAGAATGACGTTGAAGACAAGGTTCATCACCGTCATCGCGATTCCCAGGACCATCGGCGTTTTGGCATCGCCCGCGGACCGAAGCGCTCCGCTGAGCATAAAGAAGATCATCATCCCCGTGCTGAAAAGGAACATTATCCTCAGGTACGGCAGCGCCTCCTGCTGGACCGCGGGCGTCGCGTTGACCAGATCGAGAAGCAATGGCGATGCGAAGTAACCTACGGGCGCGATCAGCCCTAGAGTGATGAATATCGCGGTCAGGAATGCCTGATAGACGGTGCGGTCGACCTTGTCTTCTTCTCCGGCGCCTGCGAAACGGGCGACGAGAATGCTCATCCCGGTGAAGATCGAAGAGATGAACACGACCACCACGAGGAATATCTGCCAGCTGACGCCGATAGCGGCGTTTCCCCTGAAGCCGACTACGTTTCCGACCATCGCGTGATCGACCATTCCCTGCAGGCCGCCGAAGATATTGGTGAGCATCGTAGGCCAGGCGAGCTTCCACACGGCGCGGCTCAGCGGCCCTTCCACGATGGAACGGTCGAACCGGTTCTTCTTTGGCTTATCCTCGACAGCCGGGACCTCGCCGGAGAGATTTGCCGCTTCCGCGGCGGGAGAGTCGCTCATATGGTCTGCGCCGTATTATGGCGGATTCGTAAGTATATATTCCCGGGCGGGAAATACGAACGTGAGGAAGTGATGGGAGGGGAGAATCGAGTGATGGGTGTTGGGTGATGAGTGATGAGATATGAGTTATGAGTGATGAGTTATCGGGCGCGATTAGCTTCGGCTTGTCGCCCGCCGCCAGGCGGG
>JAGFIQ010000162.1 GCA_024103495.1 Aridibacter famidurans
CGGGATGATGTCGAGCACCAGCTTCTCATTGACCGGAATAACGGGCTGTCCGCGAAGCGCGATCAGGATCAGAGGCGCGGTCGTCGTGAAACCCTCGTTCCAGCCCGGAAATGGATAGCTGACCGACGATTCGACGATCGAGGGCCTGACAAGCACCTTCACGATGTCGTCCTGCTGGGCGACGATCTGCTCGGCGAGCGATTTGGAATATGTGTAGATGTTGGTCCAGCCCCAGTAGCCGGCGCGGTCCTCGCCAAGCTCCGTCGTGCGCTCGCGGATCCACATCTTCCGCTCGCGGAAGATGGCGGAGCTGACGGCCTTTTCATCGTCCGGATCGCGGCCTTCCTCGATCAGCCGTTCGCGGGCCATCTCGCGGAACTTCGCGATGTTGACGGCGTCGTCCGCTTCCTGCCTCGCCTGTTCCGAAAGGCGCGCGCAGTCCTCGATCTCCTGGTTGACGTCGAACGTCGTACCTACAAGCTCGTTCTTGCGCGGGAAGTATCCGACGACCTCCTCGTTCTCCCAGATCGATCCGCTGCGCTTTCCGGCGACAAAACAGGTGGAGACGTGGACAAGGCACGGGCGCTTCATCATCCTCGCTAGTTCGAGCACGTTGTTCGTGCCTACGACATTTGTACGGAGAGCGCTTTCGAGCGGGGGATTGAACGTCACGTTCCCTGCCGAGTTGATGATGATGTCGCAGTCGCCCATCACCTCTTTCGCCTGCTCCTCGGTCATCCCGAGGAACTCGTTGCCGACGTCCCCGTTGACCGGCACGACCTTCTCGTTTATGAATTCCTCGAACTTGTCGCCGTGCTTCTCGCGGAGAGGATCGAACGTCGGCGAGGTCACGACGCTGTTCCAGAACCGGTTCAGCGACTCGTACTCGTCGCGGGCGCGGACGGTGACATAGACCTTCCCTATGTCCGGAAAGTTATGCAGGAGCATCGACAGCGTGACCTTGCCGACAAAGCCAGTCCCGCCGATGAAGAATATCTTCTTCCCCTTGAATACTTCTGTTGGAGAAAGTTTCATTCGTAGTCGTAAATCGAGAATCGGAAATGGTGAATAGTAGATCGTGATTCGAAAATCGTGAATTGAGCCACCTAAATGTAAGATGGACAATCGATTACTTCACGGTCTCACGCTCATTTATCGTCTCCGGTAACCTAAATCAACTTCCGCCGCTTTGGTCTTCGTTTGCGGCGCCATTGCTGAACCTCAAACAAAAGCGATCATCCGTAAGATCCGCGTCATCCGCGGCTAATCGGTAACTTCCGCGAGTGCTATGACCGGCTGGTGGAGCATCGTGATCTCCGCGCTTCTGCCCATATAGCTTCTCGCCATCGCGATCGCTTCCGTCAGGTTGTCCGCGCGTTCCCAGCCGAGGATATCAGGCACGTGAGCGTTCTCCGCTCCCGCGGCGATCACCTTGCCGACGTGCTGCCTTCCATTCTCGCCCCAGTACCACATAAAGAACGGATGCGCGCCGTGATAGGCGTTCCCTCTTCTGTACATCTCGATATAAGCCGGGTTCTCGGCAAACTCGCGCTCGTACTTCTCGCGCAGGTAAAACGCGTCGCGCGATTCGGGAAGCAGGCGGTGGAAGAACTCTATGTAGCTCGGGTGAAAATCGTGGTCGAACTCGTCGAAGCACGGGTGCGTGATTATCATCACGCCGTCCTTCTTGATCAAAGGCTTGCCCTTGTACATATTGAAGTGATAGCCGAGCGCCATCACCTGGACGAGCAGAGGGTTCAGGGCCGAATAGACGTTGTACGGCGAGATGTCCGGAATGCCCGTGATCATTATGTCGCACTGGCCCTTCACGGGAACGACGTATTGCTGGTAGTTCCGCTCAAGTATCTTCTCGTGGACCTTCTCCGTCTCGCCGGCGTAGCAGGCGATCACCTCGTACTGCGCGGGGATCTCGTGAAGAAGCTTGCGCCTCGCCTTTCTCGGGAGCTTCGAGAACGTGCGTTTCATCGTCTCCCATTTCATACGGTCGCCGAACGTGAACTCGTCCTCGTTCTTCGTGAGAATGTCGTACCCCTCGCCGAACATCTTGTTGTTGAGCGCCGTCTCGATGTGGAAGACGTTCATATGCTCGTCGACAAGCTTTCCGAGCCTGTGGACCTTGTGGTTCAGCTCCGAATCGGGCGGGTACATGTAGGAATCGGAATCGATTATCGTCTGCGGCTCGTGATGCGCACGGAGCGATTCGTAATCGCACAGGCCGACCGCCACCGATTTGTGGCCGCCGTCCATCGGTACAAGGTTGATGTTGAGATAGATGAGAAGATCGCTTTCCGCCGCCCTCCGGTTGATCCTCAGAGGCTCGCCGTGACGGGTCTCTCCGAGCGTCACAAGCCCCAGGTCGTCTTCTGCGTCGTGGTTGTAATAACGGTCGGGATAGAACGCTTTGTGGATCTTAGACCCGACCATCCGCTTCATTTCCCACTCCGTCATCTTCCTGTGGAGCGAGTTGGCGATGATCAGGTGAATGTCGTCCACGCCGTTCGCATAGCACATGTCGAGGACCACCTCGAGCATCGTTTGGCGAACGTCCGGCGTCGCCATCGGAGGAAGCGGCAGCGAGATGTCGTCCATGGCGATCGTGACCTTCATCCCCGGCTCGAGCTGCGCGTAGAGCGGCTTTGCGTCGATCGGATTGTTGACCGCGTAGCGGATCGCGGCCTCGCGGTTCGGGAGCCCCTTGATAGGCGGGTTCGGATAGATCACGCGCGTGCCGATCGGCAGGTCTTCAAGAATGAAGTCCTCCCCTTTCGGCATTATCCTCGGCGCCGAATCGCGGTCGATGTAAACGATCGACTCGTGGGTTTTTCTGCGTAGTTGTAATCCCATAGTTCAGTGAGCGGTGAGCGGTGAGCGGTGAGCGGTGAGCGAAGATATCAGAT
>JAGFIQ010000013.1 GCA_024103495.1 Aridibacter famidurans
TGGCAGGAAGGCCACACCGCCCACGCTTCAGAACAGGAGGCGATCGAAGAGACCGAGAGAATGCTCGGCGTGTACTCTACCTTCGCCGAGGACTGGATGGCGCTGCCGGTGATCCAGGGACTCAAGACGGAGACGGAGCGATTCGCGGGCGCTGTCGAGACGTATTGCATCGAGGCGCTGATGCAGGACGGAAAGGCCCTTCAGGCCGGGACGTCGCACTTCCTCGGTCAGAACTTTGCGAAGGTCTTCGATGTGAAGTTTGTGAACCAGGACAACGAACAGACTTATCCGTGGGCGACAAGCTGGGGACTTTCGACTCGTATGATCGGGGCATTGATCATGGCGCATTCGGACGACAACGGCCTCGTCCTGCCGCCGAAGCTGGCGCCCACACAGGTCGTGATCGTACCGATCTACAGGGACGACGCGGATCTGCCGAAGATCGCCGAGAAGGTCGGGCCGATCGTGCAGGCACTCGAATCGCGCGGCATCACTGTCAAGTTCGACGACGACGACAAGTACAAGCCCGGCTGGAAGTTCGCTGAGTACGAACTGAAAGGCGTGCCGGTCCGGTTAGGGATCGGGATGCGCGATCTCGAGAACGGCACGGTCGAGGTCGCCCGGCGCGACGAGCTTTCTAAGGACACCCGCCCGATGGAAGGCATCGCGGATCACATCGAGGGACTGCTTGGAGAGATCCAGCAGAACCTTTACGACCGCGCGCTCGCCTTCCGCGAAGAGAACACGTTCTCGGTCGACAACTGGGACGACTTCAAAGCGCAGATCGAAAAAGGCGGCTTCGTCGCGGCGCATTGGGACGGGACGGTCGAAACGGAGGCTAAGATAAAGGAAGAGACGAAGGCCACCATCCGCCTGATCCCGCTGAACTCGATCGAGGAAGCGGGAGAATGCGTTTACACGGGTGACCCGTCTGCAAAGAGGGTGATCTTCGCGCGGGCGTATTAGCTATGGAGGCGGGGCTTGTCCCCGCCCTGCCTATCTGGAAACAACGGAAATAAACAGGATAGACAGGATACTTAAGATTTCAGCCTTTGGATATCGCACGTTGCCAGGAAGTCCGGTTGGTGATCCGTCAAGAACAGCCGTCAAAAATATAAGAGCGCCTGAACTCTTTAGGTTCGGCGCTCTTTTCTGTTGATAGAGTTGGATTGCGCGAATTGATCAATCAAGCGCAACATCCCCGCTCCACACCGCGATGTATTCGTCCGAGTCTGCCCGCTTGAAATAATGACCCACGCTGAGGGTCTTTCCCCCGTCCTTCATCAGGTGATCGAGAAATGCCTTCGAAACGGAGAATTCGATCGAAGCGCCGGAACCGAGCACGCGTTCGACCATGCCGGTGCCGCACAGAAAGAGCGCCTTTTCCGTTCCGTCGATCTTGAACTGGAGACCGTCGAGACCGGAGTCGGGATAGGACATGAAGACGGCTTCCGAATCGCCCGCATTGTACGCTTCGAACCTGAAAACCTCGTTCCCGTCCTCCACTCCGGATCCGAGATAGCGGATCTCGACGAAGCCTTCTGCAGACGTCGATCTCCCTGAATCGGATATGGTCGACCCTGTATTCCTGCCGGCTGCCGTGTCTGAGAGATCGTTAAAGGCCTGCACGCCTGAAACGAAGAAAAGGCCGATCGTGAATGCAGTGAAAAAAGAAAATGCTCGAATCGCTGTGTATGTCATAGTTCACCTCGGGGAATTGATCTCAATTTGATTACGGTTCCCTAACGATGACCGGCCAATGACTTGCAGATAAAGAAGTCAGCCAAAGATAGAGACAGTAGATTATTTAAAGCTTGAGACGGGGTGTTTTGGGTAGTGGCTTGCTAAAGTAGGTTGATTAGGAGGTTTGTGACAAATTCACTCTTCGCGCTTCGCGGGCGAAAGGGTCACTACTTCAAAACTCCAGGAACAGTCCGCACAGAGATCTCTCACGATCCTCGCTTTACTAGGAAAACCCAACTCGCTTTCATATTCGACCGAGACTTCACGAGACTTCCGGAATTCCTCTTCCAAAGTTGAAAAGATCTGTTCCACCGTCCTGTAACGGTCGTAATAGTTCAAATAAGGATTCTTCCGATCATCGTCACGTTTCGGGGTGATCGAGACCGATCTCCCACCACGCACCCTGATATCGACCGGCCAGGGAGGCGTGCCAACACCTGGTACATACAAACTCATTTCGAAGTCGTAGTCGGAGATCTTATGCGATCGCCACAGTTCTCGCATGCGGTTGAGTTTTCGCAGGGGTTCGGAAAGAGGACTTTGTTCAGTGCGCGGATCGATCTTTTCATTCACGTTGGCATCCGGTCCCTGGCGATTGTCCGTATTCGCACTATCCGGCACATTCCAGCAGTTTGTGAGCAGGACAAATCCGACCACAAGAGCGGCCAATCGCAAGAATGTTGAGGTCATCGTCATTTCGTCACTTCGCAGACTGGAGCGCGTCACTCGTCTTCAAGAATCCTACCATCGTCCAAAGTTACGGTAGGGCTACTTCCCCGCGCTTCATCTGCAGCGACCGCGCAAAGACCTCCTGCGAACTGTCACCGAGCTTGAAGTAGTATCCGATCCGGACCGATCCGCCTTTGGAGGGAAGCATCCCGTCGATGACCGGCCGATAGATCGAGACATCAACCGAATCGCCAGGATACAGGGGCTTCTGCGTTTGCCCGTTACCGCACCAAAGCATGTTCTGTTCTTCACCATCGATCTCAAGAATGTAATTCTCCGGGCCATCGGTCAGTTCTGACCAGTATTTGGCTGTTGTGTCTGATCGGTTGATCACCCGGAAATGAAGGTAGGCCGCACCTGACTTTTCTCTCTCACCGAGAAACACTATCTCGACTTTTCCATCCGGACTGGTCTCGTATTCCGGGAGAAACCCGAACGTCCTGGCAGTTGACGTCACCGCAATCTCAGCCCCCGATGACGCAAGCGGTATCAATGAAGAGGCTGCGATCCCTAGGAGTAAAGTGATGGCAAAAATCGACGGACCGAAGAGTTTTTTGATCATAGCCCCCCCACAGCTTTCTGATTTGAAAGGCTTCCGAACGGTTCCGTGCCGATGTCTTGCAAAACGGGGAATTAACCACTAAGAAACACGAAGGGACACTAAGGACCTATTAGGCCGGATCGCGCTTCCAATCCTCTCTATCCTGTCGATCTTGTTTCTTTTTCGATTTTGTTATGCCCGTCGCTTGCGCTCCGGGTACCGACTATGCCCGTCGCTTGCGCTCCGGGTACCGACTATGCCCGTCGCTCGCGCTCCGGGTACCGACTATGCCCGTCGCCCGCGCTAACGCTTGGGCTTCGGACACGATTCACGATTTCCGATTCTCGATTCACGATTTACGATTTACGATTCACGATTTACGATTCACGATTTACCCGCGAAGCGCCTATACAAGCTTGGCCAGCCGCTCGACCTCGCTCCTCAGGTAAGGGTTCGTCTGGAAGCTCGCCGTGTGGCCCTGGGCCTTCGTCGCCCTCTGTATGTGCCAGTACGAGAGGCCAAGGCTCCCGATCGCGCGCAGGTACCGCCTGCGGTTCAGGAATTTGCCGCTGGAGATACCGCCCAGAGGCCAGAAGATGCTCTTGAAAAGAGACGTGGCGATCTTCAGGTGCTCTTCCTCGATCAGCCCTCGCGCGACATCGATCGCCAGCATTTCCCGCAGCGTCCTGCTTTGGCGGCGCATGATGATCAGGCTGAATGCGACGAAGATCAGGAACACGGGGATCTCAAGCACGGTGTACCCTACGAAGAACGCGCAGTAGCCGATATTTTCCCCGCCCAGCCCGACTTCAGCGCAGTATTCGACAGCGCCGGTCGCGAATAGAACGGAGAGCATCACCACGCTCATTCCGTTCCACACAGCGTGAAGGAACATCGCCGCGCCAAGGCCGACGAGCGGCATTGCGATCCTGACGAACCAATTGTGAGATTCCCTTGAAATGCCGCACCCGATGCCGGTCATCATCGTGAACGTAACGTGGGCGAACGGCGACAGGATCCCCCGCAGGATGAAAATGAAGAAGAGCCCTTCAAAGCCCTTCATGATGAGTTCGCCGCCGTAGTATGTGACGTTCTCGACCGTCGCGAAACCGAGTGCGATCACGCCCGCAAACACGATCCCGTCGAGTATGTCGTCAAACTTACGCCTGAAGAACAAGAGCATCGCGAACAGACCGATCCCCTTCATCAGTTCCTCGATGAACGGAGCTGAAATGACAGCGGCCGCCAGCCCTCCGACCTGCGCGTTCATCGTCGCCCGTGTCACGACTTGCGAGAAAACATCGTTCACGATCCCCGATGGCAGGATCGCGACCACGCCTCCCCACGCAAAACACAGGATGAGCAGCCAGAACGGCTCAGGGTCGTAACGGTCGAGCCAGAGCAAGGGAGCGAGATAAAGCGCGAGAGGCAGGAACGCCGTGAACGTGGCGATTACGGTCGCGACCGGCCCCAGCCCCACAACTATCAGAAGTATCAACGGCAGGGAGGCGATCAAGATCAGGATCGACATTATCGCGACCGCCACATACATCCCGGTCTGCGGCGGAGGGAGCTTTACCTCGGGTGCGCTGAGGCCGAATCCGGAGATCGTCTGCCCAAAGTTCGCGGGCTCGCTTCGAATTTTCTCCTCGGTTTCGACTTCAAAGGCGGAAGCGGTGGAAGGGGCGGGAATGGGCGCGACCGACTCTTCCGTCGGGGCGGGCCTATCCGCTGACGCTTCCTGAAACACAGGCGCCGGCTCAACGATATCGATCCTGGCCTGGATGCCGTCACGCCCGAATGTCAACACGTCGCCCGGATTCAGCCTTGCTTCGGAGATGCGCTCCCCATTCAAAAAAGTGCCGTTTGTGCTTTCGTTGTCCCGGACTAGGAACCCGTCGTCGGTCGCGTAGATGAACGCGTGCTGGGAAGAGACGATGTTGTCGACAAGCGGATCGAACTTGACGCTGCAGTTGGCGCTACGTCCGATCAACAAATGCCCGGTCTCGAGTTCGAATACCTGCCCCCCGATCGAGCCGTTCACAACGGTCAGTCGCAATTTCATACGGGCAATTCTTCATTGCCGATATTCTTTGTCAAGTTCAAAGCGGCCAAAACTACGAAGGCCGCCCGGATGGACGGCCTGTTTCAAAGTCGTATGGTTCTGATCTGTCTCAGGAGGCTTTCGAAGCTTCCCTCATCACGAGGTCGAACGTGCCCGGAGCAACTTTTCGGAAACGTCTGTTCCTGTTCAGCGAAACGGCGATCGAGATCGTAGGATTGTTGCCTTTGAACTCGAACCCGCCCGAAACAAGCAGATTGTAAAGCTCGTTGACGTGAAGCGGTTCGCCCGATTCTCTCAAGATCAGAGTGCAGGCCTGCGTGATCGTCCGGTCGGCGAATCGCTGGCTTATCGGTTCGATCTTCTGGCTTATCGCCGGAACGCTTCTGCCTCCCCTGGAATCGCCCGAATCGCCGTCAGGCGAGATCCTTGCGTAATCCTCAAGGACCCTCGAATCCTTGTCGTAAGCACCGGTCTGATCTGATTCTCTCTGGCGGAACCTCCTCAGGTCCGAAGGAAGCTCGTAGTCCTCGTCGATGCGAAGGTTCGCGATCTGGCGCGGCGGCTGGTTTCCTGTCCGCATAGTCGCAAGCAGGCTGTAGATCGCAGCTTCGGTCTGTTCCGCGCTCTTTTCGTACGCCTCGGCCTCCTGCCTGATTCTTCCCGCCTCTTCCTCAAGCTCGCGGAGCCTCACGAGGCACCTTTGCTGGGCGTTCCTTGCGCTGCGAAGGCTGTTCTCGAGTGTCGCAATGAGGCTTTCGTTGGACATTGAACCTGACATATTAGGAAAAAGGGTGTAAAGGCAAGCAATTGCTAGCTTTGGCGGTTGATCATAAGCGATGGAACCTCGCTCAAGGCTAAACCATACCTTGTTTCCGGCAGCAATTCAAGATTTTTCACAGCCTTGTCCGCATACTCGAGCGCCGTCTTCCTGGTCTTCTCGAGTGTGCCGGCCTCGCCTAACATTTCAAGGAGGCGCTCGCGCACCCCGGAGCCGTATTCCCCGCCGCGCATTACATCCTCCAGAAGCCCAGCTACGGATGGATCCTCCTTCACAAGCAGTATCAGAGGAAGGGTCAGCTTCCCTTCAAGTAGATCGGCTCCGGATGCTTTTCCAAGCACGTCCTTGTCGGCGGTGAAATCGAGCACGTCGTCGGCAAGCTGGAACGCCATTCCGAGGTTCATTCCGTAGTTTTTCAGTTCAGCTCGGACCTCCGGTTCTGCGCCGGCGAGGATCGCCCCGATCTCGCAGCAGGCGCTGAAAAGGAATGCGGTCTTTCGGCGAAGTATGTTGAAGTAATCTTCTTTGGATATATCCGTCCGGCCGAGCATCGTGAGCTGAATGAGCTCGCCTTCGGTCATCCGTCTCGTCAGTTCGATCAGGATATCGAGGATCTCAAGGCTCCTTTCCTCTAGCGCTGTTTCGAACGCCGACATATAGAGCCAGTCGCCCATAAGGACCGCCGCCTGATTCCCAAACTTCGCATTCACGGTGACAGTGTTTCGCCGGGTGGCGGCATTGTCGATGATGTCGTCGTGCACAAGCGTCGCGGTATGGATCATCTCCATCACCGTCGCAAGCTTGATCACCGATCCGGATTGGCTCTCGTCACCCGCAGCGCGGTTCGCGAGGATCAAGAGCGCGGGGCGGACGCGCTTTCCTCCGGACGCGCGCAGATATTCGCCGAGATACGAGATCACCTGGACGTTCGAACTCGCCTGGCGAGCGAATTCTTCTTCGACGAGCTCCATCTCGCGCCGGATCAACCGGAGGATGTTCGCCATCCCGGCGGTCGTTTTGGTCTCGGCGAATTTTGCGCTGAAGATCTGCATCGCTCCCTAACGGTAATTGTCGAACTGCATATCGATCCCGAAGTCCTTCTTCTTGAGCTCGGCGATGATGTCCTGAAGATCGTCGCGGCTCTTGCCGGAGATCCTCACAGAGTCGCCCTGGATCGCCGCCTGGACCTTTTTCTTCGTGCCCTTTATGAATTTAACGATCTCTTTGGCCTCGTCAGTAGGGATTCCCTGCTGGATCTGCACGATCTGCCTGATCGTGCCGCCGGCCGCGGGCTCTTTCGGACCGTAGTGAAGCGCCTGAAGCGATACGCCGCGTTTGACGAGCTTCGACTGCAGCACGTCGTTGAGGTTACGGAGCCGCGTGTCGTCTTCGGCAGAGATGATCAGCTCGCCGTTGTGCAGGCTCACAAGCGCCTTGCTGCCTTTGAAGTCGAACCTCTGGCTGAGTTCCTTGCGGGTCTGGTTGATCGCGTTCTGGACTTCCGCGAGGTTCGTCTTCGAGACAATATCGAATGAATTCTCTTTCGCCATAGCCTAACGATATTATTTGTTTTATTGGAAAGGCTCAAACAGGGATAAAGGGGGTGAGGGAGATACGAAATCGGCGATTAGCGCTGCAGCTCTAAGCCGCTCTTCAATATCTTTGCTCAATCCGTGTTCATCCGCGTCCCGCACTCTTTGTTCTCAGATCTCCACCCCGAGAAGATCGCAAAAGTTGTTCGTCGTCCGCTCCGCAAGGTCTTCCGGACTTTCACCGTAGAATTCTGCAAGAAACTTCGCGGTATCGGCGACAAAACAAGGCTCGTTCCGGTTACCTCTATGCGGTACCGGCGTCAGGTAGGGGCAATCGGTCTCGACCAGCAGTTTGTCCCTTGGCACGACTCGGGCTGCGTCCCTAAGGTCGTCGGCGTTCTTGAAGGTCACGTTGCCCGCGAAAGATATAAGGAATCCGAGCGGGATCAGCGCTTCCGCCATTTCCGCGGTGCCGCCGAAGCAATGCATTATCCCGCCGCGGAAACCCTCGTACGAGCACTCCTCAGAAAGTATGCCGACCGTGTCCTCGTTCGCGTCACGGCTGTGGATGATTATCGGAAGGCCCTCGTCGCGCGCGGCACGGATCTGCCTCCGGAACACGTCGCGCTGTATATCTCTCGGCGAATGGTCGTAGTAATAATCCAGGCCTATCTCCCCCCAGGCGATCATCTTCCCGGACGATCCGATCAACTTTCGAAGCCGTGCTTCGACCTCATCCGAATACTCCGAAGCATCGTGCGGATGAATCCCTGCTGAGCCGTAAATACAATCGTATCTTTCGGTTAGGGCAAGCGTCTTTTCGAACGAATCTTCGGAAGGGCTTCCCGTCCCGACGTTCAGCATTGCCTTCACGCCGGCTTCCAACGCGCGGCGGACCACCTCATCGCGGTCTTCGTCGAAACGCGGACCGTCGATATGACAATGCGAGTCAATGAGTCTCATCGGGAGCTACTTGAGGCGGGTACCGTTCGGGACGTCTTCCTTGAAAGTGGCCAGCACCGGCCTTCCTTCTTCGCCGACCGACGCCGCGAGGACCATACCCTGCGATTCCAGACCGAACAGCTTTCTGGGCTTCAGGTTCGAAACTATCGCGACCTTGGTCCCGACAAGCGGTTCGGGCTCGTAGTGCTGGGCGATCCCCGCCAGGATTTGCCGAGGCTCATCCTCCCCCAGGTCGACCCTGAACTTCAGAAGCTTGTCCGAACCTTCGATTCGGTCCGCCTCGAGGATCTCTCCCACCCGCAGTTCGACCTTGAAGAAGTCGTCGATCGTGATGAACTCGTCCTTCTCTTCCTGTTTCTCGTCTTGTTTTTCCGGCGCTTGTTTCGCCGCTTCTATTTCAGTCATGATCTTTTCCTTGTCCAGCATAGGGAACACCGGATCGCTTTCGCCGACCTCGTGACCGGCTTCGATGCCGCCCCACTTCAGCTCGCCCGGATCTTCGAGTTCGAGATCGCCCTCTAGCCCGATCTGCTCCCAGATCTTTCCTGTCGCTTCCGGCATCACCGGATGGAGAATGACGCACAGCCACCTCAGGGACTCCAGCGAACGGTAAAGGACCGCGTTCAGCGTCTCTTCCTGATCGTCATCCTTAACGAGCTTCCAGGGCGCGGTGTGAGTGATCATCTTGTCGACGAACGCGATGATCTTCCAGGCCGATTCGAGAGCGATCGAGAAGTCGAAATCGTCGAAACGGCGAAGGTACTCGTCACGCGCAAGCTCGATAACCGACACAAGTTCCTCCGCGTCCGGACTGAGCCCGGCCCTCTTGGAGTAGATATAATTTTCCTCTCTTATCAGACCCGACGGCACTTTGCCTTCGCGGTACTTGTGGATCATCGAGAGCGTTCGCGCGCATAGATTGCCGAGCCCTTTGGCGAGATCAGCATTCGAACGGTCGGCGAGGCTTTCGTAACTGAATTTTGAATCCTGCCCAAAGACCATCTCTCGCAGAAGAAAATATCTTACGCCGTCGACATAGAAATGCTTCTTAAGCACTTCAGGCTCGATCACGTTTCCGAGTGTCTTGCCCATCTTGCGGCCTTCGGCATCGAGCCACATCCCGTGGGCGTAGACCGTCTTCGGGAGTCCAACTCCGGCGGCTATGAGGAACGAGAACCAGTAGACGGTATGGAACCGCAGAATGTCCTTGCCTATGAAGTGGAAGGCGTTCGACCAGTACCTTTCGAAGTTATCCGACTTGTTTTCGTCCCCGTAGCCTATCGCGGTGATGTAGTTCGACAGGGCGTCCATCCAAACGTACATCACGTGGCCCTCATCGCCCGGAACCGGCACGCCCCACGAAACCGATCTCTTCTCGCGGCTGATCGAAAGGTCCTGAAGTCCGGACCTGATGAACGAAACGATCTCATTGCGCCTTGCCTCGGGCCTTATCAGTTTCGGGTCGTTCTCTATCGCTTCCAGAAGAGCCTCGTCGTAATCCGAAAGGCGGAAGAAGTAGCTCTCTTCCTCGACGCGGTCGAGCGGCTTCTCGTGGATCAGGCACCTGGGCGCATCTTCACCCTCCACGGTCTCGTACTCCGATTCGGTCTTGAACTCGGCGCACGCCGCGCAAAACCAGGCCTCGTAAAATCCCTTGTAGATCGTCGGGTTCCCTTTCGGTGTGCTGTTATCCGCGATCTTCGACCAGAACGCCTGCACGGCGGAGTAATGGAACTCGCTGGTCGTCCGCATAAAGATGTCGTACCCGCCGTGCTCCGGATCGAGATTGAAGTCCCTGAAGAGTACTTTCAATTCGCCGGCGATGAAATCGACCTGCTCTTTTGGAGTGCGCTTGTTGGACTCTGCGGCCCTCTGGATATTGATCCCGTGCTCGTCCGTCCCCGTCAGGAAACATGTATCAAAACCCCTCTGGCGCTTGTACCTTCGCACTACGTCCGCCACCGTGGTCGTGTACAGGTGACCAAGGTGCGGAAGCGAGTTCGCGTAATAGATCGGGGTTGTGATGTAGAAGGGATTCATTTTGTAGGGGCGGGACCTGTGCCCGCCCTTCTTTTCGCTGCGTCTTCTCGACGATTCGTTTCTACGCCCTCCCTGACGGTCGGGCTACTGACACTGAACTTCACTCACTATCGCTCCGGCTGCGCTTTCGCGAATTCGTCCTTCTTGTTGTACTTCGGCAGCTTCCCGCGGTCCGAAATCCTTAAAGCTATGTCGAGCGTCACGTCCAGCATCTGGACCATTCCGTCGAAGGTCCAGTCCTCGCGGAATTCGTCAGAAGGCTGGTGGTAATGTTTCGAATTGTATTCGGCGAAGAACTGCTCGCTCCATCCCGCGGGCCTGCCGGCATAATCGGCACCGGAACGTATGCTGAGCGCGGGAACGCCGGCTTTCGCAAACGGAAAATGGTCGGAGCGGAAGAAATATCCTTGCTCCGGCCTGTTGTCCGGCAGAAACCTCATACTGCGGTCTTTCAAAGCGTCGTTGACGATGTCCTCGAGGTCCTCGGACCGTTCGGCACCAAGCGCGCCGTAATCGCGCGTGATCCCGTAGAAGTTCCCGCCGTCGATATTGATGTTCGCGGCCGTCTTCGTCAGAGGATATACAGGGTTCCTGGAATACCATTCCGCGCCCAGGAGCCCCTGCTCCTCGGCCGTCGTGAACAGGAATACCTGCGAACGCTTCGGCTGGTCGTCGCGGCGAAGCTTCGTGATCGCTTCGGCGAGCGCGAGCGTCTGGGCGACTCCCGACGAATTGTCGAGCGCCCCGTTGTAGATACTGTCGCCGTCAGCGTTCGGCTTGCCGACGCCCAGATGGTCCCAGTGCGACGTGTAGATCACGTATTCATTCTTCAGCCGGTCGTCCCTTCCTTCCCAGAAGCCTATGACGTTATTGGATTCCACCATCTGAAGCTCGTAGTTCTGCCGAAGCTGGACCGTGAGACCCGTCTTCACCGGCTTGAAATCGTCGTCTGCCGCATCCTCCATCAGCTCATTCAGGTTCAGGCCCGCTTGGGAAAAGATCCTGCGCGCGGTCTGCTCGCTGACCCACGACTTCATATCGAGGTATGGAGTGTTGTCGCCCCGGCCGCGCTCTACCTCAAATCGCCAGCCGCCGCCCATCGACGTTTCGACGACGTTCCAGCCATAGCCCGCCGATTCGTCCGTATGGATCAGGATCACGCCCGCAGCGCCTCTTCTTGCCGCTTCTTCGTACTTGTAAGTCCAACGGCCGTAATAGGTAAGCGCTTTTCCGCCGAATCGTTCCGGATCCCTACGCGTCGGGGGCGGATCGTTCACGAGCATCACGAGGATCTTACCCTCGTAATCGTCCCGGCCGCCCTTGTAGTCGTTCCAGTCCTGCTCAGGCGCGTCGATCCCGTAGCCTACGAACACGAGCTCGGCATTGACGTTCACGTTCCGCCTTTGCGCGCCCGTCGTGACCACGTAATCCCTTCCGAAATCGTAATCGAACGAGGCGTTGCGGTTTGAGACCCGCAGCTTAGCTTCCGTATCGGCTTTCACCGCGACGAGCGAGACGGGCTGGAAGTAACTGCCTTCGTTACCGGGTTTGATCCCCAGGCTTTTCAGCTTGTACGCGATGAACTTCGCGGCCAGCTCGCCTCCCCGGCTTCCCGGCGCGCGGCCTTCAAAGCCGTCGTCCGAAAGGAACCTCACCGTGTCCTTGAGCTGCTCCTCGCTGAAAAGCGAGGCGTATTTCCCTGCTTTCTGTGCGAACAGTGCGGGGGAGATCAAAAGGATCGCCAAAGCTGATAACAATAGATTCTTCATGATTTAAGCGTCTTGTTCTATTGAACTTCAATGATGGTGTTGTCGCTTTGCTCTCGCCCCCGCTGAGGCGCCGCAACCGCCCAGTGGGTGCCCCGCGCATTCACGCGGCGCAAACTGAAGTTCACGGTACCTCGGTGCGTCAGGTCGAAGCCTATCGTGCTACCCCGTGATAAGGCTCATCGCCTCGGCGCGCGTCCTGGGATCTCGCCGGAATCCGCCGAGCACCGCCGAAGTCACGGTCTTGGCTCCCGGTTTCTTGACCCCTCGAAGCGTCATGCAGGTGTGTTCGGCCTCGATGACCACCATCACGCCGAGCGGTTTTAGCTCCCCGAACAGCGTATCGGCTATTTGCTTCGTAAGCCTCTCCTGCACTTGCAGCCTTCGCGCATATATCTCGGCGATCCTTGCAAGCTTCGAAAGCCCCACGATTCGGCCTTCCTTCGGAATGTAGGCGATGTGGCAAACGCCTACGAACGGCGCAAGATGGTGTTCGCAGACCGAGGCGATCGAGATGTCCTTTACGATCACCATCTCGTCGTGCGAGTCGCCCGGCAGCGGAACGACTTCCGCCTTAGGGTCCTGGCGCATACCTTCGGTCAATTCGGCATAGAAGTTCGCGACCCTTTCCGGCGTGCGGCGCAGACCGTCACGGTCAGGATCCTCGCCGATTCCCTCAAGGATCAGGCGCACTCCGCTCGCGATCTTTTCCTGATCAAATTCTCTGTCCATCGAATGTCTTTAGAAACGTAAGGCTAAATCTTAGCAAAAAACTCGGACAACTTTGACTCGTCAAGCGATCCGCCGGTGCGGACGCCCGAACAAAGGTCGATTCCGAAGGGCCTTACGGACGAGATGGCGTCGGCTACATTCGAGGAATTCAGGCCTCCCGCCAGAAAAACGGGAAGCTCTACTGACTCGACGATCCGACGGCTCAATGCCCAGTCGTGGGTCCGTCCCGTACCTCCCAGTTCCTTGACGGCCAGCAAAGGGTTTCCGGAATCCAGCAGTATCGCATCGACACCCGAGTCCGTTTCCCGCGCTTCGTCGACCGACTCCGGCCCCGTGACGTGAATGACCTGGACGATCTTCACTCCCGGCAGGAGCCTCCGGAGCCGATGATGGCTGCCATCGATCGAATCGCAAAGCTGTACCGTGTTGGTACAGCACCTTCGGACCTGATCCGCGATAGCGTCCGCGTCCTGAAGGCTTGTCAGAAGGAAGGTCGAGATCGGGGGAGGGACGGCGGAAGCGATATCGGCGATCTCTTCTTCGGAGATGACACCCGGCCCGGAAGGCATTTCGGAAACGAGACCCAATGCCGATGCGCCGTGAGCGATCGCCAGCGCGGCTTCTCTCCGTGACGAGATGCAGCAGATCTTAACCCTTGGCCGCGAAATAGTTCTCATTTCCGAGCTCGGCCACTACGGCCCTTTCGACCTCACGGAGCGTCACGCCGTCCCTTTCGGCCAGCTCACGCATCTGGTCGAATTCCGGCTTGATGTTCACGACCTCGCCCTCGTATCTCGACACTTTTACGTCCACATCGCCGAACTCGGTCTCGACCGTGATCGAGATCCGCTCGAGGCATTCCCGCCGGACGTCGCGGACACGCACGCCTATCGTCGAGGTTTCCGTAAACAGGAGTTTCTTCAGGGCGGCTTCCGCCGATGGCTCTGCAAGCACCGAGAGCATCGCGGCGGGGCGGTTCTTTTTCATATGGACCGGAGTGAACCAGCAGTCGAGCGCTCCGAGTTCGAATGCCTTGTCCATAACGAATCCGAGCACCTGCGGTGTCGAATCATCGATGTTGGTCTCGATCAGCCTCAGCGACTCGGCTTCCGGTGCCGCTGCGGCCAATGCGTCACCAACCACCACGCGCAGCACGTTCGGGAACTTGTCGTAAAGCCTTGTCCCGGCGCCGTAACCAGTGGCGTCAACCTTCATCGAGGGCATAGGCTCCGAGCCTTTGCACAACGCAGTGACGATCGCCGCGCCTGTCGGAGTGAGAAGTTCGCCGTCGATCCCTTCCGCGTAGATCTCGAAGCCGGAGACGAGCCTTGCAACAGCCGGCGGCGGAACCGGATATCGACCGTGGTCCATATCCACAAAGCCGCTTCCGATGTGAAGCCTCGAACAGGCGAAGCGCTCTATCCCAAGCGATTCCAGGCAGATGCACGCGCCGACGATATCGACGATCGCATCGACGGCGCCAACTTCGTGAAAGTGTACTTTCTCGACGGAAATTCCGTGGACCGACGCCTCGGCCTCGGCAAGCCGGCCGAAGATCTTCTTCGCGCGATCCTTCACTCTTCCCGGAAGATCGCCGGCGTCGATGATCGCCTCTATGTCGGACAGGTGACGATGATGCTTCTGATCCTCGTACAGCACCTCGATGTGCGTTGCGCTGATACCGGATCGGTTCACCTTTTCGATCTGGAGCGAGACGCCTTCAATGCCGAGCGCCTCGATCCCGGACTCGAGTTCCTTCCGATCTGCGCCCAGATCGAGAAGCGCGCCGAGAACCATGTTCCCGCTGGCGCCTGCAAAGCAGTCGAAGTAAAGCGTGCGCATAGAGGGATTTGACCACAAGCCTAACAAGAACTCAACGGCGCCTTGGCTCCGGTAGATTTTCAGACGAAAGGCCGGGACTCGGGGCCTTACTTCGAACCCCGGCCTGTATGCATCGCGTACTTCTGTGTCTCGAAACGCCTCACAAACTTGCAACGAGGCTTCGCTAAGTGCTTGAAATCACGCCGCTTTCCGCGTCGGCACGCGTGTTGCACCTTATCAATACCGTTAGAAATTCAAAGGGAGGAATAATCGAAATGATGGAAAAGAACGAGATCGTCGAACACCTTAACAACCTGATCCAGTCGAACAGAGACAGTGAAGAAGGCTTCAAGACCGCGGCGGACGGCGTGGACAACGAACAGATGAAGGCCCTCTTTATGGAACTCTCAAACCAAAGGTCCCACTTCGCACGGGAGCTCCAGGACACGGTAAAGCAGTACGGAGGCGATCCGCAAAGCGACGGGTCGATCACCGGCAGCCTTCACAGGGGCTGGATGAACATCAAGGCAGCAGTCACAGGGAACGACGAGACGGCGATCCTCAACGAGGCCGAGCGGGCCGAGGACTTCGCGGTCGACGCCTATGAAAAGGCGATGAAAGCGGGACTTCCGCAATCAGTTTCCGACGTGGTCAGCCGCGAGTATCACCTTGTGAAGGCGGCTCACGACAGAGTGAAGGCGCTTCGCGACAGGTCCAGGGCCGCGTCAGGCTAACAGCCGGATCAGCTCTGTTTCACCCACCAACTGGGTAATTGACGCCCGCGGACCGAGTCCGCGGGCATTTTTGTTTCCTATGTCCCCCTGGCGTCGGGATACGTGGACTGAAGTCCACGCCTAAACTCATATGATCGCTACGCGATCGGCGGCACTATTCACATAGCGCCATTTTCGAGCTGAATGTTCAGCCGCTCCAAATCGGCGTTTGGCATCCGGATCAGATGCCGCGTCAGCGGCCATTTGAGTTTAGCCGTGGATTTCAATCCACGGTCCGCTTGCGAGATACCCGGTGCCGCCGCGTCAGCGGCAGAATCCGACGATCAGCTAGCCGAATATATATCGCTCATCGACCGGATCAATATCGTGAAGACTAAGAAGTCTCTTGTACTCGTCCTCAAAGCTCATTCGCCTATGATGGCTTCTCTGACCGCGGATATATTTATCGACCGAAGGCACGGCGGACTTACTTACTGAGAAAGCCGAATACCCGTCTTGCCATTCAAAACCGCGAAGCCACTCGAATTCAGAGTGGATCCACCTTGATGAACCACCCTTGATCAGTTTGACCATTCTGCTCGGCTCGATTTTCGGGGGAGCGAGTGCAAGTACGTGGACGTGATCTTCGATCCCGCCGACCTGAACTGCGGTAAAGCCGTTTGTGTTCGCAATGCCGCCGATGTATCTCCATAGCCTGGATTCCATTTCCGGCTTGATGAAGTATTTTCTCGACTTGGTGCTGAAAACGAAGTGGTAGAAGAGTGAGGAATAGGTGTTTGCCATTTCAAATGCCGCCGTGGGGGCGGACCTCCTTTGTGAGAATTGGAGTTAAATCAAAGCAGATCTTCGAACAGATGGCAAGAATTTTGGGAGAAAACTGGTATGACGGGCTGAAACTTCCACCTAATTACATTTGATCGCTTCACGATTGGGTACGCCAGCGACTCGCACTCTGCGATCTAAATCGGCGTTTGGCATCCGGATCAGATGCCGCGTCAGCGGCCATTTGAGTTTAGCCGTGGATTTCAATCCACGGTCCACTTGCGAGATACCCGGTGCCGCCGCGTCAGCGGCAGAATGATCGGAACATTGATCGGCATTCTATCGCTACGCGATGCGGGCGTTTTCCCCTCCGGACATCGTGGACTTAAGTCCACGCCTAAACTCATATGATCGCTACGCGATCGCCTTCGATTCCTAGCAAATACTCTCAGAGCAAAGGCAGTAATTCGCCGGCGCCACAACGAAACGACACATCACAGATCGCCGTCAGGGGCGTCTCCTCAGGGTTGACCTCGACGAGAAACGCACCGGCGCGCTTGGCGATCTCGGGAAGCATCGCCGCCGGATACACAAGCGCGGATGTCCCGATCGTGAAGAAAACGTCGCAAGAGGCGGCCGCCTCCGCCCCTTTCTCGTACGCCCCCTCCGGAAGCATCTCGCCGAACAGTACGACGTCCGGGCGGACCTGCGATCCGCAATCGCACATGTCCGGATCGTGAGGAACGCACGCGCGGTCCATCTGAAAAAGCTTCGAACAGGCCACGCATCGCGAACGGTGTATGTTCCCGTGAACCTCTATCACGTCGCGCGACCCCGCCGCTCGGTGCAGGCCGTCGATGTTCTGCGTGACGAGCGTCAGCGACTCGAATCGTTCCTGCCAGCCTGCGATTGCGCGATGCGCTGGATTCGGTTCGCACTCCCGCAGAACTCCGCGCCGATAATCGAACCATTCCCAGACCGCGGGAAGATCGCGTCGGACCATCTTGGCCGAAGAGATCTGGTCGAAACGCATTCCCTTCCAGACCGCCGCGCCCCCTCCGCCCCGGAATGTCGGGACACCCGATTCAGCCGAGATCCCCGCACCGGTGAGAATCGCGACCGAACGTGCTTCAGCCAGTCTCTGTGCGACCCGTCTTAACTCAGGAGCTGTTTCCATTTTTTTGAGGCGACAAAGTTCAGTTTTCACATCCGAAAGAGTCACGCCGGATCCAAAGGACGCGCTTCGTCCGCCTTTGTAAGGTACGCCGCTTCTTTTCAAGGAATCTCCGCTCGAAGATCGTGATCTTAAAAGCCCGGATTGGAAGCCGCGGCAGGAGCGGCCTTGGCAGCGCATAGCGCTGCTCTAAACGGCCTGAGGGGCTGGCCTTTCATTCACCATTCAGAATTCCCAAATCTCAATTCTCAATTCTCAATCTACCATTCACGATCCACTGCCCATTTTGAGAACCATTCCCCCGAAAGCTATACTTTCCCTTCATTTTTTCGGGCTTTCCAACAATATGGCTTTTCTCGAATTTCAGCAAAAACTGACAGATGCCCTGCGCGCGTTCGCCGCCGAAGAACTGGGCGCCGAACTCGATCACATCGCCGCCGAGATCCCTCCCAAAACGGAGCTCGGCGATCTTGCATTTCCCGTGGCTTTCGAACTTGCAAAGGTACTTAAGCAGAAGACCGGTGAGAAACAGAACCCCAGAACGCTGGCCGAGAAGATCGCGCCGATCCTCGAATCGTTCAATTTCGTCGGAAAGGTCTCGATCGCCGGTCCGGGCTATATAAACGTCTATTACAACCGAGCACGTTACCTTTCCCAAATCGCCGGAAAGCCGGCGCTTCCCGGAAAAAGTGCAGCGGGCGAGAAGATCTGCGTCGAGCACACCTCCGTCAATCCGAACAAGGCAGCTCACATCGGACACGTCAGGAACTCCGTTCTCGGGGACACTTTCGTCCGGATCCTTCGCGCCGCGGGCCACACCGTCGAGATCCAGAACTACATCGACAACACGGGCGTTCAGGTCGCGGATGTGGTCGTCGGATTCATCCATCTCGAGAAGTTGGACCTGGAAGCCATCAAGGCGCTCGACGAAAGGCTCAGGACAGAGGGTATGTCGTTCGACTATTACTGTTGGGACCTCTACACCAAGGTCGGACTTGAGTACCAGGCCGATGAGTCGCTGAAGGAGAAGCGAGCTGAAACACTGCACCTGATCGAGGAAGGCGACAATGACGTGGCAGATCTCGCGGATTACGTCGCGACCCGCAACGTCGAATGCATCCTCGACACGATGGAGAGGCTTTCGATCCGATACGACCTGCTCCCCAGGGAATCCGAGATCCTCCACCTCCATTTCTGGGAAAAGGCCTTCACTATGATGAAGGAGCGTGAAGCGATCAGGCTCGAGACCGAAGGCAAGCACGCAGGCTGCTGGGTGATGCCGTTCGAATCGCACGAAGGCTCGGACGAGCACGAAACGGACAAGATCCTGGTGCGCTCCAACGGCACGGTCACGTACACCGGCAAGGATATCGCGTACCAGATGTGGAAGCTCGGCCTTCTCGGAATGGACTTCAGGTACCGGCACTTTTCGACCTACGAAAACGGCCAGGACGTCTGGATCACTACCGCCCGCGACATTGCGGTAGACAAGCCCGTGCCCGAGTTCGGTCACGCTTCAAGGGTTTACAACGTGATCGATACGCGTCAGTCGTATCCTCAGGAAGTCGTAAAAAAAGGAGTCGCGCTCATCTTCCCCGAGAAGGGAGAGGACGCGAGCGTCCACCTGAACTACGAAATGGTCGCGCTTTCGCCTTCCGCCGCTGAAGAACTCGGGTTCTTTCTCACTGACGAGGACCGCTCACGTCCGTTCGTCGAGATGTCGGGCCGAAAAGGGCTCGGCGTGAAGGCGGACGACCTGATCGACCGGCTGGAAAGGGACGCGTTCACGGAGGTCGAGAAGCGGCATCCCGATATCGCGTCGGATGACAAGAAAGCTATCGCCCACGAGATCGCTGTCGGCGCCCTGCGATATTTCCTTCTGAAGTTCACAAAGAACACGGTCGTCATCTTCGATTTCAAAGAGGCGCTTTCGTTCGAAGGAGAAACAGGCGTCTATTGCCAGTACACGGCCGTTCGGGCGAATTCGATCTTCCGAAAGCTTGAAGACTCAGCAGTCGCAGAGGCCGCACAAGCCATTGCAAGCGATCCCGAAGGCGTTTTGGGAGTGCTGGAAGGCGAAGAAGGAGACGGAATATGGGGGGTGGCGGCGCTCGCGTCGCGTCTCGAAGAAACGATCGCTCAGACGGTCGCTTCGGCCGAGCCCGCGACGCTCGCGCGATACACGTTCAATCTCGCGAAGGCCTTCAACCTCTTTTATCATCACCACCGGATCATCGATGAAGAAGACCCCATAAAACGGGCGGTTCTGATTGCGGTCGCCGATTCGGCAAGGAGCGCGCTTACCGCGGCGCTCGCGACCCTGGGGATACGAGTACCGGAACGGATGTGATCGTCCCAGGCAAGCGGGGCATGCGAACCGAACTTCCGTTATTGGCAGGGAGATTGCATTTTCGGCGTTTTGAGATAAGCCGGTACGGAAAACGCGGGGTTTGCGAGGGTCGGATTTGCAGACTGCTGAAAACGGCTTGCGGTTTGCAAAAACCCGCATCAGAAATTAATCTCAGATACTTGCCCGTCCAAGCCTTTTGAAAGTCTTATGTTGATCGTAATGAAGCCCACCGCGACGCAGTCTGACATAGGCCGCGTCAAGGATGTGATCGAATCCCTTGGATACCGAGCGCACGTCATGTCCGGCGTGTCCCGGACCGCGATCGGAATCACGGGAAACGAAGGCGCCGTCGACCGGACGCACTTCGAACACCTCCCGGGTGTGGCTGACGCCATTCACGTAACCAAGCCTTACAAGCTGGTTTCAAAGGACCTGAAGCTCGAACGCTCCGTGGTAAAGGTCGGGAACGCTGAAATAGGCGGCGATGAGCTTGCGATGATCGCCGGTCCCTGCGCGGTCGAAACTCCGGAGCACGTGTTCGAGATCGCGGAGGTCGTCGCAAAGAGCGGCGCTAAGTTCTTTCGCGGCGGCGCATTCAAGCCCCGCACTTCGCCGTACGCATTTCAGGGCACGGGCGAAGAAGGCCTGAAGATCCTTTCCGAGGTCCGGGACCAGTTCGGCCTTAACATCGTCACGGAGGCGATGGACGAGCGAGGCATCGACCTTGTCGAAAAATACGGCGACTGCATCCAGATAGGCGCCCGTAACATGCAGAACTTCTCGCTCCTCAAGTACGCCGGGAAAGCGTCAAAGCCCGTGCTTCTTAAGCGTGGACTTTCGGCGACCCTGGATGAACTTCTGCTCGCGGCGGAATACATCATGTCGGAAGGAAACTACGACGTGATCCTCTGCGAACGCGGGATACGTTCGTTCGGAAGCCACGCGCGGAACGTTCTCGACCTTTCGATCGTTCCGGCGCTTCACAAGATCACTCATCTTCCCGTCATTGTCGATCCTTCGCACGGGACCGGCCGGAACTATATGGTCGACCCGCTCGCTAGGGCCGCGGTCGCCGTGGGCGCCGACGGTTTGATCATCGAGGTCCATCCGTGTCCGGAAGAGGCATTGTGCGACGGCGCACAGGCGCTGCTTCCGAATCAATTCCTGGAACTTTACGAACAGGTTGCGGCGATACGAAAGGTCGTCCAGCCCGAAGCCGAGACGGTAAGCGTTTGAGTAAAGATTAGCGATAAGTGAAACTCGAGCTTGTCCGATCTCTTAGTACCCCTCAGTAGCTGTCCGTTTCTCGTTGCAAACTGATCACGGTCCAATAACAAGCGGCCGCCCCGGATCCGGAGCGGCCGCTTTCCCATTTTCAGAATTGATGTTCTAGCGCTCCAGCCTGAATCCCAGCAGCGCGCCGAAACTAAGGAACGCTGTCGCCATACAGGCCATTATCAGGAGCGTGAACGGAAGGAACTCGAAGCTTCCGGGCAGAAGCGTTCCGACAGCGTAGGCGAACGCCGAACCCAGCGCGAGACCAAGAACCGTGATCACGGCGCGTCCGGCGGACCAGTGCGCGAATGAAACATCACCGCCTTTGAGAAGCAAATATGGACCGACAAGCACCGCTGCGAGCGCGGGGGCCATCAGCAGCCCTTCGAAAGACAACAGGCCCTTGTGCCCGATCTCCATTGCGAGAAAGAAAAGCACGAACGAAGTGTCGAATTCGACAAATGTATCGGCGCTGACGGTTGATTCCAGATGGGTGTTCTGCATATCCAATGGAAGTCCTGAAATTGACTATTTCTGTTTCTTCTTGCTCTCGGGCGACGCGAACTGCGTGTAGGCCACCCTGAACAGCTCTGCAAGCGCGTTCGCCGTTTCTTCCGAAAGGTTCTTGTCCGCCCTTAAATGCGCTTCGACGATCTCAGGAGTAGCCTCGTGCGGATAATAGATCACCGGCTTGACCTCGTCCTCGTCCGTGTTCCTGACCATCACCCGGTCGATCGGCATCTTCAGCCAGTTCGTAAGCCGTGCGATGTTATCCGCGTCCGGTTTTCCGGTCCCGTTTTCGATTCGCGAAAGGGTCGAGGCGGAAACGCCGGTTACATCCGCAACGTCCCTCAAACTAAGTTTGAGCTCTTCCCTACGCCTCTTGACGGCCCTGCCTAGCTCAGCCGTGCTGATCAGCCTGTCGTCGTTTGATCTTCTCACCATTTTTCGATCTCCCTAACCTTTTGTATAAACGCGACATCCGCCGCGGCCGCAAGGAGCTTGTCTCATCTGTAAAACAAAATACCACAATGAGATTTTAATTGCAATACCTCGTTTCACTCTTGCAACAATAAAATCATTGTGGTACTTTGTTTCATAGATGAAACACGGGGGCTTCCCGAGAGGCTTGCTCCAATAAGGAGAATTTCGATGACTAACGAAACCGTTAACCAGGAAACCGCTGTCAAGGTGCTCGACTTCCCTTTCCGAATCGCAGGGGGCTTGGGCCGAACAGTCAGCCGTACCGACTCTCCCGATCTTCCCTCGCTCGAGTCTGTCTTCGAACCGTTTGGGGAGCGGACCGACTGGTCGTACCGTATATCGAGCGCAAAGTTCCTGAACGGCTACGCGGTGGTCGTGGCGTCGCTCCGTCTTGCGGACCGGGTGCGTGAGGGGCTCGGAATCGCTCCCTCGGACCTTGAGGGAGCGCTCGAACAGGCGGAGCGCAGGGCGCTCGCCGACGCGGTGGCCAAGTTCGCATTGCGTCTGCCGGAAGCGGGTGAAAACGTCTCGGACGAAACAGAAAATGCGACGCGCCGGCATCGATTCGCGTCGGGACCGGAGGCGGCGTCCCTCGGCGACATGATCTCGTATTCGCAGCTCTCGAGGGCGAAATCGCTGGCAAGCGGGCTGTCTGTCAGCATCGATGACGAGTCAGAGAAGATCTTCGGATGCGGCCTTTCGGAACTGTCGAGGGACGCCGCGGAAGAACTGATCGAAATGCTGGAGGAACGCGCTTCCGGTCCCGGACGTTTCAAACGCGCGGGCTGAGAAGAATGCGGATTCTAGAGATTGAGTTGTGTGATCGAACCGTCCCGCCCCGATTCGGGGTGATTGCCGATCCCTCATACACAACTCAATACGACACGGCGTACCCGGTGCAATCTCCCGGGTGCGCCGTTCCATTTGCGTGTTCGGAACCCGGCTGATAGTTTGATTTCAGAGACTTTTTCAATCCAGGGAGGAACACGAACAATGGCAGGAAAATTTG
>JAGFIQ010000041.1 GCA_024103495.1 Aridibacter famidurans
CCCCACCCCGGATCAAGCGATTCGGGTTCGGATCCGGTCACGTAGCGGAGGATGTTGTCGGACGGCGGCGAGACGCGTCCCCAGTATCGAGTGGAGGCCTTTTCGGCACAGCCCGTAAGCGCCAGGAGCCAAAACAACGCCAAAATGATTACAAGAGAGTAGCGCACTCGGGCGGATTTTGGTTTCATAGGTTCACTGAATCGGCTTTTCGCTTGTGGGTCGAGGCTGTTTAAGAAGCAGGTCTGGACGCCATTCCCTATCGATTCACACGAATAGTCGCGTTGCCGGGAAACATCAGTTGCCCCCGGCTTCAGCCCGGGGGTCAACCGGCTAAGCATAACAAGATAGGGGCTTTAGCCCCTAGGTAGCCGGCTGAAGCCGGCGAGATGATCTATTGGCCCTTTCGATCCCCCCGCTGAAGCGGGGGGCAACTGATGGTCATTTTCTCGAAATTGCGGACTCAGATATGATTGGACAATTCCCTGCCCTTAGTTTTCAAACAGCCTCGGGACCAAGAGCCCTGGCTTTCGGCCGTTCACGGACCCTTGTTGGGATCGGACTTCCATCCGCTGTCGATACTGACAGACCTTAGAAGCGGTGCGTCGAGCGGATTCGTATCAAATCCCAGGACGTAAGGCTTGACAAGTGAATAACTTGTAGGGAAATAGAGAGGGATCGCGGGGACCTCGAATACAGCTGCCTCCTCGGTGAGGATCGCCTTCCTCCTGTCGGAGATCTGGATCGTGAGCTCGTCCCGCACCGAAGGCGGAAGGCCGTCAAACTCGGTCAACCCAAGATTCGCGTCCGGAAGCGGAGGCGGCGGATCGGGATATCGTACAGGCCCTTTCACCTCACGGCCCTCGGCCCCCGCCGCTTTTTCAGTACGCTCGTTTGAAGCTGTGCCGAAAATGGCAAGCATGTTCGCGGTCTCATCGGAAGTCGGAAGGACGGCGCCCCTGCGGATCAGGTCATAGTCTCCTGCTTTCCATACGGCTTCCATTTCCTCAAACTCCCGGACCACGATGTCGGCCTCGATGCCCAGGTTCTCTTTCCACATCGAGGCGACCTCTTTCGCGATCTTCTGCTGGAGATCGTTTCGGTTGATCACAAGCCTGATCACCGGGAAGCCCTCTGCCGAACCAAAACCGGCCTTTTGAAGAAGATCCTTGGCGCGTTCGACATCCTCCTCGATCTTTTCACGGTCGTCGTTCTGTTCGAAGGGCAGAAATCCGTATGCGGGCTCCATCGCCCCGTCGGTAAGGTCTTCGGCCAGGCGCTTGCGGTCGATCGCGATCGCGAGCGCCTCCCTGACCCTTCGGTCGTGGAACGGCGCCTTTGTGCGGTTGAACTCGTAGAAATTTAACGCACTGTGTTTTGTCCTTCGGAAATCCACGTACGGTGTGAGCAGCTTCAATGCAAGAGGTTCGAATTCCGTGTTCGTGACGGCATCGACCTTTCCGGCGCGGTACTCCGCCAGAGCCGTGTCCGCATCTTTCGCAACCACGAACCGGATCTTCTCCAGCTTCACCGAACTCTTCGCGAAATACGTCTCCGATCTGTCCAGGACTACTCCGTCCTGCTCAACCGAAGCGACGGCGAAAGCACCGTTGGTCACGATGTCTGCACGAAGATCGCCTTCCAGAGCCTTCCCGTCACCGTGAACAGGACGAAGCACGGGATGAGCGGCCAGTTTGGGGAACTGAGCGTCCGGCTTCTTCAGATAGACCTTGAGGATATGAGGCTCGACCGCCACTGCGCCGAACTCAATCTCTTCTTCCGCTTCGCCTGCGGCTTCCGGCGCACGGGCCGTTTCGCCTTTTTCGGCTGCCGCTCCTGGAGTCTGGTTCTGAAAGAGCTTTGGCACACCGGTGTTCCGCGCCGCCGCCCTGTCGCCGGGCTTGCCCAGGTCTTCGGCCGCGTGTGCGGAAGAACCTTCGTCCAAAGGATCCTTAAAGCCCTTTATGTTCGAGATGTGCGCAAAATGCGCGGCTTCCTTGCCGGCTTCCGCCGCCCGTTTCCACGATCGCACGAAGTCTTCAGCCGTTACCTTGTCTCCGTTGGTCCATTTCGCGTCGCTTCGTAGCTCGAACGTCCATTCCCTGCCATCATCGGCAGCCTCCCACTTCAAAGCGACCGCGGGCAGGGCTTCCAAAGTCTTCGGATCGATCTCGGTCAGTCCTTCGTAGATCGCGCGGACGAGGTCCGTTTCGGGCGGCGCCGCGGCCTTCAGAGGATCGAACGATCCGGGCATCCGCCCGTTCGACCAGCGGAATTCCTGAGCCCTCGGCGGCTCGGTCTCGGAGTAGAACACCTCGGGCTTCGGAGTATCCAGCTGCCCGCACGAACCGAACAGAATCGCCGCGGAGAGCACGGCGAGGCACACGAACACACTTTGAACTCGTGTATGCGCCTTCGATCCTGCTGGGTAGATTCCGTGCATCAATTCCCGACTTCCGCTTTCAGACGCGAAAGGACCTCAAGGGTCCTTTGCTCTGTGCTTTCGTAGCTTCCTGACGTATCGATCAGATAGTCCGAATAGGACTTTTTCTCCTCTTGCGGCATCTGCGATCCGATGCGGGCCTTCGCTTCTTCTTTGGTGAGCCCGTTCCGGTCCATAAGTCTCCGCAATTGTATCTCAGGCTCACACCACACAACAATCAGTTTATCGAAGCGTTTATAGCCCCCGGATTCTATCATCAGCGCGGCGTCGACGACGGCGATGCCGTTCGGGTCGGCCTTTTCGGCCTTCCTCAGCCATTTGTCCTGTGCATCGATGACAAGGGGATGCAGCAGTGAATTGAGCAGTTGTCGTTTGGCGGGGTCGCGGAACACTATCGAGCCGAGTTTCGCGCGGTCCAGAGCGCCTTTCCTGTCGAGTACATCGTCGCCGAAGTGTTCGACTATCCTCCGAAGGCCCTCTTCGCCCGGCTCGACGACGTCGCGTGCCACGCGGTCCGCATCGAGGACCCTGCAGCCGTGCGCCGCTAGAACGGAACATACGTGGGTTTTGCCCACGGCAATCGAACCTGTGAGACCGACTTTCAGCATCATTTCGGCCCGGACATTTGTCAGGCCCCGTGGCGCTTCGCGAGCTTTCCGACGTTGAACTCCGCGATCTCTTCGAGCGAGAGACCGAGCTCGTCCGCGCAGGCGGAAATGTACCAGAGCACGTCTCCGAGCTCGTCCTTGAGCTTCGCGCGTATCTCGTCGTTGATCACGCCGCCGTGATCGCGCTGGATCTTCTTGACGATGTTGGCCACCTCGCCGGCCTCGCCTGCGAGCCCGAGCGTCGGGTATTCGAGATTGTCCAGCCTTTTTGGGTAAAGGGCCGTCTTTGCAGCCGCGGATTGGTAGTCTTGGAATCTCATATCTTCGAGTGAGCGGTGAGCAGTCAGCAGTGAGCTGTTTGCGGTCAGACGTGATTAGTTTAGCGGCGGGCTTGCCCGCTCATAAATAAGCACGGCCGTGTCGGAAGCCCAAACGTAAGCGCGGGCTACCGTTTTTTGATCAATTCCCAATGTTCGGTGACCACTTCGTCCTCTTCCTTCGTGCATCTTTGTGAAAACCTTTGTGCTCTCTGTGGTTAGATCACTGTCGTCACTCAAGTGTTCTAGAGAAGATCTACCACAAAGTGCACAAAGTCCTTCACAAAGGACACGGAGCATTGCTGATTGCATAATGATCATTGCCAAGAGAAAAGAATGTCGGAAGCCCAGGCGTTAGCATGGGCAACGGCAGTCATTTTTTAAGGTTCAGCCTTGCGAGACAGTCTCCGAAAATAGGTAGCAAGACGAGCCAAATCTGTTTGGTCTAAACCAAGCCCGACATTGGTCGAGCAATGATGATCGAAGTTCCCGACATAGATCCACTTTCCACACGATACATCCAGTGCGTAATGTCCAAGCGAATCTGAAGATTCCACTTCCAACTTGAAATCCTCAGGACTCATTGCATTCAATTCGAGTCGAGCCTTCGCGGAAACATCATTCTTTTCGATCTGCGCCAAGAAAGATCGCAACGATTCCCTATCTATCCAGATCTTCAAATCAACACATGAGAACGGGCCAACTTTGACTGAAAAGTAAAAGCAGAAATCTTCAGAATAGCCTCCTGCACTTGACTCCTCAGCTAGAAAGCGAAATGAGATGAATGCGTCTGGTGCGCCAAGTCTGATGGAAGATTCCATTAGCGATCCTCAGATCGTGACTAATTCCCTGGCCCGAAGCGGGCAAGCTCGCCGCTAAACGACTCAGTGTTCCGCGGCACAAGTGCCGGGTCTAAACGGCTCAGCATTCCTAGGCACGAGTGCCGGGGCTAAACGGCTCACCGCTCACTGCCAGTTCGCTTCGCTCATTGCAGACAAGGCTGACTGCGATCCAGTCAGTTTCGGCTTCCTGCTCACGGCTCACCGCTCACCGCTCACAGCTTCCTGCTCACGGCTCACCGCTTACTGCTCACCGCTTACTCCTCACCGCTTACTCCTCACCGCTCACGGCTCACCCCTCACTGCCTCCGAAGCTTCGCCGCCTTCACAGTGTTCTTCATCAGCATCGCGACCGTCAGGAGGCCGACACCTCCGGGGACTGGAGTGAAATATCCAGCCTTCGCTTTCGCCGCTTTCGCATTTACATCGCCGACCAGCGTCGAGCCGCGCTTCTCGATCGTGTTCAAACGCTTCTCGAGCTCGTCCTCGCCAAAGAAATCCCTTGCCGTTTCCGGATCGTCGATCGAATTCATCCCGACGTCGACGACCGTCGCGCCGGGCTTGATATGCTCTTCGCGGATGATCCCGGTCACGCCGACCGCCGCGACGAGAATGTCCGCGCGGCTGCATACATCGGCAAGGTCTTTCGTGCGCGAATGGCAGATCGTGACCGTCGCGTGCTCCTGCAGAAGCAGCAGCGCCATAGGCTTGCCGACGATATTGCTGCGTCCGACGACGACCGCGTTCGCGCCCTTCATCTCGATCCCCTTCCGTTTCAGCATGTCGATGATGCCCGCCGGCGTGCACGGCACCAGCGCCTCATGGCCCTGCGCAAGCCTGCCCGCGTTCATCGGGTGAAAACCGTCTACGTCCTTGTCGGGGTCGATCGTTTCGAGGATCTCTTTTTCGTTGATATGCTTCGGAAGCGGAAGCTGGACGAGAATGCCGTCGACATCGTCCCTGGAATTGAGCTCTTCGACCACCGCCAGGAGGTCCTCGTGCTTTATGTCCTCCGGAAGGTGCCTGTGCTCCGAGATTATACCCAGCTCCTCGGCGGTTCTGACCTTGCTTTTGACGTACACTTCCGACGCCGGGTCCTCGCCGACTCGCACGACGACCAGGCAGGGCTCGATCCCTTCCTTTTTCAGTTCCGCGACCTCGCTCGCGACATCATCCTTGATCGCCGCCGCGAACTCCTTTCCGCTCAGGAGCTCGGCGCCGGCCGTTTTCATCTCTGTGTTCATATTGTGCTGATCCCGGCAAAGTACCCGGGTGTGAATCGGATCGCGCCGGATACGAAGATCCGCGCGAACCCTTTGATCGATGGGGGATTATCCTTCCGAACATCATTATAATGGTTCGGTCACCTTATGCCACGTGCACGCACATCTCTTATCGTCCTGCTTATCGCGGCGCTTTCCATTCAGGCGTTCCCGGCCACGGTTTCGGCTCAGCACAGGGACCTTACCTCCCGGATCGAGGCCGGGGATCCGGCATCGGCGATCGAGATACTGGAAGGGATCGAAGCGCAGGACGAAGGTCGGATCTTTGCCGCCAACAATTATCCGTATCTTGCGGGGCGACTTTTTGAGAAGACAGGAGACACCGGGACTGCCGCGAGGCGTTACCTGGAGGCGGCGGAACCCGGATCGGCACTGGAATCATACGCGCTCTGGAGGCTTTCGAAGCTTATGCGCCGATCGGGAAATCTGCCTGCCGAGAGGCTTTTTCTTCTCGAAGCGCTTTCCCTCTCTACGGAATCTGCGCCCTCTTATTCCGCGGGCGAAAGGCTCGCGCGAAGCTGGTTCGAAAGCGGAAATCACGATTCGGCGATCCATTCGGCCCGAAACAGATGGCACGGATCTGATGGCGCCGCTTCGCGTGAGGATCTGATCCTGATCGGAAAAGCGGCGAGGCTATCCGGCGATGCCCGGACCGCTTCCGAATCGTTCAAACGCGTTCTTGAGACCACGCCTGATCCCGCCCGGCCTGACGATCTCGCGCTCGCGGCTGTCGAAGGGCGCGACCTTCTCGCGGTCGACGAGGAAGAATTCGGAAGCCGCGTGCTGGATCTTTCCCCGGAAGAGCATTTCGAGCGGGCGAACGTCTTTCAGCACAACCGACGGTTTAGGCTCGCGAGACTTCATTTCAGGGGAATTGTCGAAAGGTTTCCCGGCGATCCTAGGGCGCCGGAAAGCGCATACCAGATCGGGCGGGGATTCGCCCAGGAGCGCGATTATCAGCACGCGATCGAATGGTTCGAACGAGTGAAGGAGCAGTACCCGAATAGCGAGATGGCGGATCAGGCGCTCTATCAGGCGGCGAACGCCTACGCGGCGCTCGGTAAGCCGAAGGAATCGGTTGCAAGGTTCGAGCGGTTCATCGAACAGGACCCCGACGCCGAAAGGGCCGCCGATGCGTACCTGAACCTGATCGACATTCACCGCGACACCGGGGAGTCCGTTCTCGCCTTGAAGACGGCGGACGAAATGCTGGCTCGGTTCCCTTCCGGCGAGGGAACGGCGTCCGCACTATTTGCGAGGGCGAGGACTCACATCGCGCAGGAGGACTGGAGCAACGCGCTGATCGATCTCGAGAGCCTTGATTCGATGGGTTACGGGACGGGCGTCGCGGGAGAGGGAGACTTCCTGAGAGGCTATGTTCTGGAAAAGCTCGAACGAAATGCGGAGGCGGCGGAAGCCTACCTTGGGATCGATCACGGGTTCAGGAACTTCTACGGCTCTATTGCGACGGAGAGGCTTCGCTCGATCGCGAAGAGCTCTGACAAAGCGCTTAAAGCCAGGCTCGCTACCTTGACGGTTCCGAAAGACGATTCGCCGGCGGCTCTTGCAGAAGCTGCCGAGGCCGCGTTTCGGCTCGCTTCCCACGAAGAGGCGCTGAACAGGGTGAAGGAAGCATATTCACGGATCGACGAATTCAGGGTTCCCGAAACTCCGGTGGCGAAGATCCCGGGAAGAAAAGAGGTGCGGCAGAGGCCTTCCGCGATCGGGATTCCGGTGCACGAGGATCTGGCCGACGAACTTCTGTTCCTGGGCCTCTACGACGAAGGCGCGGTCGAATACGAACTGCACCTGCTCGAAAACGGTTCGACGGACGAAGAAGCGGAGACGCTTGCCGAGCTCTACCGAAAAGGCGGGCTCGTGACCCGCTCCGTGGCGCTTGCCGAAGGACGCTGGAAGAAGATGCCGGCAGGCTTTGTTGCCGAAGCGATGCCCGAAAGCGAACTCAGGCTTCTCTATCCGGCACCGTTCAAGCACGAGGTGCTGAAGTACTCGAAGGCGGAAGGCCTCGATCCGAGGTTCGTGCTTTCGATAATGCGGCAGGAATCGAGATTCGAGCCGAACGTGAAGTCCGTGGCGGCGGCGAGAGGGCTTATGCAGTTCATCCCTTCGACGGCGTTGAAGATCGCGGAAGAGATCGGCATAGGCGACTTCACTCAGGACGATCTCTACAACCCTGCCGGAGCTGTCCGGATCGGCTCAAGATACCTGGCGAACCTGTTCCGAGACTTTCCGGACCAGCCGGCGGCGGTCGCTGCCAGCTACAACGCGGGCGAGGACCGTATGGTCCGATGGTACAGGCGGGCCGGGTCCCCGGAACCCGCGAGGTACATACCGGAGATAAGGTTCAGCCAGACGAGGGACTACGTCGCGAAGGTGATGAACAACTTCAGGATCTACAAGATGCTTTACGACGAAGACCTGGAGACGGCGGCTCGTTAGCGCCGTTTGCGCGGGAGCGAACAGTTGGGCAGAATTGAGGCATTGCGTGGTAAAGGCCTGGTGTGAATAGTTCGATATATCTATCGAGATCCTGAAGCAGGTTTTTCCACAGAGTCCACGTAGGTTCTCACGGAGAACACAAAGAAACTCCGTGACCTCTGTGCGAAACTTCGTGACCTTTGCGGTTGGCGCTTTTTTCCTTGGTCTCGCTGGACCTGGTTCGTCGATCAGGTGAGAACTCAAGATGGGTTTTACCACAGAGCGCACGGAGGTTTACACAAAGTGCACAGGGAGACTCCGTGACCTCTGTGATTGATTCTAACAACTCATAGCTTTGCGGGACTTTGCGGCTTGGCGGCTTTGCGAGAGTCCTCTCGTTCGATTCAGCTCGAAACAATACGGAAAACTTGCCGCGGAGTCGCCAAGATCCGCGAAGAAGAACAACAAGAATTGTGAAGATCATTCGAAGCAAACTCGTCATTTCTCTCCTTGTCGCGACCGCCGCGATCGTCTCCATCCAATGCACAGCAAGCGATCAGGCCGACGGAGAGTTCACAGCCGGTCCGAACGCGAAGCGCTACGATATTAAAGGCGTGGTCGAGTCGGTTAACCGCGAAGAGAAGACCGCGATGATCGCCCACGAAGAGATCCCCGGGTTTATGGAGCCGATGACGATGAAGTTCCGGTTCAAGGACGAATGGGTCTGGGACGCTCTGAAAGAAGGCTCGCAGGTGACAGCCGTGATGGTCGTGGACAATGAAAAGGGCAAGTACTGGCTCGAGAACCCGAGCATAGTTGACGCCCCGAAGACCGCCGGACCCGAACCGCCAAAGGAAGAGGTCGCCGTTGAAGGAAAGAAGGTCATCGATTTCGCGCTGACCGATCAGGACGGGAAAACACTGACCCCAAAAGACTTCGCAGGAAAGGCGTGGGCCGTCACATTCATTTACACCGCGTGCCCGCTTCCCGAGTATTGTATTCTTATGTCGAGGAACTTCTCGGACCTGGCAAATGAGATCGCCGAAGATCCGGAGTTGGCTGACAAGGTCCGGCTACTTTCGATCTCCTTCGACCCCGCGAAGGACACTCCGGAGAAGCTCCGATCTTACGGCCTTGGGTACCTCGGCAAGGACTCGAAGGCGAAGGATTTTGCGATCTGGAAGCTCGCGGTCGGCGAGGACGAAAGGATACGGAAGATCGCCGATTTCTTCGGCCTTCGGTACGAAGTTGACGAAAAGAACAAAACGCACTTCAATCATTCTCTCCGCACGGTCGCCATCGGTCCCGACGGCACTGTTCGCAAAGTATTTTCCGGAGGCGACTGGAAGAAACAAGAACTTCTTAAAGAGCTGAAAGCATCGCTCAAATGACCCTCCGAACGGAGAATTACGAGATGACACCGCTGAAACTGGCCTCGATCCTTGTGATCCTCGCCGCGGTCATAACACTCTTGATCGTGGCGAAGGGCCTACTTATCCCTTTTGTGATCGCGGTTCTCGTCTGGTACATCATTAACGCCCTCGCCGACCGACTCGGCGAATTCCGCTTTATCGGCCGCTACCTTCCGAACTGGGCCCGGCTGGCGCTTTCTTCTCTGATCATCACGTTCATTCTGATCGTCATCGGCGGCCTGATCGCTGAGAACGCTCGGGAGATGACCACGGCAATCCCCAGGTATCAGGAGAACATAGGGCAGCTGTATGTCCGGATCGTCGAGCCTCCGCTCGAGATGGTCTCCGCCAGATTCGGGCTTGCACAGGGCGAGATCGAGGCTCGTATCGGTGAGTACTTTTCGGGCCCGGATTCCGGTGCTGCCCTTACCTCGATCCTGACAGGAGTGATAAGCACGCTTTCGGGCTTCGCTGCAAACGGCTTTCTGATCGTCATTTACGTGATCTTCCTTCTACTCGAGCAGACCTTCTTCCCGAAAAAGATCCAGGCGCTTTTCCCCGATCCGAAACGGCTTGCCCAGTTCCGGGACGTGATGGAGAGGATCAACGAATCGATCCACGCGTACTTCACCGTCAAGCTCAGCGTCAGCGTTCTGACCGCGGTCGCGAGCTACCTGATAATGCTCGCCGTCGGGCTCGATTTCGCGATCTTCTGGGCATTCCTGATCTTCCTTCTGAACTTCATCCCGAACATAGGCTCGCTCGTCGCGACGGTCTTCCCCGCATTTGTGGCTGTGCTTCAGTTTGACACGCTCGGGCCTTTCTTCGTGATCCTTGTCGGGGTTGGGACTGTGCAGGTCATCGTCGGAAACTTCATCGAGCCGAAGATGATGGGAAGCCAGCTGAACATAAGCTCGCTGGTGGTGATAATCGCCTTGACGGTGTGGGGAGTGATCTGGGGTGTCGCCGGAATGATCCTGTGTGTGCCGATCACGGTGATCATGATGATCATCCTCGCGCAGTTCCCGAACACACGGCCTATCGCGATCCTCTTGTCGGAAAAGGGAGAGCTAATGCACGAGCTTCAGGAGATTCATATGAGCGAGCATCCGGAGGACTTTCCCGGAGCGCAGGAACCATCACCAGACGAATCGCCCGCCTAGAGAGCTTCCCGCAAGCGCGACCCTATCTCAGTCATTCTCGCCCTCAGCCGATCCTCGTCCGCACCCGCGCAGAATCCATCGCGATACAGGATGTCGCCGGCGACCATCGTCATCTCGACATCGCCGGCTCCGGAAGCGAATACAAGCGCCGATTCGACGTCGTTGACGGGCAGGCGCGATACCTCGCGGAGCGAGACGGCGATCAGGTCCGCGGCCTTTCCGGGCTCGAGCGAGCCGGTTCCCTCCTCAAGGCCGAGCGCTTCCGCCCCGCCAAGCGTCGCAAGCCTTAGAGCGTCGGAAGGCTGTATGAAAAAGGCGGAAAGTGATGCGATCCTGGCCGCAAGCGCAGCGAACCGGGCTTCTTCAAGCAGATCGCACACATTGTTGCTTACCATCGAGTCGGTCCCGAGTCCGACCTCGATCCCGCTCTCCAGAAACCTAGAAAGCGGAGCGACGCCGTGTCCGAATTTCGCGTTCGACTTCGGGCAGTGCGCGATCTTCGATCCGCTCTCAGTGATCAGGCGGATCTCGTTCTCGTCGGCTTTGGTGCAATGGGCAAGCAAGGGAGCAGTTTCGAGGATTCCCGTGGAAGACAGGTACTCGATCGAGCGGACGCCTGGCGGCGTCCATCGGACCCCGTATTGCTCGAATATCTCTGCGAAGAACCCGCCCTTTCCGGTCAGAAGCTCTTGTTCCGCGTCGGATTCGGCGGCGTGGATGGTCACTTTGAAGCCTTCTTTCCGCGAAACTTCTGCCAAAAGCTCGAAGAGCGCCGGACTGACCGTGTACGGGGAATGAGGCGAGATGCCCACTCTTACCCTGTCCGTCTCCGTCTCGCGCAAGCCGCCGATCTTTTCCATCAGCGCAATGAAGTCGGATTCGGCAGTGGCGCCGTCGGGTAAAAATTCGGTCTCCTGGAAAAGAACTCCGCGAAGGCCCGAACTCTTCAGCGCGGTAAATCCGGCGCGGCCCCAGCGCCCGATGTCGCCAAAGCAGGTCACGCCCGCCTTCAGACCCTCGAGGGCGCCCGCGAGAGCGGAATCGGCAATGTCTTCGTCCGAAAGCGCCTCCGCCCGAAGCCTGGTCAGCCTGATCAGCCACGCCGCAAAATCGTGGTCGAGGTCGTCGAGAAGCCCTCGAAGAACCGTGAGTTCGAGATGAGAATGGCAGTTGACGAATCCCGGAAGGATCGCGGAACCCGGGAAACGATCCTCCGGGACATCCGGAAAGTCTTCGCGAAGCGCTGCGGCGGGGCCGACCGCTGTGATGCGGCCTTCGGAAACGAGAACTCCGCCGTCCCCTATCGGCGGCGACGACACCGGAAGCACGTGATCGGCGGTCAAGAGTTTCATCGGTTCAAGGACCCGCCTCATACCGGCGGATTATCGAAGCCACATACGAGCGGGTCGAGCCGATCCCGATCCTGGCGATGAAATCCTGTTCGGAGAGCTGAGCCGGATCGGTTCCCTTCGTCCATTCGTCGACCCGGCTCGGGCCGGCATTGTAAGCGGCGAGCATCATAGCCCGTTCCGCAGGGCGGCCGCGGTACTGCGCGCGAAGCTGTTCAAGGTACCAGCATCCGACCTGTATGTTCCTCTCGGGATCGCTTAGGAACTCGTCCAGATTCACCTCGGTCTCGCGCTCGAATTCCCGAAGCCCGGTTTCCTTCGCCCATTGTCTTGCAACGGCGGGAGTGACCTGCATCAGACCGACTTCATCCGCGGCTCCCTTCATCCAGGCACGAAAGTATGTCTCTTCATAGATCACGCTCCAGACAAGCCTTTCTTCAAGGTTGTAAACGCGGGCGTGCCGCCCGATCAGATCGTCGTATCGATGGATCCAGTAGCTGTTGAAAAAGTACGCCGACAGCGCGACAGCGCCGAGTATTGCGGCTGCAGAGACCGCGATTATGAGGTTGCGGCGCATAGACAATATCGATGCGGGTAAGCGAAGGGCGCTACGAGCCTTTATCCCGGCGCTTCTCAACGACCTTTCCGTTTGGCGATCGCGTGCCGTTCGGGCTCAGATCGTGCGGATCGTGACCCTCCGTGATCTTGCCCGAGCGGACGAGTTCAGCAAAGAGATCCACATCGTAGTCGGCGTCGCGCGCCATCTGTTCGCGAACCTCCAGAAGGATCTCAAGGAATTTGGGACGTCGGTACATTCAAGCAGATATTAAACGAATGAACGGGCGGAAGGTCAACGCCGGCGGTATTCAAACGGTGTGCACCAGGAACTCGGGCGTTACGATGTTCGGGACGAAAAAGCCCGCGGCGGTGTTAAAAAGCCGGACGCGCGCCTGCTTCCGAACATTGGCGACGTGCCCGAAATTCCACGTGACAAGGTAGTCGATCTTGTAAACGGAAGCGACCGCGACGTGACGCGCGTCTCCAATGAACTTGCGTTTGAAAATGCCCCGCGAGATATAGCCTTCAGCGAGAATCGCCGCTTCTTCCGGAAGCTCGAGCTGATCGATGTCCTTTATCAGATTGAGATAGCTGTCCCTGTGCGGCTGCGCCAGGCATTCTAGCTCGCGCTTTACAAGGATCGAGACGAACGCCCTGTACTCGGAAAGCTCGTGCTCCCACCATCGGATGGTCATATCCCTTCTGAAGGGTTCTCCGTTGTCCAGATAGGCTCCGACGACGGATGTTTCCAGATAGAGGCTCTGCTTCATAGTTCGCGGAAAACAAAAAGGCCCGCCGGCCTGAAAATCACATTATCAGAGACGGCGGACCAAATCCAGAAGCCCGTTCCGGGCGTTTTACTCTAATCCTTGTCGGTCGGCGTGAAGGTCACCATAGACTGCTTGAAGTCAAACGTCAGCCTGTAGTTCTTCAGGAAGTTGCCGCCGAGTATTCCCGCCTGCTCAAACCCGGAGGTCTCGTTGATCAGGTCCAGGTCCAGGGCGATCGCTTTCAGATCGTTCCTTGAGAAGCGTCCGAATGTGACGCTCGGAAGCAGGAAAGACGGCACATCTTCCGTTACTCCGGCGGCGCCGATCACGCGCATCCGCTCGTCCTGTATAAAGCCGCTAAGCTCCTCGGAACTCGCGAGGTCCTCCGAGATCACCGAAAGGCTGGCTCCCGTGTCGACTATGAAGTTCAAAGGGAATTCGATCCCGTGAAGTTTGACCTGCCCGCTCAGAAATCCGCTCGAGGTTAGCCTGAGGGGGACGGTCATCGCGTCGGCGTTCTCTGCGGGAACTTCATAATTGTCCTTCCGGACAAGGGAAAACGTCAGGTTTCCGTAGTCGATGGTCGTGACGTATTTCGAGATAAGCGAAAGGCCTATGTAGCCGTCGATGCGCTCGGAGGCGTTGTGGAACTTACGGATGTACACCGGCACGTTTCGCACGGCGACATCGCCGATCGACACTTTCCTTATGAAACCGTAAACGATGTCGAACTTTCCGTCGCCTCCAAGCGCCCTCGCGACCCCGCCTTTGGTAACGGGTTTGATCTTTAGCCGCTCGGCCGTCAGGTCCGAAATGACCGAGATCCCCGAACCTGTGTCGAGCACGAAGTTCAAAGGTGGCTCGTTATCCTTCAGCTTGATCTGGATCACCGGCCGGTTGTTTACAAGCCTTACCGGCACCTCGGTCTGCTTGGCGCCGTCAAGATCGTAAAGCGACGGACGTTTCCCAAGGTACTTAAGGAACTTGATCAGTCCTTTGATCCGCTCGGTCCGTTCCCGGTCGTTGTCCGGAGCGATCCGAAGATACTTCTGATAGGCGTCGGCTGCTTCCTTGTATCTCTCCGCGCGAGCCGATACTTGTGCCAGGGCAAAAGCGAAATCGGCTTCCTTTCCGTCGAGCTGGACCGCTCGTTCGAGGTTGTAAATGCTGTCGTCGACCCGGTTCTCGTAGAAGTCGAGCATTCCGAGCCCGGCCCAGCCAAGAGCCTCGTCGTCATCGACCGCGATCGCGTTGTTGAGAAGGATTCTGGCATCGGTGAAGTTCCCGGCGCTGAGGTAGGTCGCTCCCAGAACCGCGAACGCGTAAGCATTGTTCTTGTCTTCCCTTGCGACCTCGAAAGCGTAGTTATATGCGTCGACCAGCCGTTTTCTCTTCAGGAGAAGATACGCCAGGTCCAGCTTGGCCTCAGCATGCTGAGGATTCGTCGCAATGACCCTGCGAAGTATCTTTTCCGCTTCGGCGACTTCGCCTTTCCTGAACAGTTTCTTCGCCTGCTTAAGAAGTTTCTTGGTCTCCTGCGGCTCGATCCGCTGAACGTCGTCAGCGGCGAGGGCCGCACCCGAGATTGCGATCGTGATCAAAAGCGCTGACACAACGGTCCGCAACAGTCGGAGTTTGCGAGTGAATGTTCGGCTTCTGAGTAGGTCAAACCTCATTTGGTCTTCCTCCCTTTCTGGCGGATACGGCGAAGATGGCGGCTACTTAAGGATCTCCCCGGTCCTCATAGACCAGAGGACCAGGTCCATCTCGTCGAAATCAATTTTGAGCTGGTCAGCAAAGTTCTTGAGGGTAGATTCAACGCTAAGATACCTCATCCGCGTGATTGGTGGCTTCGGCGCCTCGATCAATCCAAGTTCGTGCATGCACTTCAGCACGTGCTTGTCCAGGATCGCATAGCCGCGGAAACCTATGTTGCGAAGATAGTGACTGGCTTCCTTGTATCCGAGGCCCTTGATCCCTTTCTCTTTCACAAGCCAATCCCGCCGCTCCAAAGGGTCCCTGAAGCTTTCCAGTTTCTTACGGAGCCTGAGCCCGCAGTGTTCGCGGAGGAACTCGCGCGACGCGACGACGTATCCGGCACGCGCCCTGGGATAGCGGTGAACACCAACCAGCGCCTCGGTCAGGGATTCGTGCGAACCCTCAAAGAGATGAGGGCGCACGGCCTCCACAGACTTAAGTCCCATCCTGGCAGAGCAGCCTCCGGTGAAGAAACAATAGACCATCTCTTCCCAGAGCCTTACGTCGGTGCCCGACCTCCAAACCTCGCGGAACTCCTCAAGCCGTTCTTCTATCTCATCGGCCCTTTGCCTATGGGCCTGTTTTATTAAGGGGATCGTGATCGGTGCAGCTTTCTTCATCACGCTTTACGGTAGGTCTTCCAATTCTAGAGACGCCGAATTTCCGTGTCAACGAATTCGCATCCGGAAAATTTGTGCTTTACCTAATGGAGTGAATGAGGTATAAGGTTTTTGTATCGGGGCCATAAGCCACGCTTACAGAAAGCATCCTCGGCCAACGTCCCCCTCATCCGAACCTCGGATCAAGACATCCGGGCGGATCAAATTTGCTGGCAGGGGTTGCCGGTGTGCTATACTTTCCGAAGCTTTCCTGAAAGGTGCAAACGGAAACCTTCCGCACCGGGGCAAATCAAACCGAACATTTGGGACTTATGATCAAGAGAGCAATAGTGGTATCTGCGGCGTTCGTCTTTTGTGCGTCCTCGTTGGCGGTCTCCGTTTATGGCCAGGCATCGCGTCCGCCCCTGCTTCAGGACATCAAAGTAGCGAAAGAAGAGCCGATCCCAGGCCCGACGCCTCTGGTAAAGAAGACCGGCAGTTCGTCGCCGACCACGGCGCCCGCGGGACTCGCGGTCTCCCGCAGGACCTCGATCGCGGCGCTTGCCGAGATCGATATTCCAGGCAATTCGGGGATCATCATCGAGAGCGAACGCGGAACCCTCGTTTTTGAAAGCTATCCCGACGAAGCATTCAATCCCGCCTCCAATGTGAAGGTCGCGACCGCCTACGCGGTGCTCAAGACGTTCGGTCCCGATTTCAGGTTCATCACCGGCGTCTGGACGGACGGGAAGGTCGATCTCGAAACCGCGACACTGACAGGCAATCTGTACGTTTCGGGGCGCGATCCGATATTTGGGTACGAGCACGCGATGGCGATCGCCAACGAGCTGAACCGCCTCGGTATCCGCAAGATCGAGGGCAATGTATTCATCACGGGTAATTTCGTGATGAACTATAACGGTTCCGCCTCGCGGTCGGGCTATACGCTCATCAACACGATGGACGGCGGGAAGCGCGGCGCTTCTGCGAATCGCGCGTGGGACAATTACCTTATGAACTCGGGCAGGTTCAAACCCGGCCTAGTGGTTCCCAGTGTTACGACCACCGGAAGTGTCGACGTCAGCGGCATCCCCGGCGGAGCAAAACTTCTTTTCTCGCACGAATCGGCGCCGATGCGCGAGATCCTGAAAGTAACGTTGAGCTACTCGAACAACTTTCTTTCCGAGAAGCTCGGAGAGATGCTCGGCGGAACGCCGGCTGTCGAACGCATCGTCCGCCGCGACATAGGCGCCGGCGAAGAGCAGTTCTCGCTGCAGACCTCCAGCGGCCTGGGCATTAACCGCGTTACGGCCAGGGCTCAGCTGGCGCTTCTCAAGAAGACCAAGAAGCTTCTCGAGGACCACGACATGAAGCTGTCGGACATTCTTCCTGTAGCGGGTATCGACGACGGAACGCTCCGCGGACGCTTCGGAGGCGAACTTTACGCCGGCAGCGTGGTCGGGAAAACAGGTACGCTTCGCAGAACGGACAACGGCGTCAGCTCGCTTTCCGGCGAGTTCGTCACGAACCAGGGCAGGTTCTTGTTCGTGATCTTCAATCAAAGAGGCGGCGTAGGACGCTTCAGGAATTTCCAGAACCTTCTGATCCCGCTGGCGCAGGGCGCGCTCGGCGGCGCGAAGCCGATGGCGTACGCCCCGGTGCATATGGAAAGAAGGCTCGCAAAAACGAGGATCAAGTATCCGGAACGCTCCAGGATCAGCCTGGATGACGAGTAGAAGTCCGGGAATTACACTATTCGAAACTGGCCGCCGGCATTGGCGGCCTTTTTTGTTGCGTCGACGCTGCGAAGTTTCACGTCTCTTTGCGGGACTTTGCGGCTTGGCGGCTTCGCGTGAGTCTCCTGGTGATTGATTCTGTGATTATCGGAGAAATACTCTGGCTCGATCGCTCTCGCAAAGACGCCAAGCCGCCAAGTACCGCAAAGGCGCTGTTTGTATTCTGGGCGTGCTGCGCTGGGTGTGCCAAAGAGCGCTCTCGGTTCTGTTCTGCCCGTCGCTTGCGCTCCGGGTTCCGATTGGCGTCTAATGGTTCCGAGTTACCTGGGTCTCATTCCGTCCGCCGCCTATGACCTCCAGCGACAATCCAATCGAAGAGCCGAACCTTCCCGAAGGCGACCAGAAGGTTCCTAACAAAGAACGCAGCGTGGCGAAGTCCGCCGGGATCGTCTCGATCGCCGTGATGATCTCGCGCGTCTTCGGACTTGCCCGCGAGATGGTCTTTTCAAGACTGTTCGGCGGCGGATACCTGTTCGACGCATATGTCGTAGGATTTAGGATCCCAAACCTCCTTCGGGATCTTTTTGCTGAAGGCGCATTATCGGTGGCTTTCGTCAAGGTGTTCACCGACTATCAGGTCAACGTCAGTGAAAAAGAGGCGTGGAGACTCGCCGCTCTCGTCTTCAACGGACTCGCCGTCATCCTCAGCGGGATAGTCATCCTCGGGGTCCTGTTTGCGCCGTATTTCGTTCCGCTCCTCGCTTACGGATTCGATCCGGACAAGGCCGCGCTCGCGGTCACACTTACCCGGATAATGTTCCCTTTCATCCTGCTGGTCGCTCTTGCGGCGGTCGCGATGGGCGTCCTGAACACGAAGGGAAGATTCGGGATCCCCGCTTCCGCTTCCACTGCATTCAATATCGTCTCGATCCTGGTCGGCGTCGCCGCCGCGTACTACTTGAGCGGAGGCGGATGGACGAATCCCTCGGACCCGGGCTCCGTTCCGGAACTGCCGGCGCAATGGGCGATAATCGGAATGTCGATCGGGACATTGTTCGGCGGGCTTTCGCAGATCCTGATCCAGGTCCCTTCGCTGATAAAGGTCGGCTACAGTTTCAAGCCGATCGTGAGCTTCACCGACAAAGGCGTACGCCGCGTGATGCGCCTGATGGGGCCGGCGATCATCGGGACATCGGCGGTACAGGTCAAGGTGATGGTAGACACGTTCATGGTGTCAGGGATCGAGGGCGGAAACTCCTGGCTTGCCTTCGCCTTCCGGCTGATGCAGTTCCCCATCGGCGTCTTCGGCGTCGCGATCGGAGTCGCGGCGCTTCCGACGCTCGCGAGGCTCGGTTCGGAGAACAAGATCGGCGAGTTCCGCTCCACTCTTTCGAGTTCGCTCGGGCTGGTTTTCCTGATGACGATCCCTTCCGCCTGCGGCCTGATCGTGCTCGGTGAGCCGATCATCCGTCTTATCTATCAGGGAGGCGCGTTCAACGCCGTCGACACGAATATGACGGCGTGGGCGCTTGCGGCCTATTCCGTCGGGCTCGCGGGCTACGCAGCGATCAAGGTCCTCTCGCCTTCCTTTTACGCTCTCGAGGACGCGAAGACGCCAATGTACGTCAGCGTTGCGTCGATCGCCGTCCACGTCTTCGCGAGCTATTCCCTTCTCGTCACGTTCTCCGGGATCGGTGTTTCGGCCGAGAGGCCAAGCGGCTACGGGCACGTAGGCGTCGCGCTCGCCACTTCGATCGTCGCGACGATCAATTTTCTCGCTCTTGTGGTGCTGATGAGGAAAAAGATCAAGCGGATCGAGGCGCGAAAGATCATCGCCTCTTTTGTGAGGATCGCCGCCGCTTCAGCGCTGATGTCAGTCGCGGCGTGGTTCACCTACAGGTATGTGTCGGGTTTGTACGAGGTAAAGACGCTTTCTGTGAAGCTCTTCGAGGCTCTGGTGCCCGTCGCAGCGGGGGTCGTGGTCTTTTTTACCGCGGCGAAGCTCCTCGGCGTCAGCGAACTTAACCAGTTCATAAGAATCTTCAAACGCCGCTTCGGAAGGGCCTAGCCGCCGAGCATCTTCACAAAGTCCTCTTCGCTAAGGACCGTCACGCCGAGGTCGTTCGCCTTCTTCAACTTCGATCCGGCAGCTTCGCCCGCGACGACATAATCCGTGTTCTTGCTGACCGATGAAGCAACGCGGCCTCCGCGCGCCTCGATGTCCGCCGCCGCTTCGTTGCGCGTGAATCCCTCCAGCTTGCCCGTCAGGACGAAAGTTTTTCCGGAGAACTCCTCGCTGGAGCCGTGTTCCGATTCCTCGACCTCCATCACCACGCCCGCCTCCTTCAAACGGCGGACGAGGTCGAGATTTCTCTCCTCGCGGAAGAATTCGAAAATGCTTTCGGCGACCTTTTCCCCGATCTCGGGGATCGAGTCCAGTTCTTCGACCGAAGCGTCGATCACTTTTTCCATCGACTTGAAGTAGTTGGCGAGTATCTTCGAGTACCTTTCGCCGACGTGGCGTATGTCGAAGCCGAAAAGCAGCCTCTGCAGGCCGCGCTCTTTGCTCGCCTCGATCTGCCCGATCAGTTTTGTCGCGCTCTTTTCCGCCATACGCTCGAGTCCAGCGACGGTCTCGACATCCAGCTTGTAAAGGTCCGCGATGTCCTTCACGAGTCCCGAATCGACAAGCTGTTCGATCAGGACGTCGCCGAGCCCCTCGATATCCATCGCCTTTCGGGCTGAGAAATAAGCGAGCCTGCCTTTCACCTTCGCAGGACAATCCGGATTCGTGCATCTCCTGACCGCTTCTCCTTCAGGCCTGACAGCGTCCCATCCGCAGACCGGGCATTTGTCCGGGAACTCGAACTCTTTCTCGTCGCCGGTCCGCTTCGATTCGATCACCTTCAAGACTTGCGGGATGATCTCGCCCGACTTTTCCACAAGAACGGTGTCACCGATCTTTACTCCCAGCCGCCCGATCTCGTCTTCGTTGTGCAGCGAGGCCCTCGAAACGGTCGTTCCCGCGAGCTGAACCGGTTCCAGATGCGCTACCGGAGTCAGCGCTCCCGTCCTTCCGACCTGGATCGCGATGCCCTCGAGCTTCGTCGTCGCCTGCATCGCGGGATACTTGTACGCGATCGCCCAGCGGGGCGCTTTGGAGGTCGAGCCGAACTCGTCCTGGAGACGCGTCTGATTGACCTTCACTACCACGCCGTCGATGTCGTAATCCAGCGTCTCGCGTTTCGATTCCATCTTGTCGCAGAACTCGATAACCGCCTCGATCCCCTCGCACAGCTCGCGATGCGGGTTGACGTGAAATCCGGCCTTTTTCAGAAACTCGAAGTTCTCCCAGTGCGTGTCGAAAGGTTTCGAAGCGCCCGAAAGAACGTCGTACGGAAAAAGGTCCAGCCGCCTTGAGGCGACGACCGACGAATCGAGCATACGGATCGTTCCCGACGCCGCGTTCCGGGGGTTCGCGAACGGGCTCTTGCCCTCGTCGAGCAGCTCGCGGTTGATGTCGGCGAATACGGACCGCGGAAGGAACGCCTCGCCCCGGACCTCGAGCCGGCCGTCGAAATGGGTCTTCAACTTCAAAGGCACCGTGCGGATCGTCTTCGCGTTCGGAGTGATGTCGTCGCCGGTCGAACCGTCGCCGCGGGTTGCACCGGCCACGAGGATGTTGTCGTTGTAGTGAAGCGAAAGCGAAAGGCCGTCGATCTTTAGCTCCGCAACATACTCGAATTCCCTTCCGTCGGCGAGTTTCTCGCAACGCTCGTGGAATTTGCGGAGCTCGTCGATGTTGTACGAGTTATCGAGCGACATCATCGGCACTGTGTGCTCGAAGGTCTCCCAGCCCTCCGCCTTCCCGCCCACGCGCTGGGTCGGCGAATCCGGCGTGACCAGCTCCGGATGCTCCTCCTCGATGGCTTTCAGGCGTTCGAGCAGCTGGTCGAACTCATAGTCAGAGATCTCCGGTTCGTCTTTCTGGTAGTAAAGATAGTTGTGGTGCTCTATCTCCTTCCGGAGCTCTTCAGCTTCTTTCTTCGCTTCGTCGGTCTTCATAGGATCGGTTATTCGAATTCCCCAAGCGCGGACGCGATCAAACGGTGAAAATGATGCGTCCCAGTCTCTTTCGAAGGCGAGTATCTTCCCTTTTCGTAGAACCCGGAACGGATACCCTTCTGGACCGCTTCGACGACCGCCTGGTCCTGCAGCTCCACGGTGTCGAGATCGCCTCCGGCCCCCGACCCGACCCTGGAATCGTCGCAAACGTATGTCAGATAACGCACTTGTGTCCGCGACGGCCCCTTCGGCAGGACGATGTTGACGGACACTCCCCAGGGATAAAGATTGAACATCGTATTGGGGAAGATGAAGTAATAGAACCCCTCGGCGCCGTCCTCGAAGGGCGGCTTCCCGTTCGGTCCCGAGCCGCCTCTCGCCGTCTGCAGGCTCGAGCGGCTGAACAGCTCTGTAGTGTAGGTCGAGTATTCGACGATCTTGTTCAGTTCGGGATGAACGTACGGAATGTGGAACCCCTCGAGATAGTTCTCGCAGTAAAGAGCCCAGTGGGCTTGGACCTCGTAGTCGCGCGTTCCCGCGAGGCGAAGCCCTTCAAAATCGAATCCTGCCGCTGCGGCCCCGAGCGGATCGAGATGCTCTTCGAGCGGAGCCTGCGGATCTAGCCCCGCGAATACGAATCCTTTCCAGGAATCCGAAGGGATCTGCGCCAGATCGTCCGATTCGGACGGAAAGTCCTCCGCTTCCTCGAACTCCGGCATCGACAGGAATCGCCCGTCGAGAGAGAACCTTCGGCCGTGGTATCTGCAGCGGATGAGGTCGCCCCGGCAGGGCTCCTCGACGAGGATCATCCCGCGATGAGTGCACACGTTGGAAACGCAGGTAACGGAGTCGCCTTCGCGGACCGCGAGAACGGGCTCGTCGAGCGAGCCTTCGCAGAGCGTCTGCGGAAACAGGTTGTCGATCTCGCCCTCGCGGCAGACGAACTGCCAGCTTCTGGCGAAGACAGCTTCAAGCGTTCGCTCGTACCACTCCGGCCGCAGATAGAATTCCGCAGGCAGCGTGGAGGCCTTTCGTATGTCGCTGTCGATCTGGAATCGGGTCATTCGACTTCGTAGAAAAGGAAAGAGGGAGTCTCGGGATGCCGTTCGAAACCCTCGCAAACAAGCCCGCTGGAGAGAGCCTCGACGAACTCGTCGCGCAGACGGTTCTGGAAGACGCGCGCCTCTTTCGGGGTTTCCGAGACCATCTTCGCCCAGTCGTTCGTCGTGAAAACCTTCCGTGCGGGAACCCTCTCTTCAGAGTATCGCTCGCCGGCTGCGAGCGCGGAGGCCTTTTCGCCCCGCAGATGCCATTCCGCCACCAGCCTGTCGCTCTCGAGGCCTAGCCGCGCCGGCAGGTCGGGCGACGTTCCATAGTCGGTGCCGTAGAAATCGGGTACGTATCGCTTCACCACCGCTCCCAGCTTTTCAAGGTTGAAGTAAGCGTTTCTCGCCTGGACCGGCTGAAAGGTCCATTTAACGTAACCGACCCCGTCCGCAAGCGATCTTTCGCGCTGTGCCCACTTGAGGCGCGCCCCGATCCCGAGGCCCTGATACCCCGCGGCGACCGCCGCCATATGCGAATAGTACGCGCGTTCCCCGTCCAGAAAAGCCGGCACGGAGAGCACGAAACCGACCAGACGATCCCGGTCGAACGCCCCGAGCGTGAATCCGCCGGCGTGCATCGTCACCACGAAATGCCTGACCGGCGAGATCTCGACTTCCGGCAGCGAGAACACCTTTCGCTGAAGATCCACACAGCCCGAGAGCTCCTCGACGGAAGCGCACTCGCGGATCTCTATCTCAGGGCTCGGTTCCATGTTTCCGTGGTTCGGGGGCTATCCCCTTTCGTTCCCGAACTTTCTCAGTTTTTCAATCGGCGGTCAACCCGGTTGGCGGCGGCCCCGGAAATGGCTCTTAACACGGCGCGGAGGTATCTGTTATCATAGTCCGAGCGAGCCATCCCGCACTTCCCGGCTCGGACCTCACGTCCCAAGAACACGAATGACCGGCCAAAAGAAACTCGAGGTGCAGGGCATCGTCCAGCGCCACCCGATCCCGGAGATACTTGTCGAGATCAACCAGATCCGGCTTGACGGATCGCTTCGGCTCACGAACCGTGACCAGAAAGTGATCATTTACGCCGAGAAGGGCAATATCGCGTTCGCGGTATCGAACGCGCGCGAGCACCGCCTCTTCACGATCCTGCTCGCACAGGGACGGGTCGAGGAAAAACACCTGGCTGGCATTGAGGACTTTACGAACGACTTCAAACTCTCGCACGCGCTTGTGAGCAAGGGAGTCCTTTCCGAAGAAGAGATCGCGGAGTTCTTTCGGTTCCAGATACGTGCGATCGTCAGCACGGTCATAGGCTGGAAGACCGGCAACTGGGTCTTCTCACCGCTGGCAAGGCTGAAGGACGGCCTGCGGTACGACGTCGACCTGCGTTCGGCGCTCTTCGAATCTTCCCGCGAGATGACCGATTACGAGATACTCGCACGATTCAAGAGCCTCGAGGAATCGTTCGCGCTGAACGCGAACGCCCGATCGTCCTCGATCCCTTTCTCGCCTCAGGAAGCGTTCGTGTTGTCGAGGATCGACGAGAACCCTTTGAAGATCGACGATATCAAGACCGTCAGCGGGCTCGACGGAAACGAAGTGATGCCGATCCTCTACAGGCTCTGGCTGGGAGGCTTTATCTTCCGCGACCACTGGAACAAGGCATTCACCAAAGAGACGGTGGACAGGTTCCGCAATACGAAGCTGTATCTGAAGCAATCGGCAAAATCCGTCGAGGGTGAGGAGCGGATAAAGCAGGAAGAGGCGCAAAAAGCCGCGGAGGAAGAAGAGCGCAAGCGACGCGAGCAAGAGGAGAAAGAACGCCTTGCCGAAGAGAAGAGGGAGAAAGAACGGCGGGAGTTCGAGTCCGACTACAAGGAGGTCGAGATCTCCGTCGACGACTACCTCGCGCTGGTCGACGAGGCACCGACCTACTACGAACTCTTCGGGATCAGGCCCGATGCAAAGGCCGCGACGATCAAGCGTGCGTATTTTTCATACGCGAGGCGGTTCCACCCCGACGTGTTTTACAAGAAGGTTGAGCCGGAACTTCACCGCCGCATACAAAAAGCGTTTTCGGAGATCGCTCAGGCATACGAAACTCTCCGCCACGAAGACAGCCGCGAGCTTTACGACATGAAGCTGGAAAAGGTGATCGAGGCGCTCAAGAAACAGCACGAGGGCGATCTCGGATCCCTGACCAGGGACGAGGTGGCGAGACAGGACCGCTCGAGAATGGCGATGGACAGTTTCGAGCGCGGGAAGAGGCTCCTGGACGACGGCTACCACGAGGATGCGGCGCCGCATCTGGGCCGCGCGGTCCAGCTCGAGGATGACAATGCAGAGTACAGGGCGTTTTACGGCCTCGCACTTTCCAAAGAGAAGCGAAATCGCCACAAGGCCGAGGCCGAACTGAAAGCGGCAGTCAATCTCGCTCCTTCCGAACCGACGTACCGTTTGATGTTGGTGGAACTTTATGTTGAAATCGGACTTTCGGTCAGGGCGCGGAACGAGCTCAACCGGCTCCTTGAGAAGGACCCCGGAAACCTTCGCGCGAAGGAACTTATGGAAGAGCTTGGAGAGGATAAATAGGCCTCCGCTGCACTGTCCGACGGTTTATGATCTTCGCTGAACACGCTATCAAGAAAGAGCTTCCGGTCGAAGAAGACCTGATAAACGACGGGGCCTCGACGGACAAGTTCGAAGGCTACGCCGAACCGCACTCCGAAAGGATAGCGGACTTAGCCGACCGCCTCGCGATCCAATTCAATTTCGCGGTCCGCGACCGCTTGATGCTGAAGCGCGCCGCTTACTTCCACGATTTCGGCGAGCTCACGATGAACCGCGCGTACATTTCGTCCGCCTCTGAACTGACCGAAGCCGAGAGGCTCGACTTGTTCCGGCATCCCGTGATCGGCGAACAGCAGGCGTCCAAACGCGATCTTCCGCGCGCGGTCCAGTTGCTTGTACGCTGGCATCACGAATGGTGGAACGGTTCCGGCTATCCGGACAAACTTATCAGCAAGCAGATACCGCTCGCAGCGAGGATCCTTCGGATCGCCGACACCTATTGTGCGCTGACCTCCGGGCGGCCCTTCCGCGCCGCGTTCTCGCCAAGAGAGGCGGACGCCTATGTCGCCGAATCGGCCGGCATCGAGTTCGATCCGGCGGTCGCGCTGGCGCTGCTCGACATTCCCGAAAGGATCCCTTCGGTCGTGGCTGATACAGCGGAAACGGCCTTGGACGAAGGGCCGGGCGAAGAATAAAGATCTATGCGGACTCACGACACAGGCGGATGGCTTGCCTTCGAACTCAGCGTCCTGAACAGGCTTCGGTTCGGATCGGTCGCGTTCCCGTTCGAGGACCGGCCGGACCTGGGAAGATTCCTGAAGCGTTCGGGGATCAGGGTTTTGGCAAACTCTCCGCTCCGGTCCTCGCACGCCGCGTGTGTCTCGGCGATCGGGAACAGCGGAGAAAGGCTTTCGGATGATGAGATCGCGGTGATCCTGGAGGACGCTTACGTTCCGCAGTACAGGCTCCGGAATCCCGCACTCAGAAACTGGTTCGGCGAGACCGACGCGTGGTGGTTCGACAACGTGCGAGCGAACATCGAGCGGCTCACGAGCGACGCCTCGAAAGCGATCGCGCTGACCGTCGGCGGGAAAGTCGGCGATTACGTGCTTTCGTTCGACGACGAGACGGCAAGGCTCCGCCAGCCGCTCTCAAAGGTCTTCGAACGGCTTGTCGCGCTCGACGAACCGGCTCCGCAGAACGGCGAGGACAACGAGTGCAAATGCACCGACCCCGTCGAGTTTATAGCGGAGAGCTACACGGACCTTTTCTTCCTAAGGCTTCCCGGTCCAAGGTTCGGAACACTGAAGGAAGAGCTCGGGAACGATGCCTGGAAAGAGGTCTGGGTCCGTGGCGACGAAGCGTTCTGGGCGGACCTTGAGAAGAGCCTGCTTGGAAGGCTCGGTTCTCACGTCGAAACCCGCTCGCAGTATCTGGAGCTTCTGCAGGACGCGCTCGTGACCGCAAAGCACATAAAGAAATGGGCGATCGAGCATGTCGAGGACGGCTTTGTCCACACGCAGGAGATCGTTGACGCGATCTCGACGGTCCGGAAGGTCGACACGGTCTTCACAAAGGACTTCTCCGAACTGATCGGGATCAAGGCGGTGATCATCACCGCCTGATCCCTTCAGGCCTTTGCTTCGACCGCCGGATTCGCGTTCCTCTCCGGCTCCGAAAGATCGTGGCCGGCGCCGCGGCTCCTGACCATCCATACCACTCCCGAAGCCGCCGCCAAGAGGCCCGCTATCAACGTCAGCGATTCCGCGGAGATCACGGTCAAGGAGATGCCCGCGGCGTAGCTCGACGCGCTGAACATCGTTATCTCGGCACCCCGGTCGAGAGTCGAGATCCTTCCGCGTATGTGGTCAGGAAGCGACCTCTGGAAGAGCGTTTCCTGCACCGCGTACTCGGCGCCGATCATAGCCCTCGAGATCATAACCATCAGCGCGACAAGCCACAGGTGAGGCATAAAGCCTGCGGCGGCGAAGACGATCCCGTGAAGGATCAGCGTCCAGGTCATAAACGAGCGTGTGATCTTCTTCTTCTCAACGAACGAGCCCACCTTGTGCGCGATCAGCATCCCGAACCCGAGCCCTATGCCGTTGGCGGTCAGAAGGAACGAATAGACGAAATCCGGGTTCGTCGATTCCTTCGTGAACACCATAGTGCCGAGTCCCTCGAAGACTATGTTCGTCGCTCCGCCGCCGGTCGCCCAGATGATGTTCATCAGGAGAATGGTCAGCGCGAACGGATTCTTCACGGTGTACCGAAGCCCTTCCGCGATCTCCGCAAAGAATCCCGGGCGGCTTCTCCGCTCCGCCATCCGCTCTTCGACCGAGCGCTGGCGCATGGACTCTTCCGGGATAAGCCAGATCGAGGCCGCCGAAGCCAGGAAAGAAACGGCGTTGATGATGAACGCGATCTCGTAACCGAAGACCACCGAGGCGATCCCGCCCAGCGCCGCGCCGACCGCCATCAGCAGAAATCGAGTAGAGAACATCAGCGCCGTTCCGGACAAAAGGCCTTCTTTGCCCGTGATGTTCGGCGTCGCGGCGTTCTTCGCGCCGTCGAAGAATGCGGTCGCCGCCGACAGGAGGATCGACGCGGCATACGCGATCCAGAGGTCTTCGGGCTTCGTCACCAAAAGGAAGAGAAGAGCGAACCCCGCCCGGACGAGGTCGGAAACAAGCAGGACCGTCCTGCGCGAGAACCTGTCGGCGACCGCTCCTGCGATCGGCATCAGCACTGCGAACGGCAATGTTCTGAAAAGCAGAAGAAGGCCGGCGGCCTCCGGGGAAGCTCCCGATACGAGGCGCACGACGCCGAGCCCGGCAACGAAGTTGAACCAGTTGCCGAGTTCGGAGATCACCTGTCCCCAGAGCAGGTTCCGGAAGTTCCGGTTCTGCCTTATCAGTTGTAGGTATGAAAGGTTCATACGAACACCGCCGATCAAGAAAAAGTTCAAGCCGCCAGGAACTTATACCTAACGGCTTGCCCTGCAAAAAGGTTTTGGATCCGGTCAGTCCCCTCTGAATTGCGGGGGACGCTTCTCGAGAAATGCCGCTACGCCTTCCCGGAAGTCGCCGCCGCGCCCGGATTCCAGCTGCATTTCGTGTTCGAGTCGGAGCTGCGCATCCAGATCGTTCGAAGAGCTCGCATTCAGCATCTTCTTGATCCTCCCGATCACCGCCGTCGGCGCGGCCGCCAGCTTCGCCGCCAGCACGGACGCTTCCTGCATAAGCATATCGTCCGGAACCGCGCGGTTGATCATCCCCATCTCTAACGCGTCAGAAGCAGAGATCGTGTCTCCCGTCATAAGCAGTTCGGCCGCGCGTTTTTCGCCGACGGCGCGCGGTAGAAAGAAACTGCCTCCGCAGTCGGGCGAGAGCCCGATCTTTATGAACGCCTGGTTGAAGCTCGCGCTCTCTGCCGCGATCACCAGATCGCAGGCGAGCGCGATGTTCGATCCGGCTCCTGCGCAAACGCCGTTGACGGCGGCGATGAACGGGACCGGCGTTTCGCGGATGAGCGTGATCAACCCGTGCAGCGCTGCGAGCGGGTCTTCGAGAAACGCCTCGATCCGGCCCTCCGATTCCCACATCAGTTTCATCTCGCGCAGGTCGCCGCCCGCGCAGAATGCCCTTCCTTCTCCCGTGACGATCACCGCCCTCGCGCCGTCCTCGATCGCCTTCCCGATCGCTGATGTCAGATCCGCCGTGATCTGCCTCGAAAGCGCGTTCAGCGCGTCGGGCCTGTTCAGCGCGATCGTCGCGACGTTTTCGTTAAATTCGTATCTGACCGTCTTGAACATAAAGACGAATTACCTCCAGAAAGACGGCCGCCCCCGGACACGATGTGCGGCCGGAGGCAGCTGTGTTCCAGTATTTCTTCCAATCTAAGCCACGCGAGCCCTCGAACGGCTTGCATTATAGCAATCCTTGCACAGAACGGGCCTTCCCACTTTCGGCTGGAACGGAACTTTGTCGTGCTTTCCGCAGTGGTCACAGACGATCTCGAATTTCGAACCCGATTCCGCCTGCGCCTGGCCGGCTTTCTTTCCGCGGCACTGAGGGCACCTCTGCGGCGGCATAAGATTGCGCTCGTAAAAGATCTCCTGTTCTTTCTCCGTGAACTGAAAGATCTCTTTGCACTGGATGCAGGGAATTTCAATGTCGGGCATCTCTACTTTCTCCTGATCTGAGGTTCCTGATTCTGCGTGTGGGGAGAGTGTAACACAGTGAGCGGTGAGCGGTGAGCCGCAAGCAGTGAGCGGCGAGCCGTGTCCGAAGCCCAAGCGTCAGCGCGGGCTACCGTAGAGAGTGAGCGGTGAGCGGTGTGCCGTTTAGCCCCCGCACTTGTGCGGGGGACAGGAATCGTATGCCGTGTCCGAAGCCCAAGCGTCAGCGCGGGCTACCGTAAAGAGTGAGCCGTGTCCGAGGCCCAAGCGTCAGCGCGGACTACCGCAAAGAGTGAGCCGTGTCCGCAGCCCAAGCGTCAGCGCGGGCTACCGTAAAGAGCGAGCCGACCGGGGTAAGCAGTAAGCCGACCACGGCTCACCCCTTTCATTGCTCAATGATCATTGGCCAACGACGCCACGGGTGCCGCCACCGTCCCGCCGAGTGTCTC
>JAGFIQ010000044.1 GCA_024103495.1 Aridibacter famidurans
GCAAGGCGTTTAGATTACGACCTCCTCTCCGTATCACCCGCTTCGAAATGGACGTTCAGTATCTTATGACCATTGCGAGTCTGCATACAAGGTTGTCCTAACGAAGCATTTCTACAGGAGGCGACAATGGCGGAAAAGGCAGTGCTCGGTATCGATATTTCAAAGGCAACATTCGATGTGTTCCTGAAGGCAGGCGACGAGTCGCATGCCGGACAATTTGATAACTCGGTCGCCGGTTTCAAACAGCTGAAGAAATGGCTCAGAACGCGAAAGGCCGGCCGGGTTCACGCCTGTATGGAAGCGACCGGAGCGTACGGAGTGAAGCTCTGCAATTTTCTGTACGATGAAGGTCACGAGGTCTCGGTCGTGAATCCGTTAAGGGTAAAGCGTTATGGCGAATCGGACCTGAGACGCAACAGGACTGACAACACGGACGCCAGGCTGATCGCGGACTTCTGTCTGAACATGAAGACTTCTCTTTGGGAGCCTCCTTCCGAGGAAGTGTTGTGTCTGCAGTCTTTAACCCGACGTATCGAAAGCCTTCAGAAGATGCGTCTTATGGAGTCGAACCGGATGGACACGGCGCCTGAACAGGTCAAAGGCAGTATCGCTAGGATCATCTCTTCGATCGATCGGGAGATAAAGGAAGTGGAGAAACTCATCAAGAAGCACTTCGATGATCATCCTGATCTGAGGCACAAGAAAGATCTTCTCGAGTCGATCCCCGGCATCGGTGAAAAGTCTGCTCGCCTGCTGCTCAGCGAGATCCTTTTCGAACGCTTCGAGAGCGCAAAGCAGGTTGCTGCCCAGGCAGGCCTCACGCCTTCCAGGGAACAGTCAGGCACGACGCTCGACAAGACCAGAATCTCAAAGATCGGGAACCCAAGGATAAGACGTGCGCTTCTCTTTCCTGCAATGGCCGCTATCAAACACAACGCCGTCGTCAGTTCATTCGCTGCGAGACTCGAGCGCAATGGTCTGACTCCTATGCAGGTCGTCTGTGCGTCGAAGAGGAAGCTTCTACATATCGCGTTTGGTGTCATCAAGAACGATCGTCCTTTTGACCCAAACTTCGCGCAGGTAGCTTGACTTACAAGTCAGTATCTAAACGGGTACGGTCCGGGCCCGGAGAATCCCTATCGTAGAAACACTCCCAACAAGCTCAGCACGCCGATGATCACCGCCGCGCCGATGATGTCCACAAGGATCCCGTATTTCACCATCTTCATCAGCGGGATATAGCCCGATCCGTAGACGATCGCGTTGCAGGGTGTGGAGACCGGCAGCATGAACCCGAGGCTCGCTCCAAATGTCGCGCCGAGCGCCGGAATGAACGGGTCCTGGCCCTGCGCCTGTGCGATCGCGATCACAACAGGCACGACCATATTCGCCGAAGCCGTGTTCGAGGTCGTTTCGGAGATCAACACCGCAACGATCACCGAAGCGACGAGCAAACCAAAACCGCCGCTAAGCGGAAGCAAGAGTGTGAGACTCCTCCCCACTTCCTCCGCAAGTCCGGTTTGAAAAGAGAGCACGCCAAGCGCGAATCCTCCGCCGTAAAGCAGGATCACGCCCCAGTCGATCTGCACGGCCTCTCCCCACGTTATCGCCTTCTCTCCTGCATTGTTTCCGGGCAGAATGAACAGCAAGACCGCGCCGACAACGGCGCCGACCGCCTCCGGAAAGCTCGACTGGATCGCCTTGTAAACGGGGCTCGCCTCTCCGACCGCGAGTCCGATCACACCCGCCAGTATCCAAAGCGAAACCGCTGTCAGGAAAGCGATCACGGTAGACTTCTGACCCCGCGTCCATCCGCCGAGCTCGCTCTTTTCCCGGGCGATCATCTCTTCCGAGCCGGGGATCTCTTTCACTCCCGCCGGAGCGACCAAGTTGAAATAGAAATAGAGAAAAAGGTAGAGGATTATCGCGATCGGAGCGCCGATCATCATCCACTTGAAGAACGAGATATCGACGTCCAGGATCCGCCGCATAAACCCGAGCCCGATCACATTCGGCGGCGTACCGATCGGTGTCATCAGCCCGCCGATCGTCGCCGAGAACGACGTGATCAGCATCATCGCCGTAGCGTACCCGGGATTGATCTTTACGCCCGTTTCTTTCTCGTGTTTGAAAAGGAACGCGAGGATCGAGAGGCCGATCGCGAACATCATCGCGGTAGTGGCGGTGTTCGAGATCCAGGCGGAACTGAACGCGGTCACGGCTCCGAAAGCGAAGAGTATGCGCGACGGCCTCGCGCCGATCCATTTCAGGGACAGGACGCCGAACGCGAATCGCTTGTCGATGTCGTGGATGAAGATCGCCCGGGCGATGATGAACGAGCCGATGAAGAGGAACATCAGCGGATCACCGAACGGCGCGAACACCTGCTTTACCGGCGCGACGTTGAAGATCACGCACATTGCCGCGCCGATCAGCGCGGTGACCGGCATCGGGAGCGACTCGCAGATCCAGAGTATGATCACCGCGGCGATGACCGCGGCGAGGCTGTGCGCCTCGGGTTTTAGCTGGAACGGATAGAAATAGATCGCCAGGAACGCGGCGGGAGCGAGCACGAACCCGGCCCGCGCCCGTATGATGTCGAACCGCGAATCGGGCCGGGAAAAAGGCTCGTCGGAAAGGGGCTGAGGGACTTGGTTGCTCACAGGTATTCAGGACTGAGAGGAAAGGACTGAGGACTGAGTGAAGACCCTCTCTTCGAAGTCCGACTTTCGGTCATGACGCCGCTAAAGCGGCTCCAGGCTTTATTGGTGTCTGAACCGTGGGCCGCGCCTGCGGCATGCCCACGGCTAAACTCGCTTGTCCGCTACGCGGACGGCCTACTATTTCGTCCCGGCTCCTGTAACGCCGGTTCCAATCTCAGTCCTCAGTCTTCATCTCTCAGTACTTTCTTATTCCCATTCGATCGTGCTCGGGGGTTTCGAAGAAATGTCGTAAACGACGCGGTTGATGCCCCGGATCTCGGAAGTGATCCTCGAAGAGACCTTGGCCAGGAACTCGTGCGGGAGCCTCGCCCAGTCGGCGGTCATTCCGTCTGTTGAAGTTATCGCCCGAAGCGCTGCCGCCTGCTCGTATGTCCTGAAATCTCCCATCACGCCGACCGAATGTATCGGCAGAAGCACCGCGAACGCCTGCCAGGTCTCGTTGTAGAGGCCTTCGCTGTGCAACTCGTCGATGAAGATCTTGTCCACCTTCTGCAGAAGACCGACCTTCTCCGGCGTCACTTCCCCGAGGATCCGGACCGCCAGACCCGGCCCGGGAAACGGATGCCGCTCGAGGATCTCTTCGGGAATACCGAGCTCGGCGCCGATCCTCCTTACCTCATCCTTGAAGAGCTCTCGGAGAGGCTCGATCAGCTTCAGCTTCATTTTCTTCGGAAGCCCTCCGACGTTGTGGTGCGTCTTGATCGTTACGCTTGCGCCGCGGAGCGATACCGATTCGATCACGTCCGGGTAGAGCGTGCCCTGCACAAGCCAATCCACGCCGCCGATCTTGTGCGCCTCGTCGTCGAAGACCTTTATGAACTTGCGGCCGATCGCCTTGCGCTTCTCTTCCGGATCGGTCTTTCCTTTCAGGACCTTGTAAAACTGATCCGAAGCATCGACGCCGACTACGTTCAGGTTCAGGCGGTCTCGATAAAGCCTGAGCGTGTCCTGGAACTCGTTCGCGCGAAGAAGCCCGTTATTGACGAAAATGCAGGTCTGCCGGTCGCCGATCGCCTCGTGGACCAGCACCGCAGCGACGGTCGAATCTACCCCGCCCGAAAGACCGCACACGACGCGGCCCTCTTCTCCTACGGTCTCCCGGATCTTCTCGACCTCTTCGTCGATAAACTGCTGCGGAGTCCAGTCTCCGCGGCAGCCGCATATGTCGAACAGGAAGTTGTGCAGGATCTCTGCACCCTTCGGAGTGTGCGCGACCTCCGGATGGAACTGGACGCCGTACAGTTTTCTTTCGGGGTCTTCGATGGCCGTGATGACGTCGCCGGTCGTCGCGGTTTTCGTGAAGCCCGCGGGCAGTTCGATGACGTGGTCGCCGTGGCTCATCCAGACCTCGAGCTTCTCCGGAAGGTCTGTGAAGAGATCGGTTTTTCCGCTCAGGCGCTTTAGCTCGGCGCGCCCGTACTCGCGGCGCTCCGCGGGTTCGGTCGCACCACCCAGGTCGATCGCGAAAAGCTGCATCCCGTAGCAGATCCCGAGGATGGGGACATCGATCCTCTCGTAGAAGTCCGGTTTGACGCGCGGAGCGCCTTCGTCCGTAACGCTCGAAGGGCCGCCGGAAAGGATCACGCCTTTCGGCGACCGAGCCCTGATCTCATCTGCGGGAAGGCTGAACGGATGTATTTCGCAATAGATCCCCTGCTCCCGGACTCGCCGGGCGATCAGTTGAGTGTATTGTGAGCCGAAATCGAGTATGAGGACGAGTTCGTGTTGCAAATCTGAGTTCTCCGGATGGTTATAGGCGGAAATTATACACGTTACCCGGACGGTTGAACATTTGCCGGCGAGCATTGCCTATCTGAGGCAAAAAGCGGTTGCGGTAGTGGTTCCATATGTGGTACCGTCAACAGGTTCCGTTTTTCCTCACGAAATGGCGAACATCGATAAAAAACATAAGCAGCTCGAGAAAGCTCGAAGGGCGCCAAATATTCTGCGGTATTCCGACCGATGCAGGCTTGCCGAGTCTTTCGGCTGGGAACTGGAAAGGCAGGCAGGTACCTCCCACAGGATCTACTTCAACCCGCTACTTGCAGGCCGCCCAGGCGAATTGATGAATTTCCAGAACCGGAATGGAATGGCCAAGCCTTATCAGGTAAGGCAGCTCGTCAGCGCGATCGATGAACTCATGGGCGATCCGGAGGGAACTTGAGATGAACAGATACTCTTTCGATATCAGGTGGAGCGAGGAGGACGGTGAATACGTGGCCACGTGCCCTTCGTTCCCGGGGCTGTCAGCATTCGGTGAGAGTGAAGAAGAGGCGCTAAAAGAGGCGAAAACCGCCTTGGCCCTTTTCAAGGAGACTTACAGATCTCAGGGAAAAAGGCTTCCGAATCCGATAGTTGAGCAAAACTACAGCGGACAGTTGCGTGTTCGCCTCCCGAAATCCCTCCACAGACAGGCCGCCGCCGTTGCCGCAGCGGATGGTTCCAGCCTGAACCAATTCATAGTCTGTGCCGTTCAAGCGCGAATCTGCGGTGTAAGCGGGAGCAAGGTGCCGGGAGCTTCAGGAAAGCGGTGACACGTCCGGTCTAGGTTCTACGCCGAGCCTACCGCCTCGCCGCTGTCCGCGACGGAAGTGATCTGCTCCTTGATCCTCTGAATGTCGCCGCCGAGCGCGCCTATCTTTCTGACGATGGTCTCGTAGCCGCGGTCAATGTGATACACGCGGTCGATCATCGTTTCGCCCTCCGCCGCGAGTCCCGCCAGAACGAGCGACGCCGACGCCCTCAGATCGGAAGCGAGAACGGGAGCGCCCTTCAGCTTCACGGGACCTTTGACGGTGGCGTGGTTTCCGTGGATCTCGATGTCGGCTCCCATCCGGATCAGCTCGGAAGCGTGCATAAAACGGTTCTCGAAGATCGTCTCGATGATCTCCGAAGTCCCTTCCGCCTGCGTCATCAGCGTCATGTACTGCGCCTGCATGTCGGTCGGGAACAAGGGATACGGCTCGGTCGTGACGTTCGAAGCCTTCAGCCCGCCGTCGGATCTTCGGACCTTCAAGGTCGTTTCGTCCAACTCTTCGATCTCAACACCCGATTCGCGAAGCTTTTCGATGACCGCGCCTATGTGATCCGGGCGGCAGTTCGCGATCTCTAGCTCGCCGTCCGTGATCGCCGCCGCGACTGCGAACGTGCCGGTCTCTATCCGGTCCGCGATGATGGTATGCTCTGCTTCTCCCAGGCCCTCCACACCTTCGATCGTGATCGTCGGCGTTCCCGCTCCTTCGACCTTCGCGCCCATCTTGTTCAAAAGATCGGCAAGATCCGGGATCTCGGGTTCGCACGCAGCGTTGCGGATCACAGTCGTACCTTCGGCGAGCACGGCGGCCATCATCACGTTCTCGGTCCCGGTTACGGTGACCTTCTCGAATTCCATTTCGGCGCCGACCAGTCGTCCTCTCGGGGCCCGCGCGACGACATCTCCTGATTCGAGAGAGACCTCAGCACCCAGTTCCTCGAAAGCACGGAGGTGAAGATCTATCGGGCGCGTCCCGATCGCGCATCCGCCCGGCAGGCTCACCTTGGCCTTGCCAAACCTCCCGAGCAAAGGCCCAAGCGCGAGCACACTCGCCCTCATTGTTTTCACGAGCTCGTACGGCGCCTCGAAATTCTCGATATGCGCGGCGGTTATCTTGTGGGTGTGGACGTCCGGCGTCAGAGTCTGTGCGCCCAGGTCTTCAAGCAGCCTTCGTTGGGTGATGAGATCGCGAACGTAGGGGACGTTGTGAAGCGTAACGGTCTTCGGGCACAGAAGAGTGGCGGCGAGGCACGGCAGAGCGGAATTCTTCGCGCCGCTGATGGAAACGCGCCCGCGAAGAGGATTGCCTCCTTTGATCAAAAACTTATCCATATTGGTTCGGGACGGGTCCGTCCCCGCGGAAGAGAAATGAGCGGAAAGGACCTTCGACGATAGTCCGAAATCTTATCACGACAGGAATAGGAACAGAAAACAAAAGGGTAGCGGGCAGGGGGCCAGACCGATCGTGCTCAAAAATGAAAGGACCCTAATCCGGTCGACGCCGGACAAAGGATCCTTTCTTCCTGTTTCAGACCTTCAGACGCCTGCTTAACGAGTGAAGGATTTTCAGGCGGAGATACCGCGAGTGAATTCGGATCTCCGTGCGTCGCAGAGGAGCTAACCTCGGGACGGACGATACTCTAACGATTCGAACATAAATCCACGATAAATTTGGCAAGAAAGACCGAGCGTAATTCCCTGTCGCAACTTTCAGTGCCGGATCACGTTCCGGGGCCGACTGAACGGTCTTGGACCAAATAACATATAATCACGAAACTTGATCAGATGGGGCGGCGACCCCGGGGGAGATAAATCTATGAAGCGAATGATTGCGACGACAGGTCTGGCGGTGTTCGCGCTTACGGTGAGCGCGCTGGGGCAAGGCGGATCGGGATACAGCATTACCCTTGATTCGGCAGGTCCGGTGAAGATCGGGATGAGTGTGGCGGAAGCCGAGAAGGCAATGCCCGGGTTCACGTTCAAGAGGACTTCTGACGGCGAGGGCGTGGCGTGGGTCGAGGTTTCGAAAGGGAACGAAGCGCATATGTACCTGTATGCGGGAGAAGAGGATCCCGAATCCCAGATCGACAGATCGGCAACGATCGAATACATCGCGGTTGTCGGGAAGGACTACAAGACCGCCAAGGGCGTGCACCCCGGAATGAAGCTGACCGGCGCTGAGGGAATCCTTGGCAGGGTCTCTGAGATCGCGATCAGCGAGATCGAATCGAGGGAGTACGTTATTTTCGCCGGTCGCGAGGATGGATTCGGATACCGTTTGCTTAACGAGAACGGCATGGCCGGGATCTACCCTTCGGGCGCACGAATGACGTCGAAGTTCGACCCGGGCGCTTACATTTACAGCATCGCCGTGACGGGACGAGGTCCGTCGGGCATCTCGAGCGCGTACACCGATCTCGACAAGGACTGCGAGATGCAGGAATCCGAAGAAGGCGCGCACACCTCGACGTTCTGCAAGGGCTACGGAGGCTACCGGCTTCACATCTTCGATTCGGCTACGACGCTCGAGTTCAATGTGGAGAGGGGAGACGAAGGCATTCGCATCGCCTCCCAATCGCTCGCGTACCCGCTGAAAGATTCGAAGTTGGAATGGCGTCTCGCGGACGGTGAGCCGTTCGCGGTCATACTTCGGACCTATAGCCAGAAGGGGTCGGGAATGGGAAGAGGGACCGAGACGCTGACGGTGAGGGGGCTGAACGACTTCCAGGAGATTAACCACTCGATCGACGTCCGAACCACTCCGAACGCCAACGAGAGAGCGAGGGAATTCGCCGACGCGGCGTACGCGAGAATGTCTCCCGGCCCCGACGGCGGTCCGATGGACGGAAGCAAGTCGCTGATGCAGCTCATCGAGAAGGCTGTCGAGGACTTCGAGGAGATGCACTCGAGAACGATCGAGATCAAGTCCGACAGTTCCGAGGACACATCGAAAGTAACGGTTGTCATTACCGATGACGGATATATGGACGATTCGGTCCGCGGAAAGCGAACGACGCTGCGGATCGAGATGGACTCGAAGGGCGTATGGCAGATCAAATCGACGGCCGAAGCGTGGCGATGCTGGGAAGGCCGCGGTCACACGGACTTCTCGACCGAGCCGTGTCTGTAGAAGGATGCCAAAGATGATCAAACTTAGAAGGACGGCCGCCGCGCTGGCGGCCGCTTTGTTTCTGGGAATGTCGGCGACGTCAGCACTCGCTCAGGACGAGGGATGCGAAACTGAGGATGCGAAACAGATGTCGTTCCTGGCGGGGACCTGGAATGTTGAAAGCAGGTTCCGCATTTCGAGAAACCCCGAAAGGTGGGAAACGACGGCCGCAAAGTCGGTCATCGATGACGTTTTTGCGGGATGTGTCTGGCAAGAGGACTATTCAGGGATCCGCGACGGCAAGCCCCTTAAAGTGATCGGGCTTTTCGGGTTCAGCAATATCACAGGCAATCTGCAGCATACCTGGAGTCATTCGCAGCACGGTATCCTCACTTTTTACGAAGGACGCCTGGTCGGCGACGAGATCGTCTTCAACTCGCAACTGTCGGTCCGGGGCACCGTGTTCCTCTTCCGGAAGGTGATAAAGCGTACCCGCGACGGATTTGAGGCCCGGACGGAGCGATCCACAGACGGCGGAAAGACCTGGGACGCGGGCTGGCTGCTCAGCTATACAAAGGATCGCGCGCAAAAGTGATCGTCCGGCGGATCCTCCGCGAAGCGTAAAGAATTGCAAGTCAACAATTTCCGGGCAGCGTTTGACCCCGCTGCCCTTTCTATTGCACTGCCCGACACAGGTCTCCCCGACCTGCATCCGGGTTTTCAAGCCCGGCGAAGCAGGCTTATAATCGAACCTGAACCGGTTTACTCAATGAATTCAGCAGAAAAGGGGGTTGCGATGTATACGCATTCAAGAAAACGCGCCGTTTCGATCCTGGCGCTCGCGGCGCTGTTCGCCGTACTTTCAGGCACGTCCGTTCTCGCGCAGTACGCGGACGGGTATCAGATCAATGTCGTTCAGCAGCAGGTCCGAACGCGGATTATTAACGAACTCCGAGGTTCGAATCATGACTTCCAGTTCGACAACAACGCTATCGTGATGTCGAGTAATGTGAGGAACCAGAACCGCGTAACGGGTAGCGGACGGCACCGGTTCAATCGGTCCGGCTGGAGGGTCTTCAATTACGAAGGCCAGTTCAATCTCCGCTCCGGAACCGTTGTCAGCGTCGATTACGCATTCTCGGACGATCCCGGCGACGGCGGCTACTTTCCTCCCGGGCAATCGGATGCGGGAATGACGTGGTCGGGAAGGGTAGATGACGTCGTTCGAGTCCGGATCGTAGGACGCCAGGCGATCGCAAACGCTATTAGCGGCCGGCCAGTTTCCAACATCCGGTACAACTTCAATTACGACCTTCCCAGGCGCAATGTGAACGTAACGGTTGAGCGGACCAATGGCCGGGGAAGTGTTTCGGTTATTCAGCAGCCGAACGCGATGAACGGTTACGCAGCGGTGATCGAGATCCGAGACTCAAGCGGCGGGTCCGACCAATACTCGTTCGACGTTTTCTGGGACAACTTCGGAGGAGGCCGGCCGCCGGTCGGAAACGGACAGATGAACTGGCAGGGCAATGTCGATGACACGGTGCAGATCACGATCAGGGGAAGGGTTGCGACTGCGCGCGCCATATCCGGCCGGTTCCCGACTTCCGTAGTCGCGAATTTTCAGGACAATCTGCCTAGGCGTCCGGTGAACGTCACGGTTCGGACGATCGAAGGACGAGGCGACGTGCGGGTCATCCAGCAGCCGTCGAGACAGAACGGTTTCGCGGCCGTGATCGAGATACGGGATTCCCGAGGCGGATCCGACAGGTATTCGTTTGAAGCGTCGTGGGATACGTTCGGCGGAGGCGGCGGAGGCGGCGGAGGCGGTGACGAAGCCGGAATGACCTGGACCGGCCGCGTGGACGGTACAGCCCGGGTTACCATCCGAGGCAGGAACGCTTCCGCACGAGAAGTTCAGACCGGCGTCCAGCCGGACAACGTGTCGTACGATTTCTACGACGACCTTCCCAGACGAGAAGCGAATGTCCGGCTGAGGGTCCTTGACGGACGCGGAAGCGTGAGGCTTATCGACGAGCCGCGTTCAGGAAACGGATATACGGCAGTAGTCGAGATCAGCGATCCGCAAAGCGGTTCCGACTTCTATACGTTCGAACTGGAGTGGGATGGTAGAGGAGGAGGCGGTGGAAGGCCTCCCGCTCGCGAGGGTGAGATGAACTGGCGTGGCAACGTCGATGACGTGGTCACGATCAGCGTGTTCGGCCGGTCTGCGATTACGAGAACTGTCAGCGGCCAGCCTGTCTCTTCGGTTCGATTTAACTTTTCGCAGGCATTACCCAGGCGAAATGTCGAGGTCGATGTCGAGAAGCGCGAGGGCAGGGGAGACGTGAGGGTCATCCAGCAGCCGAACGCGAGAAACAACTACACGGCGATCATCGAGATCCGCGACCGCTCCGGCGGACGGGACACCTACGAGTTCGACCTGTATTGGTAGATCGTGAATCGTGAATCGGAAATCGTGAATCGTAAATCGTGAATCGTGAATCGATAGGTTGGGCGGGGCTTGTCCCCGCCTTTTTTTGTCCGACGACCTTCAGCTCTTCGGTAAAGGTAACGCGAACTTCAGTTTGCGCCGCGCGAAAGCGCGGAACACCGCTCGGGCCTCGGGCGGCACGCGACAAACTGAAGCTTAACGTACATCCCTTTAGAGCAGCGAGTTGCCATGCCGATGTAACGCGAACTTCAGTTTGCGCCGCGCGAAAGCGCGGAACACCGCTCGGGCCTCCCGACACCGCCCCGTTTAAAGCAGCGCTCTGCGCTGCATTGAGCGCGAAGCGCGAACCCTCTCAGCCGCCGTGAGCGACGCCGGAGGATACCGACCCTAATCACGCAATCGCTCCGCGACTCTCCATTGGTCAACGCTCATTGGCAAATGAGCAATGATCCGCCTGCTCCACCGCTCGACGGTGATAAAGATCAGCGGCGACAGCTACCGGATGATGGAGAAAAGACAGGCCGGGATGAAACCGGCCGAAGAAGAAGCGAAGGAAGCGCCGGAGGGATGATCTCTTGAAAGAGCCCGTGCGGTGACAGGACGGGACCGCTTAAACAAGGGATCCGCCTCTTCAGGCAAATCACGGGCAGGGTGGGTCAAAAATATCTGCACTCCAGTGGGTCAAAACTATCTGCTGTTTGACAGCTACCTCTTAAAGAGCCGCTTCACAACGGAAAAGTCAACTCGACTGACCCAATACTCTGTTTCTACCCCCAAAGAAGTTTCTCCGCCGTGATCCGGTATCTCTCCATCGGCAAGTTGTAATGGCACGTCAGACCGGACACTCAGTTACCTTACAAACATCCTTGATTCATAGTCGGCCGGGCTGAGATATCCGAGCGTCGAGTGGAGGCGTTCACGATTGTAGAACACCTCGATGTAGTCGAACAGGTCCCGCCTCAGTTCCTCGACCGTTTCGTATGACTTCCCGTCGGTCAGTTCCTCTTTCAAGGTCCTGAAGAAACGCTCCGTCACGGCATTGTCCCAGCAGTTGCCCTTGCGGGACATCGAAGGCGTGATCCGGCACCTTCTGAGCAGTTCTTTGAACTCGAACGAGGCGCGACGGCGCCGCGGTCCGAATGAAACAGGAGCCCCTCTTCAGGAAGCCTCTTTCTGAAGGCCGATCGCAAGGCATCGGTCACGAGCGTCCTGTCGATCCTCGTCGAAAGCGCCCAGCCGACCACCCTTCTCGATGCGAGATCCAGTACGACGGCCAGGTACGCCCACCCCTCTCTCGTAAGCAGAAAGGTGATGTCGCCGGTCCAGACACGGTCAGTCTCCTCAATGTCAAACTTTCTCTCAAGAAGATTGGGAGCGACCGGCAGAGCGTGCCCGCTGTCGGTCGTCACCTTGTATCGCTTCTTCTTCCGGACCTCCAGCCTGGCTTCTTCCATCAGGTTACCCGCCATAGTCCTTCCGGCCTCGATCCCGTCGGCCTTCAGAGCCTTCGAGACCCTTCTCGCGCCGTACGTCTCCCGGCTTCGCTCAAAGATCTGGATCACAATGAATATCAATCGCAGCCTTTCCACGTCCGGCTCTCTGTTGAGCCATGCATAGAAAGCGCTTCTCGACACATTCATCACCCGGCACAGCACAACGACCGGATACTCAGCCTTCTCCTCTGCGATGAAGCGGTATCTCACTTCACTTCTTTCGCGAAGAAGGCCGTTGCCTTTTTTAGGATGTCGCGCTCCATCCTCAGCTCGCGGTTCTCTTTCTCGAGCTGACGGATCTTCTCCTGCTCGGGCGTCTGGCGGCCCTTGCCCGGAAACGCCTGCCCTTTGTCCTTCTTGTACGCTCTCACCCAGTCGCTTATCGAATTGGCAGTGATCCCCAGACGCCGCGCGACTTCCGCCTGCGAAAGTCCCTCTTCAACCACCAGTCTTACCGCGTCGAACTTGAACTCGCTTGAGTACTTCGGAGTGCCTTTCTTTCCCATCTTCCTTTCACCTCGTTTTGGTTGGATTATACTGTTTCGAGGTGTCCGGTCTGACGTGCCATTACAGTCCCGACGGGCGTTGGCAGCCCTAGACATCAAACCTAATCCAATTGTCTGCCCTTTTTTGGCAAATCATTCGCAAAAAAGTACACGAAATGGAACGGGCGATCTATGTCTTCGTACTCCCGTCCAACTTCCCAAGGGTAATTGAACAAGATCTTTAGTCTTGTTTCTTCAAGTAAATGAAACTCAGGAACTCCAAAGAGGTAGGTGTCTCCCGCCTTGAGCCGCGAGTATTCGCTAATGTCAACCGGCGGAAATCCGCTAGGAACCTCTCGCTTAAGCCTTGGCAGTGGTTTGAAACAGCTTTGGCAAGAAGCATCTTCTATTTCGTAATGAATGCCAGGTTTTCCGGAAGGGGATATTGATTTATCGTATGTTCTGAACGAAATGTCCCCTTTTAGGTTATTGTGAATTCTCAGCCAGTAAACATCGTAGTGTTCACCCCTGCTGTTCGTATAAGATGTCGTTTTCTCATACTTGATAAAAACATCGGGTTTCTCTGGCTCAAGCCTGAATCTCTTAGGATCCAATCCATTTGAATCAGACGGTTTCGTTGTCTGAGCGAAAAAGCCCGCCGTTGAGAAAGCAATTAGAACTACAGTCAATACCATTCTTTCCATACTTGTCCTCTAATGATTTAGCTACTATTTTGGCGGCGTTAGACCGTAGAGCCCTCCTTTGGACTTCGGCACTGCCAGAACTTCATCTATTGCCTTCTTCTTAACTTCCGCAGGTACACGGGGCTGGACACCTTCAAGCTGGTAGTTATCCCCATACACCCTTGTACTTCTTACCCAATTTGAATCGAAAAACGTTACACTCCCCGAGTCCCCCCAAGGAAGTGCAAGAACATAAGGTTTGCTCACCTGAGTAAAGGAACTACTTGGCTCATGATGCTCAGCTTCAAGCAAACTGAAGTGAACGGAAAGAGCTGCGAATTCCTTTTCATAGTTTGAACGCGACCGATTTTCAGCTTTGTCGTCTATGTGAGAACCCTCATGACCAACGAGAGCCTGATCAGAAACTGCAGTTTCGAGGAACTGAGCTACGACATTACCGTTCTTGTCCTTATCTCCTTTGACTCGGCCTTCACTTCTCATATCGGCGGGTCTGTTGGCAAGAATTTGGACTAGAACCTTATTATCTACACCTCTTTCACCGTACGCCGACAGACTTCTATCTGCTTCTTTGTATTCATCTGAATCCTCGCCATATCGTTTCTTCAATTTCTTCAAATTTTCCCTCGCTCTTTGAAGGCTCTTGTCGAACTCTTCACATTTAGCATCGGATCCTTCACATATATAGAGACCGAGGGGATCTACAAAGCGCAAGGGATTGTTCTGAGTATAAGAGAATCGATTCCATGTTTGAGGACTGCCTTCTCGAAACGAAATCAGAGATGGATCTGGCGTGGTAAACCTAGAAAGTGACGAAGAATACATTCGCGCGATGGCGTAATCAAGGCCAATTTCTTCATCCCTTTCATAGCCAGTGAACTCTTGCCTCACGGTATCGGGACCATAGCCAATCGCCGAAGTTCTTTCGGCGGTGACGTTGATATCAAGGTCTTCTCCGAATGGCAGGAAGTCGCGTCTCGAATATACCTTCCCGTTCTTGTCGGTCGTGATCCTTGGGCTTCCCAGGTGATCGTGCGTCAGGTAACTGACCTGGGCAGTCGACTGTGATGCGACCGTCGTCGAATACTCTGCAACCAGCTTTCCGCCGGCGTCATAAACGAAAACGGTCGTTTCGACAATTCCGCCGCCGAGCGGGACCTTCTTCATCACACGCCTTCCGTCGCCGTCGTAGACATACTCGCCGATAATGTTGTCGCTGATGTCCTTGACCGCTATCTGCTTGTTCTCGCCGTCGTAGAAGAACTGCCTTCCGTCGGGATCGAGCGTCATGTTCCCCGCCTCGTCGAATTCGTAGTCCTCGTCCTGATCGCCGTCGGGCTGGAGTTCCTCTATCCTGTTCGTGTCCTTATCGATCTCGGGGTTCTCCCTCTCACGGTCCGCGTCGCACATCACAAAGTTCGGATCTGTGCCGCAGGTCTTCGTCAGCGTCGTGG
>JAGFIQ010000052.1 GCA_024103495.1 Aridibacter famidurans
ATCGCTGGAGAGATCGCTGCTCGAAATTCAAACGTTTCCCTACATCGGCCGCGAAGCAGAATTTGAAACCGATCTCCCGGTGCGGTTCTGGTTCGTGAAACACTTCCCAAACTACCTGATCTTCTACCCCGTTTCTCAAGTCGAGGTGCGAATCGCCAGAGTGATCCACAGCGCGCGTGACTACCCCTCTTCTTTCACAAAACAGGAAGATTAGTTTCTAAGGAAAAAGCCATTGAAATGGCTCGGCCGGGATGTTTCGAAGGATTCCGAAGACCGCGGAGATCCCGAGAAATGCCCCGAGCGTCGTCGTGTTCAGGACAGTGTACTTCAGGCCCCGGCCTCGTATCGCGATCGAAGCGAACAGCACGGTCAGGAACGTGAAGATCAGTGCGTAAACGGGGACGAGCGCGTTGAAGTCCAGCGCCGCAAGAAGGTTTCCGTGGAACAGTTCGTGAAAGCCTCGTGTGAGACCGCAGCCCGGGCAGGCGAATCCGGTTACGTTCAGCAGCGGACAGCCGGGAAACAAAGATGCTTTGCCGGGATCGAACCAGCCGACAACAAAACTTCCTGCTCCGAGAATCGCGATCCCGGCCCCGGCTAGAATGCGCTCGGGTGTTTTGTAGATCGTTGCGGGCATAAAAGTAATTTTATCGGTGACGGCCGGGTCTGCAAAGCCGCGAGGTGGCGCGAGCTTCAGTTTGTGCGGAGGTAACGTGAACTTCAGTTTGTGCGGAGGTAACGTGAACTTCAGTTTGTGCGGAGGTAACGTGAACTTCAGTTTGCCGAGGTACCGTGAACTTCAGTTTGCGCCGCGCGAACGCGCGGAACATCGACAGACTGAATCAACGCGGGCTTTCAGGAGTCGAGCAAGCAAATGGTCTGGGGACGTGAAAAGTAAAATCTGACCGCTCAAACCGGTATCTTCTCTCAGTCCTCAGTCCTCAGTCCTCAGTCCTCAGTCCTCGGTCCTCGGTATTCGCTTCGCTCACAGCCCGGGGTCCGAACCGACAGGCTGAAGCCTATCGTACCTCGCTTCCCGCCATCGTCATAAACAGGGCGTCCGTCGCGAGCTTTCGGTTAAGGTTGAAGTTCAGGTTCTCTCGCAGCGTCTCGATCTCTTCAAGCCAGCTCGTAAGCCTCTTTGGATCCGCCTTGCCGGCCAGATCTTCCAGTTCCGCCCGCAGGTCGAAATTAACTATCGAAGCATTCCGGCGCTTCCCGATCGTCCAGATGTCGTGGATCAGGGTCTGGAGAATGTCCAGGCTCTCCCCGTACGAATCTCTCGCCTTCGGGTCCGTGATCTCCTCCGATGTCCGCATAAGAGCCGCGTAGCTGTCGCGTCTGCAGCAGCGAGTAACGACGTCGAGCATTTGCTTTCTTAGGTCCCGGAACTTCTCCAGATCGGTGTTAAGCGCCCGGCCCAGACTGCCTTGCGAAAGCCCTGCAACGAGAGCTGCATCTTCCGACGGATAATCCAGGTCCTTCGTAAGGTGGGTGACTATCTTGTCCTTGGCGATCGGGCCGAACCTCACGGCCTGGCACCGAGAACGGATCGTGGAAAGCAGAAGAAGCGGACGCGCCGTGATGAGAATTATATGGGTCGAATCGGAAGGCTCTTCCAGGGTTTTCAAAAGGGCGTTCGCGGCATTGTCCTTGACCGAGCTTAGTTTCTCGGCGTCGTCGATGATGAACAGGCGGGCTCGTGATTCAAAAGGCCTGAAGTTCGCCTCGCGTTCGAGGTCGCGGACCGCATCGACCAGGATCGTGTTGCTATACGGAACGACCATCCCGACATCCGGGTGGCCGCTGAAGATCACCTTTTGGTGCTCCTCCCGCTTTCCGGCCCTTGGAAGTTCGAACGAACTGGCTCGCACGCAGGCGGGGCATTTCCGGCAGGGAAGGCCGGCAACGGGATCCGTGCAAACGAGCGCCCGTGCGATCTCCATCGCGAAAAGCTTCTTCCCGACACCCGAACGGCCCTTGAAAAGAAGCGATTGCGGCAGACGGTCGCGGCTGACCAGCCTCTCGAGCAGGACCTTCGCGCTGTCGTTTCCCAGAATGTCGTTGAACATCTCTGATCAGGCAATTTCGTCGGCGGGAACCGCGGGTTTCGCCCTCGGCTCGGGCGTGGGAAGCCCAAGGAACTCACTGACTATCGCGACCACGTCGTGCTGGATCTCCGAGATCGATCTGTCCGCTTCGACGACCCGGAATCGTTCGGGTTCACGTTCCGCAATTCCCAGGTACGACTTTCTCACCCGGGCATAGAATTCGGAGTCTTCCTGGTCCATACGGTTCGTGATCCTGTGATCCGAGTCCTCGTCGTTGGTCCTGCGAAGCGCGCGTTCGACGGGAAGATCGAAAAAGAGGGTCAGATCGGGTTTCAAACCGCCCGTTGCAAGGTTGATCACCTCGCTTACCGTTTCTTCCGGAAAACCGCGGCCGGCTCCCTGGTACGCGAACGTGGCGTCGGCGTACCGGTCGGAAAGCACGATCTTTCCTTCGGCGATCGCGGGTTTGATCAGGTAATTGACGTGCTGAGCCCTGTCGGCGGCAAAAAGCAGGAGTTCCGCCATCGGATGCACATCTTCTTCGGTCTCGAGGAAGGCCTCCCTGAGCCTGCGACCAAGGGGGGTACCACCCGGCTCACGCGTTTGAAGGATTTCCACGCCGCGCAGGCGCAGTTCACCGGCAAGCATTCGCATCTGCGTCGATTTCCCGCTTCCGTCGATGCCCTCAAGTGTTATCAGTTTTCCGTCCAAGGTACGTTACTCTAAATTCGGCTTTTTTTTTTCGACGGAGATCGTGGAGATCGCGTGTTTGAATACCAGAAGATCCTGGCCGTCCGTGTCGATGAGGACCGAGAACTTGTCGAAACTCTTGATCCGGCCGGAGATCGTCTTTCCGTCTGCAAGCTGGAAGACCACGTCCTGTTTTTCGCGTCGGGCGGTATTGAGGAACGCGTCCTGGATGTTTTGCGGGGTAGATCTGTCCATTCTGTTCTTCCGCTATGTGTTTGGAATTGCTGTAAATGCGAAGTATATACGGATTCGGTTCGCCGGACAAGGAAGTTGAACTCAAGCTAATTCTGTCTTCAAGAGTTTGAAGATTCGCTCCTGAACGCGGCGCTCATCGCCAAATCCCTCGATCCATCTGACGCCTTCCTCCTTCCTGAACCAGGTAAACTGCCGTTTCGCGTAATTCCGGACGTCCTGGGCCGTCTTTTCGATCGCGCTCTCGAGCGTCCGCGTGCCTGAAAGATACTCCCGGGCACGTCTGTAACCGTGCGAACCCAGGGCATTGCTTTCCGGCGGAACACCCTGATCAAGAAGTCTTCTCACCTCATCGACAAGCCCTGCTTCAAAATGAGCCTCGGCCCTTGCATTGATCCGTTCGTAAAGCTGATCACGCGGCGGAGCCAGCGCAAAGATCCTGATCCTTTCCGCGAACTCGGGAGTCTCAGCGCGGTTCGATTGAAGGTTCGAGATCTTCTCGCCTGTCTGGAGACTGACCTCAAGCGCACGCATAGACCTGACGTAATCGTTTAGGGGAATTCCGCGCGCAGCCTCCGGATCGAGTCCTTCGAGCATCGCGTGTAGGTGTTCCGCTCCTTTCTCTTCGTGCAGGCGCCGCAGGCGATCGCGTATCTCGCTATCGGTCTTTGGACTTTCGAAAAGCGGCTTTCGAAGTGTGCGAAGATAGAAACCGGTTCCTCCGACGATTATGGGGCGTCCGCCGCGGGCCTCTATTTCGCGGATCTTTTCGCCGGCGTTCCGAGCCCAGTCCGCCGCGGTGTAGTCGATATGCGGTGAGACATAGTCGATCAGGTGGTGCGGGACGCCGCGCATTTCTTCCTTAGAGGGCTTCGCAGTCGCGATCTCGATGCCCTTATAGATCTGGACGGAATCGCAGGAGATGACCTCGCCGTTTCCCAGATGAAGAGCGAGCTCGACTCCGAGAGCGGTCTTGCCGGAGGCTGTAGGGCCGACGATCGCGGGGATGATCTTCATTTCGCACGGCGTCGAAACATTCGAACCGTTTAGAGCAGCCCTTCGGGCTGCACAGGCAGCGCGGAGCGCTGCGCTAAACGGATGTACGATAAGCTTCAGCTTGTCGCGGGCCGCGTGCGGCCCGAAATGCTGCCGAAACTCCGCGCTTCCGCGCGGCGCAAACTGAAGTTCGCGGTACCTCGGCAGCCCCGAGGGCTGCCCTAAACGGGTCGCGTGCCGCGAAATCTACAAGAAGGTCCGCACACCCGCGATCACAAGGATCACCGCCAGCAATATCACCGCACCGATCGTCTGGTTCCTGGACAGCATCGCTAATAGGCCTTCGTCAATTCAACCCCGGAATAGTAGTGGGTAATGATGCGGTCGTACGGCACTCCCATTTTCGCGAGCCCGTATGCGCCGTATTGGCACATTCCGACGCCGTGGCCCCAGCCGCGGCCCGTGAACGAAATGCTTGCTACCCGTCCGTTTCCGTCGAACCGCTTGTCCATCACGAAAAGCTGTTCCCGAAGCCTCAACGCCGAGCGTATCTTCCCGCCCTTCAGATAATGCACTCCGTTCGTGGTAATGATCTCGAGCTCGGTCGCCCGCCTTGAAAAGCCTTTGTTCTTGATCTTGACGTCGATAAGTGTTCCAAGCCCGCGGACGTATCTCGAAAGCCTCGCTCTCACGGTGCTCGCCGAGAGGTTCGCTTTCCAAAAGGTGAATGGCGACATCGATTCGGCGACGGTCGTCTTGTCGGTCGGCTCGACCTCGAGATACACGGCCTCGCCGAGCGCATTCATCTTGTAGCGCACGGTCTCGCCGCCCAAAATCGCCGTTTCCTTGACCTGGTAGAAGGAATCGCCGAATTTGCGGAACAGATAGACGTTCGGATTAAGGGTAACCCCTTTGTCGGAGCGCCCTACCTTCAGGACAAGCTTGCCGTCGGCGGTCGGGTTCGCGGTCCCCGACTCGAAATCGAACGACCAGCCCTTCTTCGCGTAAATGCTGTCGATCAGCCGAAGGATCTTGCCCCGCGAATAATGCTTGTTCGGCTTGATCGTCAGGTCGGCGTAGATCGAGAACCAGCCGTCGCGGAGGAGCTCTGCAAGGATCGCCCGCTCGTTCTTCGGGACCTCCGCGGCATCTAGAAAAGAAAGATGATAGTTGATGTCCGACTCCGACATCAGCGTGTCCGCGGAAGCGGCGGCGTCAGGCGCGTATATCAGCGCGTGAAGGATGCGGGCGAGGTTCAGAGGCTTGGCGGAATCGGCATTGATCACCGCGTACGTGCGTCCGAATTTTCCGCCCAGGTTGTTCAGCCAGCTTCTGAGTTCTGTCTCCGTCGGAGGGTCGTCGAAATAATCGTCGTTGAACTGCGGTGTGATCATTAGGAAGTTGTTCACCGCGTACTTCGACGCCAGCCTTACAAGCGCGTAATTCGCTTCGTTGCGGATAAGCGCGGGCTCGCGGCTCGTGCGGACGATGAACGGATCGAAGTGCTCGCGGCCGTCCAGCGAGCAGTCGACGCCTCTCAGATACGGCTCGTTGAACTCGAAGATGTTGCCGGAATCCTCCGTCCTGCCTCCGCAAGTCGATGTGTACAGCGCGTTTATCGGCTTACCCTGATAGGTGGCGACCATCCCGCGGGTTTCGAGCACCGCCTGGGTCCCCATTTTCGATTCGATCGAAACTCCCTTGTAGACCTGCGACCAGACGGTCGGAAGCATGTCGTAGCCCTTCTCGCCGTAACCGTTCTTGTTCGCGACGGCGTATGTTCTGGCGGCGACGGCCTGCGCCTTCTGGGCCTCGAGCTGCGGAAGCGAGAGTTCTGCGGGCACGACTCCGAGAAGATACTCCTCCATCGGGACGACGTTCACGACCGTGATGCCGCCCTTCGCGTTTACGAGAACCTCCATAGCGCCACGGTATGATTTGCCGTTGAGCCGGACGATCCCTCGCCCGTTTCCGGAACCGATCCTGACCGACCGAAGGCTCGAGAACCTGGACTCGGGTGTCGAGCCGGCGACGACGACCTCGCGTAGGGAAGAGTTGATCGGAACGTTGACGTTCTTTCGCCAGGACGAAGGCGCGGACGCCGTCCTTATGATCCTGCCGCGGCTTGCGAGGCGTTCTTCTTCGCCCGGGAACCTCAGGCTGCGCACTTCGGATTTCGGCGTGTTTCGTATCTGGGCGGTCAGAGCGACCGCGTCGTCGGACGGTGCCTGCAACCGGCTCGTGACGATCGAAACGCCCTCGATCCCTTGCGCGACCAGGTCCGCGAGATATTCATCCGCTTCTTCCTGTGTTTCTTTTCCGGAGCCGATCCTGATCCGGAACGTCCCTTCGTCGGAACCGTAAGAGACCGAAACCGGCTCGACGGTCTTGCTGCGTATCTCATCCGCCTTCGCATCCGCTTCTGCCCTCGATTGATATGCCTCCATCTCGAAGGTGTAGAGATCGTACGAAGGCGGCCTGTAGGGTGATGACGACACGCGGACTGAATTCGTATTGAGTTCAGCCGCGGGGACTCCGGAAAGCGATGCGACGAGCGGTTCTCCGACGGTCGAGATCACGACCGAGCTGGTGTTCGTCAGAAGGCCGATGCGTACGAGCGGCTCCCGGTCGAGTTGCAGCGGCGTGCCCGGTGCTTCGTAAGGTGCAAAGGGAAGCGCGGTAACCACAAGGCTGAGGAGAATGAATGCGGAAACGAGGAACGAAAGGAATTTCATAATTCTGTATTGCAGGATGTCGGGTCGGACGGGGGGTCGGCGAAAGGTCTGGCAAACAACATTTTAACCCCGTTACGGGGAATTTCAAGAATTCTCACGGCATTGCTGCGAGGTACGATAGGTCTCAGCCTGTCGAGATCCTGCTCTTGCGGCTATGCCGCCGGTGTGTGCGGAAAGGCTGTGCCTTTCCGGGCAGGCTGCTCCTCCCATTTTTGGCGCGGAGGCTAAGCCTCCGCGTGATAACTATTTCGGCGATTCTCGGTAAGCCACAGGCTTACCGCACACAGGGGCGGCAGAGCCGCGCAATTCCGAAACTATCTCTCCAGCGCGTTGAAAATAAAAGGGAAGGTCGCAAACGACTGGCCCCTGTGCTGTGGCCTGAATGCGAAAAGAACGATCTCGCCTTTTCCGTGCTTGGCCGACGCGATGGCCGTCTTGCCCTTGATGTGCTGTTCGCCAAGGATCCAGCCGGAAAGCAGCAGGTCGTCCTCGGCATATCTAGCGACCGAACTCACAGCGGAGCCTTCGCCGATCTCCCAGGCCGAACTTCGAGTGAAGTACGCCGCGGTCCGCTGTTTCAAACCCCTGGAGAGAGGATCTGAGGTGTCGACATCGAGCGCGAGGATGGATCCAGGGCAGTAGAACTGTCCCCGGTTCAGGCCTTCGACGGTATTCTTCAATGGAAGCCCGAACGCCTTGATAACGAGGTCGCAGGACGAATCGAAACAGACAAGCCGCCCGCCGTCATTGACGAACTTTTTGAGGTTCTCGACGCCCTCGTCGCCGATCCCGCCCGTGTATTCCTTCGGATATCTCTGCTCGCTGTTGCCCTGAACGATCGATCGCTCGCCCATCGATGGAAGGATCACGACATCGGATCCGAGATCGCCGCTCCGTACGTCTTCGTCCATCAGCGATTTGTACTTGATCGAGTGGTTATCGAGCACTAGCCTCGTCCAGCCTTCGTCCATCGAACCGCTCCAGCCTTTGTAAAGGCCGACTCTCGCCGGGTTCCGAAGCGGGTTCGGCATAGCGGCGAACGGCCCGGAAACGGGCGAAAGGTTGAGCGCTTTTCTCGCGCGGTTGATGTCGTGGATCACTTCTGTCTTGCCCGGCAGATAGTCCGAATCCTTTATGTTGTAGACGGGTGTGTACTCGACCCCCATCTGCAGAGGAAGCGTCCAGCCGGCAACGTCGTACGGCACCTCCGCCTCGCCCTTTTCGTTGAGCCTTTCGGGGTAGACCTGTTCTTCGAAAAGGCTCAGGACATTGGGCTTCTGCGCCTGGTTGACCATCACGATGAAGCTCCCGCCCGGGATCTCGTGGATGTCATCGCGCTTGGCAGGGTCGGTCGCTCCCTCGATCTCCTCGGTCAAAAGTCGAACCTCCATCCCCTGCCACATAAGGATCTCGAGGAGTCTCGAGACCGCCTCTTCGCGCGGCTGGCCGGCATAGATGACGAATGCCTCGGGCTCGTTCGTATCAGGTCTGAGGTTTTTCGATGCGAGCTCGTACATCGTCTCGACGTACCTCTCCCTGAACTTCGCCGCCATTTCCAGAACCGCCCGCCCGGCCGTAAGCTCGATCCACGCGATGTCCTTGGGAGACCACTCGCCTCCCGTCCACGCGTCTGGCGCGTTCGTCGCCGTTTCGAGCGGACTTCTGAAGCCTCTTGTCGGCCCCTGCCTTTCCATTTGCTGTTTCGTGATCGTCACCGGCGACATCAGCTCCGCGCTCGCGGCTTCGGTCAGTATGCCGATCGAATTGTGGTAATACGGCGCGGAACGGAATCCGCCGTGCCACCAGGTGTCGTAGGTCGCGTTCGTCACGATCCCCGCCTGGCCCGTCGCCTGAAGATCGGCCGCCATCTTGTACCCGAGAAGGCCGAGCTCGCGAAGGATCCTTGGATCGATCCTGGGGTTCGGAGGATCGAAGAACGGCGGCACGGTCATCCTTGCCGCCGTCTGGCCCTGCTGATGCACATCCCAGACGATCTGCGGGAACCACTCCTGCCAGAAAAGCTTCGTGATGTTGCGCGTTTCCGCCAAGTTCATCATGAACCAGTCGCGGTTGTTGTCGTGGCCTGCGTAGTGATGGTAGAGCTCGGGTGGCGATGAGCCTTCGTATTTCGTTCCGAGCGTCTTTCGGTACCAATCGGCGACTATGTCGATGCCGTCGGGATTCGCGGACGGGATGAGAAGGAGAATGACGTTGTCGAGGATTTGCTTGGATTCGGGGTCGGTCGCCGATGCAAGCTCGTGCGCCATCAGCATCGACATCTGCGAAGCAACGATCTCGGTCGAGTGGATCGAGCAGGAGATGGCGACCACTGCTTTTCCTTTTCCCAGGTCGATCTTCTGCCCGGGAACCGCATTTGCGATCGATTCGCTGAAGCCCCGGTGCTGCTCGAGGTTGCGGATGTTCTCCTCCGAAGATATGAACGCGACAATCTGCGATCTGCCGAGCGTCGTCTTGCCGATCTCCTGCACCTTCACGCGGTCGCTCGCCGCGTCGAGCTTCGCGAAATAATCGGTGATTTGTTTCCAGTCGGCGATGGTTCTATCATCTGTTGGCTGAAAACCGAGCACCGATTTCGGTGTTGGTACGTTCTGGGCGGCCGTAGTCGCGGCGAACGCGAAAAGACAAGCGGCGGCCAGTACGATCGTGCGGCGAAGGCCGGAAGGCGCGGACGCCCCCGAAGACTTCCTCGAATGTCTGAACATCTTCAAAAATTTTCCTCTGAGCTGGAGAGTAACCGAAAGATTGCGATTCCTTTCGAAGAGTCTAGCAAATCAAGGGTTATCGGAAAACTCAGGTATTGGTGGTGCTGGTTCGTCGTCGGCGTGATGGTGCTGTTCGTCGCGCCGGCGCTGATCGTCTGGTACCGGTTCAAAAAGGACCGGAGCCGTTTCTACAAATGGTGCGACTGGGGAGCCAGGGTCTGGTTGAAAGCGTGCGGCGCCAAGGTCCGCGTGACCGGACTCGAGAACCTTAATGATGACCGGGATTACGTGTTCGTTTCCAACCACCGATCGTATCTCGACACGGCGTCGCTCTACGTTTACGCAGGGAAAAGGATCGGCCTTGTCGCCAAGAAAGAGCTTCTGAAGGTTCCGATCTTCGGATACGGGATGGCGATCGCGAACGTGTTCGCGATCGACCGCTCGAACCCGGAGCGCGCAAGGAAGTCGATCGACCGGGCCAGGGAGCTGATCGAGAAGGGATTCTCGTTCGGGGTTTTCGCGGAAGGGACCCGCGCAATGCCGGGCGAGCTTTTGCCGTTCAAGAAGGGCGCTATACATCTCGCGCTGCAGGCAAAGGCTCCGATCGCTCCCGTAGCGTTCAGAAACACCGACGAGCTGATGGGAAAACGACGCGGCGTGGCTTATGCCGGCACGGTCGAGATGGTGATACTTCCGACGATCGAGACGGAAGGAAAGAACGCGAAGGACGATCTGATGCCGCTTCTGAACGAGGTCAGGACGGCGATTGCGGGTGAGCTGTTTAAGGGCAGTTAGCCACAGAGGAACAGGATGGACACAGAAAAAAAGGGTGTTCAGAATGAAGAACACCAATCTCTCCGTGTTAATTCGTGTTTCTTCGTGGTTAGTTCTATGGAAAGGAGTCTATGTTCGATCGAAGCAGTAACCGCAAAGGACACAATGGTATTCGCAAAGAACTCGAAGGAAGCGCGATTTATCTTCGTGACCTTTGTCTAAACCTCCGTGACCTTTGTGGTAAAACCTCGTACTTTTTATCAGTATCCGGTCGAAGAGATAACCGCAAGAGTCGCAAAGGTCTTCGCAAAGAACACGAAGGAACTGTGACTTGCCTCAGTGACCTTTGTGTAATCCTCCGTGACCTATGTGGTTAGACATCTTGCCGGTAGTTAACAGCCGAAGTTAATAGCCGATGCCTGGCTTTATACGTATCGCTTGTTTGAAACCTTTCGAGACAATGATGATAGATCTCCAGCCATAGCCGTGAACCCATCGGAATTTAACCACGTACCTTGATTTTGAAGCACTAGGCGGAAGTGTCCAATCGCTAAGGCACTCTTTAACCGAATCCTCAACAACGAAATTCCTGATCACAGCTTTCACGTCCGTAGGTTTGCCATCTTCCCCAACATTAAAGCTGAAGAGCTCGGAGAACGTAGCATTTCCTTGCTTGATGCTCTTAGGGACGTCAAGATCGCACACAGAGATCACGACCATATCGTCCTCTTGTGCGTGAGACACGGTTGCGGCAAACGGGTTCGAAAGGCATACAAGGATCAATAAAGCGAAGGGTCTCATAGTGTGTTAACTTCCTGAAAAAAAACAAAACGGGCCGCGATCTCTCGCAGCCCATCCTACTACATCCGTGTTCATCCGTGTCTAATTTCCAATCCCAGGCGGCGGCGGAGGCGGCGGGAGTTCTCCTTCCTTCAATTCCTTCTTCTCCTCGACAGGCGGTTCGTCAGGCGGCACGTCCGCGGGGTCGTCGAGGATTATCACCTCGCTGCGGCCCTGTTTGTAATTGTCGTAGGTCACACGGAGCCTTAGCTTCACGACCTGCCCGTTCTTGAACACCAGTTCGTCGTCGGACGAAGAATACGCGGGGAACCAGTACTTGCCGTCGACGTTCGTCCGCCAAGTCTCCACAACCGGGAACCGCTGATCCCCTTCCGGAATGCCCTTGCCCTTGGACTTCACGATCATATAGTCCTGATCGTCCACCCAGATCCTTCCCGTGAAAAGCCTCAGCTTCGACTTGTCCGGATTCGGGATCACCTTCGGGCGGACGTCGAACACGTGCAGGTCCAGCTCGTCGATCCTCTGCTTCCCGACATAGGAGAAGGTGTACATCGAGATGTTGCGCGGTTCGAGCGCGAAGGGATTAACGCCTCCCAGGTCTTCGAGGTCTTCCGGCGTGACCGAGATCTCGGTCAGCGTGGACATCGGAGCGTAGACAATATTCTCGAACCTCTCGCCATTCTCTTTTAGCGCCATGAAGGAATCCCTTCGGAAGGTGCCTGTGATGAGCCCACCGAGCCCGATCGTCTGCACCGTCGCGCTGCGGTTGAAGACATAGTTCCCCAAGGCGCCCCGGAAATCTTCTTCGTTGGCGGTGAATTTCTTCACGATCCGGTCGACCTCGACCTGCGGGATGTTGTTCGGGACCAGCGGTTCTTCCTGAGCGGCGGCTGCGATCGAAAGCGTGATCACAAGGACCGCCGCGAAAAGCATTCTGTTGAGCATTTTCATTGATCTTGATCTGAAATCGGGTTTTGCCAATTGATGCTCTTGATCGCGGATGAGTTTAATCGTAAGAGGTTTAATACCGCAGAGGGCGCAGAGAACGCAGAGGGAGAAAGGAAAAATCTGAAAAAGCTCTGCGCTCTCTGCGCCCTCTGCGGTGAATTACGCTTCCACGAAGTCGATCGCGACCCGGTGGGGGATGATGCCTCGTTCGTAGCCCTTCTCGAGCAGCAGCCGGACGCCTTCCTTCGCACGGTCCGTGTAATCGAGCGTGAGGTCGTTGACCCACATCGCGACGAAGCGGTCGGCGAGCTCCTGAGGCATGTCCCGGGCGAACTGCATAGCGTACGCGAGCGCGTCCTCGCGGTTCTCCATCGAGTAAACGATCGAACGCCTCAGGTGCTTCGAGACCTCGCGCATCAGCTCGTCTCCGAGGTCTCTGCGGATCACGTTCCCGCCCATCGGCAAGGGAAGTCCGGTCTCCTCGAACCACCATTCGCCCAGGTCGAGCACCTTGTCGAGCCCTTCCTGCTTGTAATAAAGCTGGCCTTCGTGGATCAGAAGCCCGGCATCGACCTTGCCCTGCTGGACCGCGTCGATGATCTCGTCGAACGGGATGACCTCGTACTGGAAGTCCTGGTTGTAGATCTTCAGCGCGAGAAATGCGCTCGTCAGCTCACCCGGGATTCCGATCTTCATCTGCGGGATCTCCGAAGCCTCGCGCGGCTCCTTGGAAACCACGATCGGACCGTACTGGTCGCCTATGCTCGCCCCGTGCGGAAGCAGAGCGTACTTGTCAGCGACGTACGCGTAAGCGTGAAAGCTGATCGCCGTGACGTCATAGACACCGTTTCGGGCGTCCTCGTTGAGGCTCTGGATGTCCTTGAGCGTGTGCTCGAACTTGAGGCCTTCCGTCTCAAGCTTGTTGGTTGCAAGCCCGTAAAACATAAAAGCGTCGTCCGAATCTGGCGAATGGGCGACGGTTATGGTTCTCGGCTCGCTCTTTTCCGAGGCTGCTTCCATAGGTTCTAGAACTGCGTGTAGAAAACGTTGGTATCGTACAAAATCTGTATTCTATCGCTTTCGTTGTGTTCTGCAAATATCGATTCAAGATTTTCGATCATCGGCCCGAAGCGCGGATCGTCCTGCGCCGGCGTGTACGAAGACGACATCAATCTTCCTTTTACTCCTTCAAGATCAAGCGTTTGCAGGTTCGGATAGGTCGCCATCCGGAATTCCTTTCCGAAAACCGCGGCGAGACCGGAATGCGTGATCGCGTCATGTCTCACGGTCTCGTAATCGGTCCCGAACTTGAGCAAAAGCGCCTCGTAGTCTCGCAAAAACGGGGTCGCATCGAGCCGGCGCTCGTTCCAGATCAGCGCCGCGAATCCGCCCGGCTTCAGGATGCGTCCGAATTCCTTTACGGACTCCGAATCGTTGAACCAGTGAAACGCCTGCGCCGCGACGGCGATATCGACGCTGTTCTCGCTCAAACCCGTGGCGTGCGCGGTGCCCTCGACCGCCTCGAACCGCTCGTAGTCCGCTAGGATCTCCGTCGCGGCATTTCTCATAAGATCGTTCGGTTCCACTCCGAAGACCGTGCAGCCGAATTTTAGGAAAGGCAGAGATGAATGCCCGGGGCCGCAGCCTATATCGGCGACCACCGACTCGGGGGACAGGCCCATCTCGTCCCGGAAAACCTCGAGCATCGCCTCGGGATATCCGGGCCGGAATCGTATGTAGTCGCCGACCCGGTCCGAGAACCTGTCAGCCGTCTTCATCTTCCGGTACCTCTTCTCCGGTCCATTGAGTGCTTGTCGAATGCGGAATGCCCAACTGGTCCAGTATTCGAAAGCATAGGTGTTCGACGAGCTCGTCGATAGTTCCCGGGCGATGGTAAAAGCCCGGCGCGGCGGGAAGTATCGTGGCTCCAGCCCTCGAGAGTTTCAGGAGGTTCTCCAGGTGTATGGCGCTCAAAGGAGCCTCTCGCGGCACAAGCACAAGCTTGCGGCCTTCTTTCAACGTGACGTCGGCCGCTCGGTGGATCAGGTTCGTTCCCGCGCCGGACGCGATCGCCCCGACCGTCCCCATCGAGCACGGGACGATGATCATTCCTTCCTGCCTATAGGAACCCGACGAGGGGCGAGCAGCAAAATTGTCGAGCCGCCAGTGTCTGATCAGCTTCGATCCGGGATCGAGGCCTAGCCATTCGTTGATCCTCGAAGCGTCCGCTTCGCGCAAGTTGACGCCGAGCTCGACCTGCGCAACCGTTGGCACCACGCCCGACATTATCAGGTTGATCGTTTCGACGCGCCCGGATCTCGCGAGAAGCTGAAGGGTCTTCTGCGCGTAGATCGTTCCGGACGCTCCGGTAATCGCAACTGTCAGATCCATAACTGTTTGGCTTCGCTAAACTTTAGCATTTCGGCGGAGTCGTTTGCTACCACATCGGCCTGTTGTACGCCTCCGCGAACCAAGTCACTGTGTCATATTCGATCATACTGACGATTCGGATCGACCGATCCTGACCGATTCTGATCCGTGCCGATTTGCGCGCCGAGGCCGCCCGAGTTTGCTAACTCTCTGCACTGCAGTACTTTGCAAGGACTCCAGGGTTTTGGCACCGGCATTGCTTTATAGTCCGGCGTTGTTACTCATAACAGAGTAAGGACACGGAGACAATGAACGCTCAAAACGCTGTGGAAAACGGTTGATGGTGGGATCGGCTATGCGCAAGGCGCTTCCGGTCCAACCTCGACTGTTTTCCACACTCCCACATCCCCCCTTCATTCACCCGCATCCTTTCTCCTTTTGTTTCCTCCGTTTCGCCGATTTAGAATACGCGAATGGACCGGAACGAGATCGAGCGTATCCTGGCGGACCATTCCGCGGGGAACCTTACTTCCGAAGAGGCGACTGAAGCGATTCGAGGCCTCGCATACGACGACATAGGCTTTGCCAAGGTCGATCATTCGCGTGCTCACCGACAGGGATTTCCCGAGGTGATCTTCGGCCTGGGCAAACGGCCGGACCAGATCGCCGGGATCTTCGAGAAGCTTGTGGACCGCTCGCCGAACTTGCTCGTGACACGGACGACCCCGGAAGTCTACGGGATACTGAGGAACATCTGCACGGACGCCGAATGGCACGAAACGGCAGGCGTTGTTCGCGTGCTTCGCGACACCGATGATCTTGGGATCGCCGAAGTCTCGGTGGTTACCGCGGGTACAAGCGATGTTCCGGTTGCTGAGGAAGCGGCGCTTACGGCGGAGGCGATGGGGAATCGTGTCGTAAGGATCTGGGACGTCGGAGTAGCCGGGATACACCGTATCCTCTCCGAAAGGCATCTCCTGCAGAAATCGAGAGTTGTGGTTGTCGCGGCGGGAATGGAGGGCGCACTTCCTTCCGTTGTCGGCGGTCTTGTGCCGGTTCCCGTGGTGGCCGTTCCTACAAGCATAGGCTACGGCGCTTCGTTCGAAGGCGTCGCAGCGCTTTTGGGAATGCTGAACTCCTGTTCTTCGAACGTCGTAACGGTGAACATCGACAACGGATTCGGAGCCGGCTTCGTGGCGGCGCTCATAAACAGAAAATGGAAAGACTGACCAAGACCCCGGATTATCGCGCCGCGCTTCTTCTGCTGATCGTCGCTTTCCTGTTCCTTTCCGTTCCTTTGCCCGCAGGGGCGCAGGACACTCCGGATCTCGCCAGGCTTTACAACGAGGCGTCGAAAAGGAAGGGCAAACGGCCGGTCATCATCATTCCGGGGATACTCGGATCGGAACTGATCAACAAGAGGACGGGCGAAAAGGTCTGGTTCAAGCTGGGAAGGTCGAGCGATGACGACGTCAGGCTTCCGATCAATCTCAATCTGGAGGAGAGCCGGGACGACCTGGTCCCGGGCGATATCGTAAGGAAGCTCGAGATTCCTCTGTTCAAGGACATTGAGATCTATCAGGAGTTGATCGTCGCGCTCGAACGCTACGGAGGTTACACAAGAGGGACGTGGGGCGAGAGCGAACAGTCGCTCGACGACAAGTACTTTCTTTTCCCGTACGACTGGCGCCGCGACAACGTCGAGACGGCGAGGATCCTGTTCAGAAAAGTCGAGAAGCTAAAGCGGGACAGCGGGAATCCCGACGCGGTATTCAACGTCATCGCGCACTCTATGGGAGGCCTTATCACACGGTACGCCGCTATGTACGGCGACCAGGACCTGACGGACGGACCGTTCAACCCGACCTGGCCGGGCGATATGCACTTCGGGAAGATCTTCCTTTTCGGGACCCCGAACGAGGGTTCGGCCGACGCTCTGCAGGTGCTTCTTGAGGGTTGGGGAGCGGTCAAGAACATCAATCTTCCATTTGTTCGGGACGTCACTCCGGTCGAACTTCTCACGATGCCCGCCGCTTTTCAGCTTCTGCCTCACGCAGGAACGTTTCACGCCTACGACGAGTACCTGAAGCCTCTGCTGATCGATCTGTATGACACCGATACCTGGATCAAATACAACTGGTCGTTCTACGGCAGGAAAGATATCTTCAAGGATTTTTCAGAAGCCGAGGTCGGGCGGATGGAGCAGTATCTCGAGGTCGTGCTAAACCGGGCAAGGAATTTTCACAAGGCGCTTAACGCGGACGGCGACGAACGGGGAAATGTCGCCTATTTCATCATCGGAAGCGACTGCAGGCCCACGCTCGACGGAGTGGTGATATACAGGGACGAGAAGAAACAGCGCTGGGTGACGCTTGCCGAAGACGATTCATTCCGAAGATCTGACGGGGTAAAGGTCGATGACGAAGAGGTTGAGGCGCTGATCTACAAACCCGGCGACGGCCGCGTTTCGAGACGTTCTCTGCTGGCGGAAACCCTGGCGGAGAACAAGCGGCTGAGCGTGCTCTATGATTCTGCGCTCCCTCTGACGCACGCGCTCTTTATCTGCGAGGATCACGACAAGCTGACGGGGAACAAGACCATCCAGAACAATCTTCTGACCGCACTGGTGAGCGAGGCTTCTCTTTCTTCAAGGGTTGAGTAGGACGTAGAGGCGGTCCGCCCAGTCGGACTGGTTGGCGGCGAGGATCTCGTATTGCACCTGGGCGAGGCTCTTGCTTCCGGCTTTCAGGTACGCGCGTCCGAGATTGTATCGGGCTTTGTCGAAGGATGGGTTCATGCTGATCGCCGTTGAGAAAGCGTCGATGCTCTCGGGAAACTTCTCTTCGGCAAAGTAGCTCTCGCCCAGGTAATTGTATGTGTTCGCATCAGCCTTGTAGTTACGGAGCTGTTCGAACGTCTCGATCGCGTGTCCGTACTGCTTCTGTTTGAAGTATGCAAGTCCGAGTAGTTCTATCGCGTTGGCGAAATCGGGCTTCGCTGTGACGGCCCGCTTGTAAGCGAGTATCTCTTCGCTGGTTCTTCCGAGTTTTCCCAGTGACAGGCCAAGCGCCATCTGAGTCTCGGCATTCGTCTGGTCGAGGCGCGCGGCGGCCTTGTAAGATTCGGCGGCCTGTTTGTAATCTCCAAGCGAGTAGCTCGAAGCGCCGATGTTGATATGCGTTTCGGGCCATTCCGGACGAAGCTGCGCTGCTTTCTTCGACGCCTTCACCGAATCCTCGTGTTTTCCGAGCATTCCGTAACAGAATCCGACCTGGTACCACGCTTCCGCATACGTCGGGTCGATCGCGACCGCCTGTTCGAAAAATGGAAGAGCCTTTGCGAAATCGTCGCTCGAAAGGTTTGCGAGTCCGCGTGAGTAGAGTCTTTCGGCCACGGCGCGCCTTGTCTGGCGGTCAGCAGCGTTTGCGCTCGTGAACGACTGTAGTTCGCCGGCCTCCAGCCGCGCTATCCTCGCGGACGGCACGGCGAAATTCAGGCTCTGCCCTTCCGCCGCCTGAAGCGTCGCCACGCCGATCACCTCGCCCCGCATATTGACTACCGGAGAACCGGAAGAGCCCGGAGAGATCGGAGCGGTGATCTGTATGATCTTGCCGTATCCGGGTATTTCGCGGACGGCAGAAACTATACCGTCCGAGACGGAGCCTTCGAGCCCGAAAGGATTCCCGATGACGACGATCGATTCGCCTTCTTCCGGGGCAGCGTCCTGGATCCTGAGCGGTATGGCGAACTCGCCGGGCACGGAAACCTGTATGAGAGCCAGATCGCCTTCGCCGTCGACGGCGAGAATGCCGCTGGCGGTGTATTTCCTTCCATTATTTAGATGGACCTCGACCCGGCTGGAGCGTTCGATGACGTGCCTGTTGGTGATAATCCGGTCGGGGGCGATGAAGAAACCGCTTCCACGTGTAATGCTTTTGCCGGCCGAGTCGAAGGTCTCGATAGCGACGGCGGAAGGTTTGACCATCCTCACGAGGTCGGGAAGCCTGTCCTGCGCGGCGGCAATGCCTCCGAACGAAGGGATCAAAAGTGCAAGCAGGATCAATTTCGAATGGAGGAAAGACATCGCGGACTAACGCCGATTATATGCCGTTTGAAATCTGCAGGCAAAGAATCAAGCGGCCGGGAACGATCGCGGCCGCTTTGTTGATCCAAACACCGATTGCTGCCCTTGTTACTGTTCGCGGCCGCCGGTCCCGTTCCCTTCGACTGCCAGAAACACATCGTCCCGGTACAGCCCGAGCCAGGGATCGGAAGCGGGGGTCAGGAATAGTTCGGAGTAAACCCGCGCGTTGAACGCCTCAAGGTCGCTGTCGTCGCCGTTGTTAAGCCACTCGAGGATCTGTGTATGAAAGACGTATGCGTTCTGCACCGTGTCGAGCGAGACTGATTCGATCAGCTTCTCCGTCATTTTTCCGAAAGCTTCGTTACTCTTTGAGCGTGAGGGATCGTACTTGGCCCTTACAAAGCGGAGGCTCTCGTCGCTGATGCCTATGTAGCCGAAGTGTTCCGCGAGCGCCCTCCAGTGTTCGTTCGAGGTGTTTTCAAGAAGTTGCTGTTTCCGAATCGGCGTGGGCTGAAGCAGGTCTGCCTCAACGACCATTTTCGTGACGGCACGCGGCGCCGCATCGACCGCCGAAGGGTTCTCATCTGCGCTCCTCGGTTCCGTTGCCGGACGGAATACGAAAGGCAGCTTCGAAGCATCTACGCCGAGCTCCAGAAGATCGCCCCGCCACTTTGCCAGTAAATAGTTCCGGACACGGTTCCGATGGGCTTCAAATCTCGTGTCAGGCGCCCGCAGAAGGCTCCGGCCATCGGAACGGTCCGGGCGGCGCGCCTCGAACCTTTGTCGGACGAGCGCCGGAAAGTTTCCGAGATACTCGGCAAAGAACTCCGGAGAATAAAGGCCCGGAAGCGCGTCGATGATCCGTCCGTCTGGGCTCAGGAAATAGTGGATACTGTTTCCGGTCACCGTCGTGACGAGCTTTCTCCCGTCGCCGAAATCGACCGTCATCACGGGCGCAGGCCTTTCGGACTGCCAGTGAAGGACGAACTCCTCACGTAGCGCGCTTCTGATCCGGTCGTCTGTGTAGAGGATCGATCGAAAGAAGCGGCTATTGGCACAACTGAGTTCCTCGTCGAGATTCCCGAGAAGCCTGAGCGAGATGATCGGCCTGCCCGTGCGCGCGGCTTCCGCCTTCGCCGACTCCAGGTCCGTGTGCCAGAAAAGCCCGGAAGCCCAGGCGTCCTTCTGCCTTGCCACTTTGTCGATCGCGTATGCCGCGCTCTTCCACTTCTCAGGATCTGCGTTCCCGGCAAAACGAGCTTCGATCAAAGCCCTGTTCTGCGAAAGCAAAGCATCGAGACCTTCGTAGCCCATCTTTCTGAGCGACTCGATCGCGGCGTTCGTGGTCGAAGGGTCGCTCGAGACGGCGCGATGAGCAAGTTCTTCGGCCGTTTCGGAAGCGTGTGCGGTGATCGAAAAGAAAGCAGCGACCACGAACAGGGCCGCGGCAGAGCGGAGACTGCGCAGGGACATAGAATCACTCCTCGGGAGAGGCACCTAAAAGGAAGATCTTACGGGCCTTTGGTGACGGAGTAAGGCGGGAAGTTGCACAGTTGCTCGCCTAGCGTGCGTAGGATTTCGCGAGCTCGGCGAGTGCTTTGAAGTTTTCCGGAAAATGAGTGGCGGGAAATCGGCCTCGGATCGTGGCGGATTCGAACGACCGGCCGCCGAGAATGATCGGGATCTTCAGCGACTTCAGGGTTTTCGAGAATGACTCGTAGTCCCGCGCTAACCTTTCCACGTCGGTCATCACAGTCGAACTGATGCAGATCAGATCGGGAGAATGCGTCCGGATCTCGTCCTCTACAGAATAGAGTGGCGTGTTGGACCCGAAGTTCATCACCTCCCATCCTTCGTTCTCAAAGGTCATCTGCACAAGGTGAGTTGTGAGTTCGTGGAAGTCGCCTTCGAGTGTGAAACAGAAGAGCAGCTTCCCGCAGGGCTCTTCGACCGGAACGACGTTGCGCAGCTTGTGGACTGCGCACATCGCGGCGCGCGTCGCAAGATGCTCGCGAGCGACCGAAAGCCTGCCTTCGAACCAGAGCTCGCCGACTCGCTTCATGCAGGTGCAGACGGATTCGTCGAACACCTCGCCCATAGAACTTCCGTCGAGCACCTGCTTCACTAGCAGGTTCGCCACTTCTTCTTCCTTTCCGGCAACCAGACAATTGAAGAGTTCGGAGCCTGCGATCGCTTTGTCGGGCGCAAGACGCGAGCGAGCCGAACCGGGTGTTTCGTCGCCCGGCGCCTGCTTGACGCCGAGGCCCTGTTCCCTCTGGAACTTCGCTACCGCTTCCGGCCGGAAACGCCTGTGGCCGCCAGTAGTGCGCTCGGACACGATCAGCCCCGCTTCGGCCCAGCGCTTTACGGTCGCGTCGCTGACCTTGCACAGACGCGCGACCTCTTTTGTAGTTAGTGTTGTGGGATCCATATAGAGACAACTAAGAATACACAATACGCCCGAATCGCTCAAGTAATACGTTAAGTAATTCGGGCCCGAGTTGAATTCCTTCTTAATTTTAAGTTGTAGGAGAACAAATTCACCTGAACGGCTTGACAAACTTCTGCTCTGCCCATATACTCAAAATCGCACAAACCGCTCACAGCGTAATTTCGTAGCAGGGATTGGGGCGGGACTGATTTGCGAGCAAGGGGAGGTTAACGAGCAAGGGTAGTAAATCGCAGGGCAAAAGGAGCGGGCCGGTGCCGAAAGGCAGCGGCCCTTCCTTGTTTATGCCATGTCGGCCGGATCCGGAGGAGACAGATGACGGCAGAACTTCTGACACTGGCACTTGTCCTGAACTGTTTCGCGACATTCGCATTGACCGGCGTTATCTGGATCGTCCAGACGCTCCACTACCCGTCAATGGTCTTCTATGACCGAAAGCGCTTCACTGAGGCCCATCGATTCCACACGAAAGCGATCACGCCTGTAGTTGCTCCCCTGATGATCGCCGAGCTTCTGACATCTTCCGTCCTCGCGATCACTCCTTTTCCGCAAACGCTGTCCTGGCTCTTCGCAGCGGGGCTGGCATTGACGGCGATTACCTGGGTATCCACCTTCCTTTTACAGGCCCCAATTCACTCGCAGCTTGCGCGAGGCTTCGACGACTCGCTGGTTCGGCGGCTTGTGCGAACAAATATTGTCCGAACAGCAGCCTGGTCCGCGCACGCGCTGATCTGCGCTGTCGCTCTGTCGACCCTGATATCAGCGCGTCTTTGAAACAACCGCTGATGTTCGGTTAGTATGAAAGGCGATTTCTCCAATAAATAGATCATGCCTCAGGGCGGACATCTCAAGGTCGGACGAAACGTCGCCGAAATGGTCCCGCCTAATCGAACTTATGAACGACAAGCTATTCACAGCCGGGCTCGAGGAAACGGACCCGGATGTCTTTCAGGCGATAATGGACGAGGTCGGGCGGCAGACCGGCGGGCTCGAACTCATCGCGTCAGAGAACTTTGTTTCCGAAGCCGTTTTGCGGGCGATGGGATCCGTATTCACGAACAAATACGCGGAGGGATACCCAGGAAAGAGGTATTACGGCGGATGCGAGTTCGCGGATGTCGTCGAACAGCTGGCGATCGATCGATCCAAGGAGCTCTTCGGCGCGGATCACGCCAACGTTCAGCCTCACAGCGGATCGCAGGCGAACACCGCGGTCTACCTTGCCGCGCTGGAACACGGCGACAAGATCCTTGGAATGGACCTCTCGCACGGAGGCCATCTGACACACGGCCATCCGCTGAACTTCTCGGGAATCAACTTCGAAGTGGCCGCGTACGGCGTTTCAAGGGAAGACGAGCACATCGATTACGACGAACTGCAGGCGATCGCCGAAAGGGAGCGCCCGAAGATGATCGTCTGCGGCGCATCGGCTTATTCAAGGATCATCGATTTCGAGAGGATCGGCGAGATCGCCAGGTCGATCGGTGCCGTGGTAATGGCGGACATCGCGCACATCGCGGGGCTGGTCGCCGTGGGTCTCCACCCTTCTCCGGTCCCGCATTGCGAATTCGTCACAACGACGACACACAAGACCCTCCGAGGGCCGCGCGGAGGATTGATCCTCTGTCAGGAAGATCACGCGAAAGAGGTCGACCGGAGGGTTTTCCCTGGGATCCAGGGCGGTCCGCTGGTTCACATAATCGCGGCCAAAGCGGTCTCATTCGCGGAGGCTTTGCGAGGGGATTTCGCAACGTATCAGGCGCAGGTGATCGCGAATGCCAAGGCACTTGCCGAGGAGCTCAAGGCCGGCGGCCTGCGGCTTGTCTCAGGCGGGACGGACAATCACCTTGTTCTGGTCGATGTATTTATGGACGGCAAAGGGATCACGGGCAAGAAGGCCGAAACCGCGCTTGAAGAAGTGAAGATAACGGTGAACAAGAATACGATCCCGTTCGACACGAACAAGCCGTTCATAGCCTCCGGAATTCGTGTCGGAACTCCGGCCCTTACGACCCGGGGGATGAAGGAAGAAGAGATGCGCCGGATCGGACGGATGATCGCGGAAGTGGTTCACGATCCCGATTCCGAAGAGGTCCGTGCGCGGATCCGAACAGATGTCGAAGAACTCGTGGCCGGATTCCCGATGTATCCGCTTCGGCAAAAGCCAGCGGGAAACGAAGCGACATCGGCCGGCTGATCCTCCGAGGTGTCCGTTCAGCGGATGCAAAATGAGCAATCTCTCCGACATAGGCTTTCCCGTAAACGACGACGAGGACGTCAATCAAATGCTGATGGACGTCCTCGCCGGCATTCAGCAGGTTTCCTGTCCGCCGTTCGGCTATTACTACCGCTTCGAAGATGAATCAGGCGCTCAGGTGTTCCTTCAGGCCAATCCCGTTCAAGAGCTTATGGGGTTCAATCCCGGGTTCAGGGGACTTGCTACGACGGCGCTCGAGTTGATCCGGTCCGTGGAAAGAGATACCTCAGAGCTTGACGGAGCATACGTGGCAAGGGGGCTTGAGGGAGGGCCTGTGTTTGTCTTCGATCTTCCGGACTTCAGAAGGTTGAAGCCCGTCTCGCTCCCTGTGGAAGCCGAGATCGAGCTTACGGCATTTGCGACCAATGATCTGGAGATTCTGGAACCGGGGGGAGATGCGCCCGCGGAACCTTCGATATCGCCGCTCCGCGATTCGGAGCGAACGCTGCTGGCGGGAGATCCCGCTGCTCCTCCCCCTCAGGCACACGTAAAAGTAGAGGCAGTGATCGCTACGGCTGAGAAGCGGTCGAACACGAAGACAAACGCGGAATTCTGGGCAATTTCCGCGGCGACTCCCGCAGGTAAGATAAGCATTGTTGCGGATCCGGGACTGCTTGTAAGAGATCCTTCGGCGGGAGATGTCGTAAGGGGGAGTTTTTGGCTGTCCGGGAAGATCGTGAAGGTCTAGTCCGGACGATCAATGATCGTCTTCGGCGTCCATCTCGTCGTCGAGATGGTCCAGAACCAGCTTCGCATCGTCAGAATCGAATTCAAGAGCCTGCTGTTCCAGCACGTTGACGGCAATGTCGAAATAGAGCTGGTCCTCGAGCAGCGGGACGATCAGTGTAGTCGGAAGCACCGCGAGCGTTTCGTAAGCGAGAGCGCGGATCTGCGCCAGCTCGGTCTGCCTGATCACCTCCGCGATCTCGCCTGCCGTAAACCTCTCAAACAGAATGTCGGCAAGCTTGTCGATCCTCCTGAAGTCATTGCGCGCCAAGGCGCGCTTCGCCAGCTGAATAAATACTTCCGCAGATTCAGTGCGGGCCTCGAGCACGCCTGCGCAGACATCCGCCAGATCCCTTATCGCACGGAGCTGAGCGTCGTTCTTTCTCTGTCGTGATTCCTTCGCCTGTTCGTCGAGTGCGGTCAGAAGGCTGCTAAGCTCCCAGTCGGAACGCGCGTCGTAGGAGAATTTCTGGCGGGTGTTCGGCTTTCCGGGGCTCATCGCCCCTTCAAGCATCTTTTTTGTCATAGGCCGCAGGTCTTTCCAGATGTTCTCGACCCGCTCCCCGAGGTTCTTGTTCATTCTGTCAATCCGAGAAGAGTTTCCTTTTACAGATTGCGGTTGTCAAGACCGAACCGCAATATATTGCGGTTGCCGCCGGCTACTTACCGTCTTTACCGCGCTTTGTCGCCTGAGACGCGTGAACCGCCAACTTTCGTTCGACGCCCTCCCGGATCTCCTCGATATTTTCTTCGGACGCCGATTCGCCCACGAGCTCGAATAACGCGAAAGGGGTTTCGCTGAGCCATCGGAGCTCTATCGCGAGCTGGCCCTTCCTTGAAGGCCGCTCGAACCATATGGCGTCGATATCCGAACTCTCCACGACAAGCCCCTCCAGGATCTTGTGGTCCCGGCCCAGGCTCTGCATGGCCGCTCCCGAAAGCAAAACACGGCTGACCTGCCAGCCGTGCTTCCTATAGACTCCCAGGATCTCTTCGAGAACACCCGGATAGTTCATTTTGAGTTCGTGTTCGGCACCTCTTTCGGCACGATAGGGGTTTGATTGTAGGTATTGGCGTTGAAATTGGAGTTGCCGTAGGGAACCATCCTGTTTCCGTTCATCGTGTTCGCGATCTTCTGTTCTTTCATCGATCTTGAATCGCCCGGACTCTTCCAGGTTCCGAAGAACAGATTACCTACGGCAAGCTTCCAGCCCCCGTCCTCGAGGACGAACGGCAGGTTCTCCCACTTCTTTTCTGCCTCGTTGTAGACCTCAACCGCGCCCATCTCGTCCTTGATGCGCTCGTCCCTGATCGGCGGCATCTCGTTCGCGAACGTGGTGCGGGTAAATCCGTTCTTGATCTGCTCGTCGAGCGACTTCTTGGTCTGGGCCGCCGCGCCTTCGGCGAATTTCAGAGTGTCCTTTGAGAGCATCATCTTGATGTCTTCAGGCTTCTTGGACTTCACGGCTGCAAAGAGCATCTGGTACGCCTCAGTCGGCGAGGACGCCTTTCCGGGCGTCACGTTCTCCGTCTGACACGCGGCAGAAACCAGAAGAGAGGCTACGAAGGAGAGGATAAGCGAATACTTGATCATTTTGGGCGGCTTCATATTTAACTAATGGTGGAAATCGAATATATTGACTGCAGTATAAACAATCTTCCGTCAAAGTGTTAATTGCCTAAATAGAGGCCTTTCCGCGGCGTCCGGTCCGCTTTTCCGACCTATGACTACTCCGAGTGTCTTGCCTTGGGCACGTTTCATTCTGTTGTTTGCCGGGCTGGCAGCTGTTTCCTGCTACCAGCCGGTTTCCAATTCATCGGGACAGCCGGATGACAAGCCCGAAACAAGCTATGCTTCGACAGGTTCGGAATCGGCAGATCCAGAGAACGGATCGCCGGAAAGCGATCAGCAGAAGGAGGGAAATCAGTTGGAAAGTTTGGAAGGACCTGTCGGCGGGGGATTCAGGGCAAACTTCGAATCGAATCTGAAACGGAACGGAATGGACGCGTCTGCTGCGGTCGATCCCTCAAACGCGGTCGAATCGCGGATCCTTGCCGAATACGGCGCGGTTTTCCTCACACAGGCTGTCCCGCCTCCGAAGGTGATGTTCGGGAGCGAGGAGGAAGCTTCGGGGTTTCAGTCGAAAGCCGGAGTCGAATCTGCGGTTCTGGGCGGGACAAGCATCGAGCTGCAGCCGAAAGCGATGGCGGCATTGAAGAAGGCTTCGGAAGAGGCGAAGGCAAAAGGGCTTTCGATCACCCCGCGCGACGGTTCGGAAGCGGCGCGTAGAAGCTATTCGAAAACGCTAGATCTTTGGAACAGCAGGTTCCTGAAGGCCCTGGACCACTGGCGAGCGAAAGGAAGGCTTTCGTCCGACCAGGTGAGCCGGCTCAAAGGGCTCCCGATCAAGCAGCAGGTCTCGGAAGTGCTGGAGCTCGAAAAGTCCGGTATCTACTTCAACACATTCTTCAACAACTCGATCCTTTACTCCGTGGCGGCTCCCGGCACGTCTCAACACCTGTCGATGCTCGCGTTCGACGCTTCAGAATTCCAAAACCCGGAAGTTCGGAAGATCCTTGCGGCGAATGGATGGTTCAGGACGGTGCAGAACGACGAACCGCATTTCACGTTTCTCGGATTGAAGGAAAGCGAACTACCCGCCTACGGCCTCAAGAAGGTTTCGAAGAATGGCGGCGAATACTGGATACCCGACGTTTGATCGGGCGATAGGTGTATGACGAAGTTGCAGGGATTTACTGTTCGTGAGGCCACGAACGCGGACGGCGGCCGCGTGCGGGAGATCGTGTTCGGAGTCCTCGAAGAGTACGGACTTTCGCCGGAGCCCGGAGGGATCGACCGTGACCTGTACGATATTGAGGCCAGTTATATCCGGAGGGGCGGGTCTTTCGACGTTCTGGTCGACGAGCAAGGTTCGATCGTCGGAACTGTCGGGCTTTATCCCGTCGACGACTCGACCGTCGAACTTAGGAAGATGTACTTCCTGAAACAGATCCGCGGAAAGGGCCTCGGAAAGTCGCTTCTTTCGAGGACGATCGAACGCGCGAGGGAACTGGGCTTCGAGCGCATCACCTTGGAAACGGCGAGTGTGCTTAAGGAAGCGATCGGGCTTTATACCTCGTTCGGATTCGCCGACCAGCCTGGATTCCACGCCGACCGCTGTGACCGGAGCTTTTACCTGGACCTGGAGAAGAGGAGTTGAGGACAAGAAGAAGTATTGACAAGAAAGGACTGAGGGCGAAAAGAAGTGCTGAGAAGAAAGGACTGAGGGCAAAAAGAAGTGCTGAGAAGAAAGGACTGAGGACTGAGAGAAGAACTTGACACGTCTCCTGTCGGCCGGCACGATCCTCAATCCTCAATCCTCAATCCTCAATCCTCAATCCTCAATCCTCAATCCCCAATCCTCATCTCTCGCCGCACAAACTCATTTCGCTCCGCTCAATGCACGCGAGACGCGTGCGTTCCGCCACACCCCTCCTTGCCCTAAATTCCTCTTTCGGCATATACTCACGCTATGTCGAACAAAAAACTTTCCAGAGAGGCCCTGATACTCGTTGCCGAGCGGTTCAAGTTGCTGTCGGAACCGCTTAGGCTCCATATCCTGCACGCGTTGAGGGACGGGCCGATGAGCGTTAATGAACTTACCGCTGCCGTGAATTCCAGCCAGCCCAACGTGTCGAAGCACCTGAAGATGCTTCAGGCAGCCGGAGTGCTCAAGAGAGAGCAGTCGGGAAACACGGCATTCTATACGATCGCCGACAGCAGTATCTTCTCGCTCTGCGACACGGTTTGCGGTTCGCTGGAAGAGAAGCTTCGGAACGATGCAGAGATATTCGCTTCCATCTGAGCGTGCCGACTTGACAAGAATCACTATATAACTCTATAGTGATAAAGTAACTTCTTTTGGAGGAGAAAGGAAACAGAAAATGAGTGAATGCACAGTGATGGGACTAAAGGAGAGACTCGAGGAAGGACACGGGACGCTCGTGGATGTCCGCGAATTTGGAGAGTACGCCGGTGGAAGGGTGTCCGACGCGAAGCTTATGCCGCTGGGCGACCTGGACTCGAGGCACAAGGAACTTGATCACAGCAAACCGATATACGTGATGTGCCGGACAGGTAGACGTTCGGCAGAGGCCCAGAAGAAACTCAAGGCTCTCGGATTCACGAACGTCATCAACGTGGTCGGTGGAATGGAGGCCTGGAAGGCCGAAGATCTCCCGGTCGAAAGGGACGAGAAAGCCCCCTGGGCGATAGAGCGGCAGGTCAGATTCGTTGCGGGATTGATCGTTATGACCGGTGTCGTGCTTGCGGTGCTCGTCCATCCCTATCTCATCGGTATCTCGGCGTTCGTCGCGGCGGGGCTCATATTCTCTGCAGTCACGGACAGCTGCGCGATGGGGATGCTGCTCTTGAAGATGCCTTGGAACCGTGTGACCAGGCCGGACGGGTCCGGAGTCCGGCAGGCGAGCTAGAGAGGCCTTCGGAATCGGGCAAGGGAAGTAACGTAAATGGAAATCCTTTCATATCTGCTGGCCGCACTTATCGGAATATCGTTGGGGTTGATCGGCGCCGGCGGCAGCATTTTGACAGTCCCGGTGCTGGTCTACCTCGTAGGCGTCGATCCGGTCCTCGCGACGGCGTATTCGCTGTTCGTCGTCGGGTCGACAGCGCTGGTGGGAGGATTCCAGAATTTTCGAAAAGGGCTTGTGGATCTAAAGACGGTCCTCGTGTTCGGAGCGCCTGCGATCGTTACCGTCTACTTCACAAGGGCGTTCGTTCTGCCCTCGGTTCCGGAGACTCTGCTTAGCTCGGGGGGCTTTGAGGTATCGAAGGGGACCGCACTTCTCGTGCTGTTTGCGGTTTTGATGATTGCCACGTCCCTTTCAATGCTCCGCGAGGGCAAATCGGCCGAACTTGATCGTTTGGAAGGCCGCCGAAGGACGCCTCTCATTCTGGCAGAAGGAGTGGGCGTCGGTTTCGTGACGGGATTGGTGGGGGCTGGCGGCGGTTTTCTGATAATTCCGGCGCTGGTACTTCTCGCGGGACTCGAGATGAAGCTCGCCATAGGGACCTCGCTTCTTATCATTGCGGCAAAGTCGCTGATAGGATTCGCGGGCGACATACAAACCGGCCGCGAGATCGACTGGCTGTTCCTTATGACCTTTACAGGATTCTCGATCGTGGGGATCTTCGTCGGGACACGACTGACGAGGAAGATAGATGGCGCAAAGCTGAAAAAGGGATTTGGCTGGTTCGTACTTGCGATGGGGATCTACATGATCCTCAGAGAAACACTGGCTTTTTGATATTGGAATAGTTTACGGGAGTAAAAAAGCGATGAAATTCAAGCAATTCTATTTGGGATGTCTGGCTCACGCCTCATATTACATAGGCTCGGAAGGCGAGGCCGCGATCATAGATCCGCAGAGGGACGTGGACCAGTACATTGAAGAAGCCGAAGCCAACGGAGAAAAGATCAAATACATTATCGAGACCCATTCGCACGCCGACTTCGTCAGCGGGCATATTGAGCTCGCGGAACGGACCGGTGCGGAGATCATTTACGGACAGAGGGCGGCGACCGAGTTTCCTACGCTCAAGGTGAAAGACGGAGACGAGCTGATGCTCGGCACCGTGCGCCTGAGGTTCCTCGAGACTCCAGGCCACACGCCCGAAGGGATCACGATCCTTGCCGAGGATACCGGGGAAAAAGACGCTCCGATAAAGATGTTCACCGGCGACACGCTCTTCATAGGTGACGTCGGACGTCCCGATCTCGTGGGTTCGAAAGGATTCACCGCGGAACAGATGGGCGGGATGCTTTACGACTCTCTGCACGAGAAGATCCTCCCTCTTCCCGACGATACCGAGGTCTATCCGGCGCACGGGGCGGGATCGCTTTGCGGAAAGTCGCTCTCAAGCGAGACCTGGTCAACGCTCGGCAAGCAGAAAGAGACGAACTACGCGCTCAAGCCTATGAGCAAGGAAGAATTCGTCAAGATAGTCGCGGCCGATCAGCCCGAAGTACCGGCGTATTTCCCTTTGTCCGCTAGCCGAAACCTGAAGGGCTCGCCGGCGCTCGAGGACCTTTCAGAACCGGAATCGCTTAGGACGGAAGCGGTACTGAGTTTCGACGGTATCGTTCTTGATGTCCGGAAGAACTCGGATTACGGCGCAGGACATGTGCCGAACTCGATAAACATTGGCCTCGGCGGGCAGTTCGCATCGTGGGCAGGTACGCTGATATCGATCGGGACCCCGATCGCGATCGTTGCGGGCGACAAGGATCAGGTTGACGAGGCCGTCATGCGACTCGCGCGGGTCGGAATCGAAACGGTGGAGGGATTCATTCTGATCGACGACTTTGACAGCGAACTGAAGTCGGTCGGGCAGGTGCCCGTGGAAGAGGTTGAAAAGCTTCTCGGGAACGGGATCCAGTTTATCGATGTCAGGCGACCCGCGGAGCACGCTAACGGCCATGCCCCGCAGACGATCAACATTCCGCTTAACGAACTGATGATGGAGGTCGGCCGGCTGGACCCGGAAAAGCCGACTTACGTCATCTGCCAAAGCGGATACAGGTCGAGCACCGGCACGAGCATTCTTGAGAATGCAGGGATCAAGGAGATCTATAACGTCGAAGGCGGCACAACGGCCTGGACAGGATCGGGGCTGGATACCGAGGTTTCGGCGACCGCCTGCGCGAACGCGTAGAGGCTGAAGTTCAAGGAGGGGGGGGCGGTCAGCAGGCCGCTCCGCGAAAACTATGCTTAGGATATTACTTTTAGCCGCGGTTGCCGGGGCATTCCCGGCTTGCGGCGGCGCGCCTGTCGCCGAGAACAAGGCGGTAAATGAGCCCGCTCCCGTTGTACAGGAGCAGGCGAGGGAATCACAGGCATCCGGGAGCGAATGCAGGATCTGCGATTTCGATCACGCAACTTACAAGGGGCCGCTCTCGAAGGAAGAGATCGATGGTCTTCTCCTGGCATTGAATGACGAGTATCTCGCCTGGGCGACATACGACCGTGTGAACAAGGACTTCAACGATCCACGTCCGTTTGTGAACATACAGCAGGCGGAAGGCCGCCACATCGAGAGACTGAAGGGCGTTTTTGGGTCGTACGAGGTTCCTTTTCCGGAGAACAAATGGCTCGGCCGCGCGCCGCAGTTCAAAAGCCTCCAGGAAGCCTGCAAAGCGGGTGTTGACGGAGAGATCGCCAACCGGGACCTCTACACAAGGCTCTTTGAGACCACGAAAAGGGAAGACATCACGCTAGTTTACAAAGCGCTGCAATCGGCATCCGAAGAGAACCATTTGCCGGCATTTCAAAGATGTCTCGATTCGGGCGGCGGAAACGGACGCGGCAGAGGCTATGGCCGCGGAGCGGACAGGGGGAGCTAGACCGTAATGAGAGACCTGATCTTTATTCTCGCCATCATCGGCATATGGCTGTTGCTCCAGCTTGCGATCCTTCCTCGTTTGGGGATCGGCACCTGACTGAGGGGAGCTTGTGACGCCGGGTCGCGGCGTAAGAAAGCAGACGAAGAAGGAACGGGCGGCGGGTGAGCTGAACGCTGCTGCACTCGATAGAAAAAGGCCGGAGGAATTCCTCCGGCCTTTCAGGTTGTTGGTTCAGACAGGACCTAGTGTACCTGCCAGTTGGAAAGCGGATAGTCGGCGTTACCGGCTTCACCCCAGTCGTAACCGGATGCTGTTCCTGAACCGGAGTTCAGGATATACCAGTTACCTTCAGAGCCTCGGTAAACCGCGACATCCGTAGATCCGTCACCGTCATAATCGCCCGGTGCCATGAAGTCACTTCCCAGTCCCCACTGGGCTCCGAGCGTGCCACCGGTCCTCAAGAGGATATACCAGACACGCTGTCCGCCCTGATTGCGGCCGACCGCGAAGTCGTTCTGGCCGTCACCGTCGTAGTCTCCGGGAGCAATAAGGTCGGTGTTCAAGCCCCACGGAACATACTCGACTCCGAAGTCCGAAGACCTGAGCAAAGTAAACAGCCCTTGACCGGCTGCATCCGGATTTGTCGTCTGGACACAGAAGTCGTGACGGCCGTCTCCGTCAAAGTCGCCGATGTTCGGGAAAACGCTGAAGGACTGACCAAATCCCCAAGGAACAAAGGTAATAGCTCCGTTTCCGAGCGGCTGGCTGCTGGCGATGTAGTAGTAGAAGCACTGTCCGGGCGCCGCAGACGGGCAGCGGAAAACTGCCGGATCGGAAGTTCCGTCACCATCGTAGTCGCCGGAAACCGTCGGATCGTCGCCGATGATACCGAGATCCACGATATCAACCGTGCTGTCCGAACTCCTGAAAATATAGAAGAATCCGCCTTGCGGGCCGGTGGCGTTCACGCCTCTCCAGACCGAGATGTCGGCATTACCGTCTCCGTCAAAATCAGTCGGAATGAGGAAATCCGTCGCAGGCTCTCCGAACGAAGAGATCGAGGGACCGCCGCCGCCGCTGTTAGAGATGTACCAAT
>JAGFIQ010000062.1 GCA_024103495.1 Aridibacter famidurans
ACACGGCGTACCCGGTGCAATCTCCCGGGTGCGCCGTTCCATTTGCGTGTTCGGAACCCGGCTGATAGTTTGATTTCAGAGACTTTTTCAATCCAGGGAGGAACACGAACAATGGCAGGAAAATTTGTTATCAAACAAGGCAAGAACGGAAAATTCTTATTCAATCTGCTTTCTTCGAACGGCCAGACGGTACTTACGAGCCAGATGTACTCGGGCCGGGACGGCGCCGTCAAGGGAATCGAATCGGTAAGGAAGAACGCCGCGGACGCGGGCCGTTTCGAACGCAGGGAAGCCAAGAACGGCAACCCCTATTTCGTGCTGAAGGCCGGCAACGGACTCGAGATCGGCAGAAGCGAGATCTATTCGACAAAGGCCTCGATGGAGAAAGGCATCGCTTCAGTATCCAAGAACGCGCCCGATGCGCCGATCGCCGAAGCGGCGAAGAAGTAACAAGTGAATGCAATTGAAACAGAAAGGCCGCCACGTGGCGGCCTTTCTGTTTCGTCATTCGAATCTGGAAAGCACTTCGCTAAGACGGTCGATCTTGTCGCGGATGTCGTAGTGATGGTTCCCTACAAAGAACCCGCTCTCGTCGAGCCATTCCGCATTCACCAGTTCGCCCGAGATCCTGTGATCGAGCCGTTCGACGACGGTGTTCTTCGCGAAGTTTCCGCTGACGATCGGCCGCACTTCGATCCCCTCACTTTCAAGCCTTTCGATCACGTCTTTCCGGGCAATCCCTTCGACCCCCTTTCGCAACAGCAAAGCGAACCCGAACCAGCTGCTTTCGCCGGTCTCTTTCTGGATCGAGAAATGTTTGTCGCCCGAGAAAAGCTCGACAAAATGAGCGGCGTTCTTTCGACGCGCCTCGATGAAGCCGTCGATCTTCCGAATCTGCTCTCGTCCAACAGCGCCCTGCAACTCAAGCGGCCGAAGGTTGTAGCCCGGAAGAACGAACCGGAACGACTCCTCGAACGGGTCATCGCCTTTCGTGCCGGTGACCAGGTTTTCTTTCGGCAGGTGCCTGGTCCACCCGTGGGAGCGGATCGAAAGAAGTATGTGGTAAAGCTCTTCGTCGTCCGTGACGACAAAACCGCCTTCCATCGTTGAAATGTGGTGGCTGAAGAAACTGCTGAACGTGCCCATCACGCCGTAATTCCCGGCCTGCCTGCCCCCGATCTTCGCGCCGAGCGATTCGCAGTTGTCCTCTAGCAGGATCAGGCCGCGCTCTTCGCAGAATTCCCGCAGGCGAGGGAGATCGAGCGGATTCCCAAGGAGGTTCACTCCAAGAACGGCCTTCGTTCTAGGCCCCACCGCCTTTTCCAGCGCATCAAGGTCGAGATTGAGAGTGTCCTCGTCGATATCGACGAAGACTAGCTTCATTCCGTACTGTGAAACGGGGTAGTACGTGGTCGACCAGGAGACTGCGGGAACGATCACCTCGTCCCCCGGTTCAAGCGCGGCGCCGTGTCTCCTGTACCGAAGCGCGCCGATCATAAGCAGATTCGCCGAAGAGCCCGAGTTCACCATCAGGGCGTATTCCGATCCGACCTGCCTAGCAAACTCCCGTTCGCAGGCGACGACCTCCTCGCCCATCGTGAACATCCCCGAACCGATGACCCGGTGCATCGCCTTTACCTCAGCCTCGTCCCAGCTCGAGGATGCAAGCGGATACGTGGTCCCTGAAGGCTCGCGGCTCACTCGGTTTCGGCCCTCGAGCCCTTGAATGGAAGAGGCTCGCCCATCAGAGGGATCGTGATCAGGCCTTCCATCTCGTCGCCCTGCACCGACGCAGAGATCTCAAGTTCTATCTCCTGCCCCTGCATTTCCGTCACGAGAATTCCCTTCAACCCGGTTCCGCTCACGGTTCCGTCCCTGAGCATTCCCTGCCCGAGCATCGAATCGAGGCTTCCCTTTACACTTGTACCTTCCTGGTGAAGTTCGAGCTTGATCAGAAGGTCCTGGCCCTGTGCCGATATATCGATCTGCCATTCGCCGGAGACTTCGGCGTCCGGCTCATCCTGCGCCGCAAGTAGAGCCCCGAGGTCCTTACGCTTCGATTCAGTGTCGAAGACCTCGATGTCCTCTGCATAATCCGACGCTTGCTTCAGCACATCGCCCGCATCTCCTACGATCACGAGAGCGATCTTGTCCGGATGGATGTACGTTTCCGCCGCGCGGCGAACTTCCTCCGCGGTGACCGCACTTACGTTCCCGGCGTACGTTTCAAGGTAATCATCCGGCAGTCCGTAGATCTGCTGAGCTGCGATCTGGCCGATCAGTCCGCCCTGCGTCTCGACACGTATCGGGAATACCCCGGTCAGAAAGCTCTTCGCGTCCTTCAGCTCAGCTTCCGAAACTGTGTCGGTCCTTATCCTCTCGAGTTCGTAGAAGAACTCTTTCAGAGAATCGCCCGTCACGGAGGTCCTGACTTCGGCATTTGCTTCAAAAGAGCCTCCAAAACGACGGGCGTAGATCCGCGAATAAGCGCCGTAAGTGTAGCCTTTCTCTTCCCGCAAGTTCATGAACAGCCTTGACGACGCGCCCGCGCCGAGGACCTGGTTCATCACGAGAACCGGGAAATAATCCGGGCTTCGCCTGTCGATCGCGAGGTTTGAAAGGACAATATTGGCCTGGGAAGAACCGGGCCTATCGACGATCGTGAGCGTTCTCTTCGTCCTTTCCGGAAGCGAGGGGAACTGAGATTCCGACACGTCGCGGGAGCTCCAATCGGCAAATCTCGATTCCAGTTCTTTGTCGAGAACATCCGGATCGATCGCACCTACCGCAACAAGCACCGCATTGTTCGGCACGTATCTGGCGGCGTGAAACTCTTTCAGGGCTTCGCGCGAAAGGTTCCTTATGTCAGAGGGATCAGGCGCGTTCACCGAATAGGGATGTTCGCCGTAGACGATCCTCGCGACCTGTTCGTCAGCGAGGAAATCCGGCTGTGAGCGCTGGTATTTCAACCCTTCGATCGTGTTCTGTTTGTATAGCTCGAGTTCGTTCTCCGGAAAGACAGGCCGGAGTATGAGTTCGACAAAAAGATCGAGAAGCTCGGAAGAAAACCCCGAAAGCGAGGAGGCTTTCACTATCGAATGGTCCGAGGCTGACGAAGCAGATAGCGAAGCGCCCAGTCGGTCGACCTCTTCGGCAAGCTCTTTGCTCGAATAGTTCTCGGTTCCCTCGTTGAGCAATGACGCTACCGCTGAAGACACGCCCGTGCCTCCTTCCGGGTCGTGTATGTCGCCGGAGCGGAGCATCAATCTGAAATTGACCAAGGGTTGGCGGTCGTCGTGAACCGAGACCACTTTCAGACCGCAAGACAGCGTTCGCTTAATGGTGGGCGGGAGGTTAAAAGGAAGCGGCGGCAGCGGCGCGGGCGCCTGCGTCCTGAATTCGTCATTCATGTGTTCAATTTTATTGTCCGAGGCCACTGGGCGTCTTCTCTTTCTGAAGATCAGCCTGCGGAGCCGGGCACTACATCCAGCAGCGCCCTGTTATCAGTGTTCAGATACTTGTCCGCGGCCGCCTTTATCTCGTCGCCCGTGATGGCAAGCATTTCGTGGATCTCACGGTTGATCACCTCCGGATCTCCGTCATACAAGGCATACTCGGCGATGCTCTGGGCGCGGGACAGCGAAGACTGCCGGGAACGAACTTCGCTATTGATCAGCTGGTTCCGAAGCTTTTCGAGCTCCTCGCTCGTCGGCCCATTCGCCGCGAGATCGCGTATCTCGTCCACTATCACGGTGCGGATCCGGTCCAGGTCCTTGTCCGGCTTCGGGATGGCCCCGATCATCACGCTCGAAGGCCCTCGTCGTTCGTCGGTGAACCCGAACAGCTGGGTGACCGATTCCTCTCCCTTCACAAGCTTCTGGTACAAGCGTGAACTGTCGCCGTCATACAGAAGCTTTCCTGCAAGATACAGGGCGTAGAATTCCTTTGTACGGCGCGGGGGGATCTTCCAGCCCATAAGGAACGCAGGAAGAGGCGCAAGAGGATCGTGGTACTCGCGGTAGTTTTCGGCGACCTCGGAGGGCTCCTCAACATCGATCTGCGGCGGAAGAGGCTGGGCCGGAATACCACCGAAATACTGTTCGACAAGCGCCTTTGCGACGTCGGATTCGAACGATCCGGAAATGACCAATACCGCGTTGTTCGGTGCGTAATAGATCCTGAAGAACTCGCGGACGTCTTCGACCGTCGCGTCGTCGAGGTCTTCCATCGATCCGATCGTCGAGTGCGCGTTGGCGAAGTTCTTGTAGATCATCGAGATCAGAATGTCGAAGATCTGCCCGTACGGCTGATTGTCATACCGAAGGCGCTTTTCTTCCTTGACTGCCTCGCGCTGATTATCAAGATTCTCCTGGGTCACAGCGAGGGACCGCATACGGTCGCTTTCCAGCCATAGAGCGAGCGGAAGCTGATTGGCGGGCAGCGTTTCGTAGTAGTTCGTGCGCTCGGAACTCGTGGTCCCGTTCATCGTCCCGCCGGCCTTCATTACGAACTGAAAATGCTCGGCTTTCCCCACGTTTTCGGACCCCTGGAACATCATATGCTCGAACAGGTGGGCGAAGCCTGACATTCCCTGGTTCTCATTCCTCGAACCAACGTCGTAGTAGACAGCTACGGAAACAACGGGGACAGAATCGTCAGGGTTCAGGATCACACGAAGCCCGTTCTCAAGGCTGTATTGCTCCAAAAGAATATCGCCGATCTCAAAGTTAGTGGTCATTGGGTTTGGTATAGAAGCAAGAGAAAGCTGCCAAACGGCGCTATAGCAAGGCCGTCGCCGGAAAGTTTTATGAAATCATTTTGGATTTCGAAATGCAACGCGGTCGGCGCGATGGCTCATTCCGCAGAACGGGACTTGGCGATCGTGAAGAGTGCAGATTTCGCCTGGAATGGTGTCATCTCGGGATATTTCTCCAGCAGAAGCGCCAGCACGGCCGATATGTGAGGGCACGCGAAGCTGTTCCCGGTCACGGTCTTGTAGGAGTTTCCCGTCCACGTCGTCCTCACGTTCACCCCTGGTGCCGTCATCTCTATGACTTCGCCGAACCGGAACCCGAACTCGAAAGGATCCTTCTCGACATCCTTTGAAACCGCGATCAGCGAGGAAGAGAACACCGAAGGAAAGCTCGGCTGCGGAAGATTGTTCGCCGCCGAAACGACGATGCACCCGGCGAGATAGGCGCGGTCAAGCAGGTCCCTGAGCGGCGCCGCATACTGTGCCTTTGTGGTGCCGAGGCTCAGGTTGATTATTCTGTGGCCCCGGTTGATCGCAAACTCCAGTCCCGCCAGGAACGAATCGCCGTCGCCGATCCCTGCCGATCCGAGGACCTTGATGCTGTGGATCTCGGCATCCGGAGCGATCCCCATCACGACCCCCGCGCAGGCTGTTCCGTGCCCTGCAGCGTCGCCGGATTCCGATTCGCGAAAAATGATCCTCTTTCCTTCCTTTACTGCCTCGCTCGATGATCTGATCTTTCCCCGAAGGTCGGTATGCGTCAGCTCGATCCCGCTGTCGACGATCGCGATCGAAACGCCCCGCCCGGTGCACTCCTTCCAGCTCTCATCGATCCCGCCCGGAACTCCGGTCTCGGGTGCTCCCTCAGCCGTTTTTGCGACGTTCGCGATCTCCATTCTTCGATCTCGTCAGGCTCCTCCGCCGTCGCGGTACCGAACGAACGACCCGAGTATCTCTTCGCACAAGGCTCGCTCCTTTTCCCCGAGCGAAGACGCGCGGCGCACAAGTTCCGCAAGCCGGATCCGGTCCTTGTGTTCGGCGGACGCTTCCAGGCCGGCGAAGAATGCCTCCACATCCTGCGAACCTTCTCCGTCGGCGCTCTCGAGTATCCTGCGGCTGAATTCGCCGAGAACATCGGCCGACTTGTAGGCGCGGACCAAAGAAGCGACCGCGTCCGCATAAAGCGCGGCGAGGTCCATCTCTTCCGGCGTGAACGGTTCGAAAGGGGGATCGCCGTCCCGGTTAACGTACTCAAGGACACCTATAACATCGCCGTCGAACTGGAGAGGGGTCGCCAGGATCGTGTGGGTCGAGAATCCCGTGTTCCGATCAACTTCGGAATAGAAATTCGTTTCTCTTTCGGCATCGCTCACCGCCATCGGCTGGCCCGTCGTATAGACGAATCCCGCAATGCCCTTTCCGGATGGGATCTTCACGCCGATAAGGGAATCGGAGACCGATCCGCAGGCCCACTTGAACACAAGGTCGCCTTCTTCGCCTTCCGGAATGAGCACAGATGCGCCTTCGGCCTTGATCGACTTTGAAGACAGATCCAGAAGGTTCTCGATCGACTCGTTGAAAGGCGTCGTCAGGACCTCCGCCACCTCGACGGTTTCGACCACCTTTCGTATCGCCTCAAGTACTTTGTCCGTAGGCTCGCCTCCCAAATCTCGCTCTCCAGGGTGAATTCACGACTAAGGTAATTCAAGCCCCTGCAAAAAACAACTTCTGGAATCCGGCGGCAATTCCGTGTTTGCTTGAGCGAACCTGAAACTTGAATCTGGCACGAATTCCGCTCGTTCTTGCGAACGGCAGGGCGGTTCTGTAATATGCATGGCACATTCACAGACCGGCCGATCTCGCAGTTGTCTCGGGCGAAGTGTTCCTGCAGTCACTTCACTATGAGGAAAGCCCTATTTCTATTCTTACTTCTCCCAGTCGCACTTTCCGCGTCCGTTAGGGCCCAGGAGGGTTCCGCCGAGCGGACGACCGGTGAGGAGGTCGAGCCATTCAGGATCAGCCGGGGCCAGTCGTTCGCAGCGTCTCCCGGCGGGGAAGGCGGCCGAACAAAGGGAGCGCCGGCATTCACGGCGACTCAGGCGCTTGTCGACTACCGAGAGGCCCTGGAGCTTGTCCTGGCGAATCACGTTTCGGGCGCAGAAGCGGATAGTGCACGGCTTACGAAATCTGCGATCGAATCGATGCTCCTTACCCTGGATCCGCATTCGAACTATTTTGACCCTTCCGAGTACGCCGAACTCCTTTCCGATCAACATTCCGAATACTTCGGGATCGGAGCATCGATCGCGAGCTTCGGAAAAGAAGGAAGCCTTGCAACCTACATCGTATCGACCTTCGAAGGTTCTCCGGCACATCGCTCCGGTCTTCGTTTCGGCGACAGGATCGTCGCTATCGACGGCAAGGACGTAAGTGGAAGGGACTCGCTCGTTGTCAGGAACCTGGTGCGCGGTCCCGTCGGTTCCGATGTAGCGGTCTCGATCGAGCGAGCGGGCGCGGACTCGCCGATCACGGTTAAACTCAAACGGACGCGCGTCCCCCAGCCTTCCATTCCGGATTTCTATATGATTAATGGGACGGTCGGGTATGTTGATCTTTCTGCGGGATTTAACTACACAACGAACGAGGAGCTTGATGTCGCCCTCCGCGAGCTGTCCCGCAAGGGGATGAGGTCGCTTGTCCTGGATCTTCGCGACAATACCGGCGGGATCCTCGAACAGGCCGTCCACGTGGCGGGCAAGTTCCTCCCCAAAGGAACAAAGATACTTTCCCAGAAAGGAAGGCTTTCTTTCGACAACCGGGAATGGAATTCGAGAAACCGAACGGCCCTGAGCCTGCCCCTGATCGTGCTCGTGAACGAGGAAACGGCTTCGGCTTCCGAGATCGTCGCCGGCGCCCTTCAGGACCACGACCGGGCCCTGATCGTAGGCGACCGGACCTTTGGAAAGGGGCTGGTCCAGAGCGTGATCGATCTGCCGTACGGCGCCGGGCTGACATTGACGACTGCGAAGTATTACACGCCTTCCGGAAGGCTGATCCAGAGAGATTATTCGAATGTAGGTCTCTACGACTACTACAACCACAAGACGATCCTGACCGAGGGTCAGGAACAGAAGTACCTGAAGAAGACCGCGGGCGGAAGGCCTGTCTTTGGAGGCGACGGGATCAGACCCGATGAAGTGGTCAAGTCAGAGCCGCTGAACGCGGAAAGGAGCGCGCTTCTGGACCCGATCTTCCTTTTCTCACGCGAGCTTGCCGCTGGATATCTTCCCGGGCTGGCTGCTTACAAGATCGTCGCCCAGGTGCACTACACCGGTGCGGGATCCGATCGCGAATTCGAGATCGGCCCGGATGTTTTCAAGGCGTTTCGCGAATACGCCGCGGCCTTTGGCGATCCGAACCTGTCCGATAGCGTCCTGGAACGGGAAGCGGAGTTCATCTCTGAGAGACTGAGGTTCAACCTGTATTCGGCGGCTTACGGAAACGTCGTCGCGAACCGCGTGCTCAACTCCGGTGATCCGCAGCTCCTGAAGGCGCTCGACCTTTTCCCGAAGGCCCGTCAATTGGCCTCCAAATTGAATCCGGAATCCGCAAAGAAATAAAAAATGCCCGCCGGATCACATATCCGGCGGGCTAAAGAAACAGGAGGAATCAGAAGACTCAAAGCCGTGCTGGTTGATCAACGATCGGTGTTTGCTCGACTGAAAGCCTGTTTGACTGATGTGGACTCCCCGGGTCACGTTGCCCGGTGTATCGAGATTCAATCCTTGTAACTGATGATGACCCCGTCCTTTCCCACGCTCCAGCCGTGATCGCCTCTGACATATAGTCCGTACAGATGGTTCGTAGTGTTACTGTTCTGTTCCGTCCAGGTAACTCCTCTGTCCCTGGTTCTCAGGATCGTTCCGCGGGCACCGACGATCCAGCCGTCCTTGTCATTCGGAAAGTCGACACGGAACAAGGTGGCGGTGACTGGCGACGCGACCTTCAGCCACGTACGGCCGCCGTCGACCGTCCTGAGTATAGTGCCGCCGGTTCCTACTGCATATCCGTCCTTCTCGTCGCGGAAATCGACATTGTAAAGGACCTCCTGAGTTCCGGAATCCTGAAGCTCCCAGGAATTGCCGTTGTTCGTCGTCGCAAGGATGGTGCCCCTGTCGCCCACGATCCAGCCGTGTGACTTGCCGTCGAAATCCAGGTGGAACAGTTCGACCTTGGTCGGCACTTCCACACGGTTCCAGGTTTTTCCGCCGTCAACGGTGCGCATTAGAAGGCTGCCGATCACGATCTCGTCATTGTCTCGGTCAAGCACCGAACCGACGATGAATCCCTGGTTCCGGCTGTTGAACCGAATGCTCAGGAACTCCGGAACGCCGTCCGAGAACTCCGAGGGATTGGCGATGAACGTCTCCTTCCAGTTCGCACCGCCGTCCGTGGTCTCGAACATCTTGCGTCCCGCGACAAGATAGCCGTCATCGTCATTCCGGAAGTAGATCTCGTTTATGTTGGCCGCCGTGTTCAAGACCCGTTTGGACCAGGTGTTGCCGCCGTCACGGGTCTGCGCCAGGTATCCTTCATCTCCGGCGACCCATCCTGTGTTTGACGATGTAAAGAAAACACTGATCAGATCGCCGGTCCCCGACCCTCTGCGGATCTGCCAGCTGTCCTGAGAGAAAGCCGGGGCTGAGGCGAATACAAATAGAACTGCGATCAATACTGGAACTCTGAATGACATTTTGAAACTCCTGAATACTGCAAAGGGAGAAAGGGAATGAGGTGGCTCCTTCCATTAGAAAATACAATTTCAGATGGAAAAAGTCACCCCATTCGTTCTTCAAGATGAAGAACGCTACTCACGTACGTAGTAAACGCGGCCTTCCAGTACGAAGGTCACGTTCTTTCCGATCGCGAGGTATCTCGCCGCCGACGGATTACCAAGAGCAAAGTTGAAGTACTCTTCCGAACCGAACTTCAACCTGATCTCCGGAAGGCGCTTAGATTCGTCGAACGCCGTGTCGGTCCACACTTCATTGTCCTTTATGAAGTTCTTCGTACCGACGAACCTGTTCGTCTCCGTCTGCCCGAGAAAGACGCTGTTGTCGTCGCCCGCCGCTGAAGGCGCCGCAAGGGTGTTCGACTGCAGAGTGTTCTGCTGAACGCTCATTTTCACGGCTCCGCGTCCGGATTCTTCCCGCATAGTCCGGGCGATGTCCTCGCTCGCGGCTCCGTCGATGGCGAAGCGGTTCCCGACCGTGTCGCGCGCCCGGAACGAACCGTCTGTCGCGAGATACGACGTATAAGGGGTGACTATTCCGTACCTCATTCCCAGGTCGACGATCTCGTCCTTGAGCTCCTTGCTTTCGCCATTGATCCGGATCTGTTCCATAAGCCAGCCGACGCGCCTCGAAGCCCAGAGTCTCGGCAAGAAATCGTTCTCGAGCGACCTGAGCGGAAAGGCGAGCTCGCGGAACTCGAAAGTGCGTCTTCCGCCGCCGAACAAACCGCGCATCCGCAGCGTGACCTCGTCGAGATCCGCCTGATTCCTGTATCTGCCCGTGATCACCGTCTGCGCCCCGCGGAAAATGTCGGAAAGCTCTCTCGGATAGCTCTTCTCGATATCAACCGGCCCGTAATCGATCTCGACATCCGAGAGCACCGGCGAGTTTACTTTGTTGAAGAAGGATGAGACCTTGATCTCGAGGTCTTCTTTCGGCTGGACGTATCCCGCAAGGCCCGCATTCTCGGTACCCAGCGTGTCCAGGAGACGAGTGTTCACATCGTATCCGACACCGAACGGGAACAGCCGCAGTCCGTTCACTTTCTTTGCGCGCACATTGTCAACGATCTTGTCCACTTCCCTTTCTCCGACCGTCGGAAGACCGTCAGTAAGCAGAACAAGCATCTTCGGGCGCTCGCTGCCGTCGAATTGCCCAAGTGCTGCCTGTAGTGCGTCGTTGATGTTGGTGCCGCCGTTCGCCTTGAGATCCGCGACGAAATCGACTCCCCGGCGCTTGTTTGCTTCGGTTGCGTCAAGAAGCCTCGTCTCCATCACGTGATCTTCTCCGGAGAAGCTGATCACGTTAAAACGGTCGCCTTGATTGAGCGAACGAATTCCGAAGTTCAGCGCGGGCCTCGCTTTCTCGAGCTTGCCGTCGTCCTGCATCGATCCGGAAGTGTCCAAAACGAAGATCACGTCCTTCGCAACAGACCTCTCCCCGAGACCTTCGTTCGGTGAGACCATCAATAGATAGTACCCGTCCTTTCCGGCTTCCCTGTAGGTGATCAGCGATAATCCGAATTCAGATCTCGAAAGACCGTAGAAGAGGCGAAAATCGTTCGGATCGCCTTTCGATTCGAACGTGACCACGGTGCGGTTTGAGCCGCTTTGGCTGAAGTCGATCTTGTGTGACGGAGAATAGATATTCCTTAGCGGCTCCTTTGAAACTATCTCGATCCGGCCCGCAACGGTGCCGAATTGCTGGCTTCCGGGCGGCTCGCGCCCGATAGCCGCCCTGTTCCAGACCGCTTTCCCGGTTCCGAGCGGGTAAACGTAAGAGACCGTGCCTGAGTCCGCTTCGAGTATCTGCGAATAAGTCAATTCGAGCTTCTTCTCGGAATTTGCAGGGATCGGAAAGATCGAGGCCTGAAACAGATCTTTGCCGGCATATTCCAGCAAGCCGGGATCCATCATCGACCTTACGATCTGGTCATATATCCGTCTCGCTTCCTCTTTCGAACGGACCTCTCCGGTCAGCCTTTTCCCGTTCTCCCAGATCGCGAAGCCTTCGACCGAAGCATCCTCGGGGATCGGGAAAAGATATATGCCCTCGAGAGTGAAGCCCGTTCGGTTCTCGAAGACCTGGACCACTTTGGTAGTTGCGACCTGGCCATCGATCTTAGTGTCGATGTTCACTGACTTGACGGGCAGATTAACCGGAAGGACGATCTCCGGTGGGACGGGGCGCGGGCACCTTCGTGCGATATCGCAGGGGCGCGGGATGATGATGCCCTGTGCGAAGGTCCCGGCGGCACAAAACAACCGAAACGGCGCAAGAAAGGCCGCAACAACCAGGTTCCTCAGACTCATAGTACTCCTCCTTTTACGCTTGGAGCGCGGGGAAGCGCGCTCAGGTCAGTGCTTGTTGGACGGTCGTTGGAACGTGATGGTTACTTTGGCTTGCAGTTTCAAGGGCTGGAGTCGTTGTAGAGGGCTTCCGCAAGCACTGCTTCGAACGCAGTTCGGACGCTTTCCGCCGTCTGGTCGGCGCGCCGCAGGTTGTTCTCGAGCGACGTGATGGCGGAATCTATCTGGCTCAGAAGGTTCTCGAGGTTCTTTTTCTCGATCTCGAGTTCCGACTGTCTTTGTTCGCGCAGGTCTTCGGGGCGGAAAGAACCTGACAGGGATGTGTAGCCGGAGATAACCTCGGGACGCAGATTGTATTCAACCTGCTGAAGCTTCGTCGAAACGCCGTTCTGCTTCTCGATCATATCGATCAACTGGGATCTCAGCGATTCGGCCCTCTGTTCCAGCTTTGTGAGAAAGTCGAGGTAAAAGATCAGCTTCTTCTGCTCCACATCGGACATAGAATCGAGCGAAAGCGCAGGCGCGTTCTCGAGCGGCGATTCCGGAGGTCCGGGTTCCGCCTGGCTATTCTGCCGGGTCCTTTCGCGGATAAGCGCCTCGATGTCGTCATCGCGGCTAACTACGACGGGCGTATCCTTGTCAGGTGTTGGTGTGGGTGAGGGCGGAACTGTCTGCGCGGGCGATGTCATTGCGAAGGTCAGCAAGAGCAAAGCCGGCGTGAGTGCGAAGTTCAGACGTTTTCCTTGGCGGATGACGGTAAAGGGTTCCATAGCATTGCTCTTTCGGTACGGAATCACTTGCGGGAATGCCCGATTCTCATATCTTTGGCGATTAGTTTATACTTGCGCTTGTTCCGATGACAACGGGTTCGCAGTCCTTTGCACGCCCCTCCCCTAATCAAGTTCCGCGATGATCATTAGAGCCGAAAAGATCTCGAGACGCGTTGACGACAAATGGGTCCTGCGCGAACTTTCGTTCGAGACCCGTGCGGGAGAGGTGTTCGGTGTGCTCGGTCTTAATGCCGGAGGAAAGACGCTTCTGCTCCGGACGCTGGCGGGACTGGAGCCGCTCGACACCGGCACGATCACGGTCGCGGGCGAAGTTACGAACCTGCGCCAGGAATGCGAGTTTGTGCCCGCGACGGCTCTGTCTTCGCGAGGCGGCCTGTTCCGGCGCCCGGGACCCGAGAGCCCGCTGGAAAAGATCAAGAGGATAAACAGGTCCCTCGAAAGCGGGAAGACCTTCATACTCCTTGACGGTGTTTTCGAAGGGCTGGACCCGGCGAACGCCGACAAACTCCGGGAACACATCTTCGATCGTGCGGCCGCGGAAACCAACACTTTCATCGTTTCGGGCACGGACCGCAGGCAGATCTACCTCACCTGCGACAGGATAGGCATTCTTCACAACGGTGAGTTCGTACAGGTCGGCACGCCAGAGGAGGTCTACAAGACTCCGGATTCTTCCGTTGCGGCAAGCCTGACCGGATATGTGAATCTGATCCGGGCCCGTCGTCTCACTTCAAGCAAGAAGGATGTTCACGAATTCGTGACGATTGACGGAGAACACAGGCTGACGGCCGAAGCCACGGAGAAGCGCCGGCTCTCGCCGATCAATAAGGACACGCTCCTTTCGATCAGGCCCGAGGAGATCTCGATCTCGTTCGGGGCGTCGTTTCCCGAGGACAATTTGATCAAGGCGCGGGTTACAGACGTAAGATTCCTTGGTCCTGTCACGAGGGTGAAGCTCGACGCCAACGGGCTTGCCCTGCAGGCGCTCGTGCTGCGGCTCGTGGGTTTGGAGGTCGGCGAGGAATGCATGGTCGGGATATCTCCCGACCGGATAAAGATCCTTCCGGAGTAGTACGCGCGCTCAATTTCTCTACAAAAAGTGAGGCCGCCTTTTCGGGCGGCCTCGTTGCTCTTGTCAGGTGGCGCGGAGTCTTATCGCACGTTCATCACGAACTTGACCTCGACCCGCCTGTTCTTGGCGCGGTTCCTGGTCGTGTTGTTCGGGACGACAGGGAATGTCCCTCCGTAGCCCTTCGCTTCAAGCCGGTCCGATCCTACGCCAAGGCTGATCAGCTTGTCGGCCATCGCGCGGGCGCGCTCGTCGGTCAGCGTCTGAAGCTCCTCAGGCGACCCGCGGTCGTCCGTGTGCGACTCGATTATCACTCTGTAGTTCGGACTGCTGTTGATGACCTCGCCGAGCCAGTTCATCTTCGTTTCCGCATTCGCGGCAAAGCTGCTGACTCTTGCACCGGACCAGAAATCCTCGCCCACCGTAAGCATGAGGCCGGTCTCGGTTTCTTCCACCGTACCAAATCGCTCGAGCGATTTTTTCATCGTCGGCAGATTGGCCTTCATCTGCTGAAGCATCTTCTCGCGATCCCTTTCTTCTTCCAGCGCCTTCTTGCTGGCTTCGACGCTGGCGAGCTGGATCTTCGCATCCTGGGCCTCCTTACGGAGCCGGCCGACCTCGGCCGTCAGCTGTTTGACCTGATTCGAGAAGTTGAGAGCGTCGCGTTCCGCAAGCTCCCTCGCTCTCGTTTCTCGCGCAAGCTCGGTTCGCAGGGACTCGATCTCCGTCTGGGCGTCCGAGAACTTGGTCTCCGCTTCTCGAAGCTCGGCATCCTGACGGATCTTCTCGTTTCGCTTTTCGCGGGCGTCCTTGCGGGCATTCGCAGTAACTTCGGCTTTCACGGCGGAACTGATCGCCTTGCGGGCCGCGATGTCGACGTACTCTTCGTCCCTTCCAGCCTCCCAGGCCGCCTCGGCGTTCTTTAGAAGACCTTCGGCCTCGTCGAGCTCTTCCGCAGCGTCGCGCGGCGCACCGGCGTACCTGGCGAGCGCGACCGCCTGTTTCGCCTGGAGGATCGACGGAGGCGTGCGCCTGTAATCGACATCCGCGATCTCAGGCGTGCGCGCGTCATTGAAGTAGTCGCTGGAATTGCCGAAGTACTGGATCGAAGTAGCGGTCGTGAGAGGCGTGCCGGAGCGCGTATAGGCGCTGAAATTCTCGAGCATAATCTCCTGGCTCGGCCGGCTCACAAGAAAATGCGGTTCCGCGGTGACGATCAGCGCAAACGTCTGGAGCCTTGTCGTGACGCTGATCTTGGAATCGAACTCGAAAAACCCGCGGCGTTTGATCTCGCCGAGATTGTCGATCTGCCCGTTTGGCGAGATCGCCCAGAGCACGTACGTCGCGTAACCGGCTCCGAGCTCGAACGGCCTCGGCATCTTTGAAACCGAAAGTTCGATCTCAGTGCCGTTCTTCTGGGTCCTTTCGACCTTGGCTTCGCCCTTCATTCTGGGAAAGCGAGTCGTACCGCGGAATCGCACTACGACGTTCTCGTCGAGGGGATAGGTGATCGCCTTCGTTTCCCTGGCTATGTCAACCTGTCCGAAAGCCGTGGAAGCGGTAAGGATGAGCGCACTTGCAAAAAGCAAGGAGTACTTCTTCAAAATTGTCATTGTTATTTCTCCGGATTTGGGGACGGTAACCCCGAGATGATGCGTCACATTATACGCGCGTTGCTATCCAGCAGGAAATGAATGACAAAGAGGGACTTGGACACCTAATGTTGACCTGAAGTATATTCGGAAACTTGATCTGAAATGAACGACTTCCGGAGACTTCTCAAATACCTCCGTCCGCACTACGCCACGTTCGCTGTCGCGATCCTGGCGATGATCCTGACCGCCCTGTTCGAAACGGCCACGGGTGCTCTGCTCGTTCCGCTTCTCGACCAGTTCCAGGCCGTCGGCACAAGCGGCACGGCCACGCTGTTCAACATCCACCGGTTCATCCCGCAGGGGCCCGGCAAATGGTATGAAGCGTGGCTCATGATCTCCGTTCTACTTCTTGCCTTTACAGTACTCAAAGGGATCACTGCGTATTTTTCGGCTTACCTGATGTCGAAGATCGGCCAGGCCGCGATCCTCGAGCTCCGCAAACAGCTGTATGATCACCTGCTGTCGCAGCCCGCATCTTTCTTCGAGAGGCACCGCACGAACTTCCTTGTATCGAGGCTCGTGGTGAGCTGTGCGGCGATCGAGCTCGCGGTGTCGGCAAGCCTCCGGGACGTTCTTCGCGAGCTCTTCATGCTGATCTGCTTTGTCGGAGCGGCTTTCTATTTCAACTGGAGGCTGATGCTCGGTGCGCTGATCATAGGACCTGTGATCGCCTGGCTCACCTCGCGTTTCAGCTCCTCACTCAGGCGTCTCTCGGAAGTGTCGCTTAAGGGCAACCAGAGCCTGACCGACACGGCGCAGGAGACGCTCTCGAACCAGGCGGTCGTCAAGGCTTACTCTGCCGAGGGCCGCGAGCGGAAGCATTTCGGTTCCGTTGCAGAACTGATCGCCCGCGCCAACCTCCGGGCCGGTAAGATTGCCGCGCTCTCGCCGCCGACGATAGAGATCATAGGCGTCGCGGCAATAATCGTCTTCTTCTATTTCGGGCTTCGCGAGATAAACGTCGGGAATATGGAAGCGCCGCAGTTCTTTGCCTTTCTCTTCTTCCTTTTCCGGAGCTACGAGCCTATGCGGAAGCTTTCAAGGCAGCACAACGAGATCTCGAAGGCGTTTGCCGCCGCCCAGGACGTGTGGGACGTCCTGGACGACCGGGACGATTTTCCGGTCAAGGAGAATGCTGTCAGGATCGAAGCTCTGAAGGAAGGAGTCACGTTTCGAAGAGTATCGTTCCGATACCGTGAAGGAGAGAGTGATGTGCTTTCGAATATCGATCTCGAGATCCCGAAAGGACAGATGGTGGCGCTCGTGGGAGAGAGCGGCGGAGGAAAGTCGAGCCTGATCAAGCTGGTCCAAAGGCTGTATGACCCGACCGAAGGTTCTGTCGTTTGGGACGGGACCGATTTGCGCGATGCCGAACTTACGAGCCTTCGAAGACAGATCGCGCTTGTGATGCAGGAAACCGTGCTGTTTAATGAAACGGTCGCCTACAACATCTCTTACGGGAAGCCCGATGCAGGAAACGCCGAGATCAGGGAAGCGGCAACGATCGCTTATGCCGACGAGTTCGTCGATAAACTGCCGGACGGCTTCGACACCGTGGTCGGCGAGCGCGGTTCGATCCTTTCAGGCGGCCAGAGGCAGAGGATAGCGATCGCGCGCGCGGTGCTGGCGGATTCGTCTCTCCTGATCCTGGACGAGGCCACGTCCGCGCTCGACACCGAAAGCGAAAGGCTGGTCCAAATGGCTCTTGCAAATCTCACAAAGGGCCGGACCACTATCGTCATCGCGCACAGGCTGTCCACTGTCAGGCAAGCGGACAAGATCGTGGTTTTACAGAAGGGCAGGATCGTCGAGACCGGAACGCACGAGGAACTGATCGACAAAGGCGGCGTGTACAAGCGGCTTTACGAGCTTCAGTTCGCGGAAAGCGGCGGTTGACCGCCGCGAAGGATCGATCGGAAATAGTTATGAGATCAATGACGGGATACGGCCGGGGCGAAGCGTCCGGCGAGGGATTCAGCGTCGCGGTCGACGTAAAGACCGTGAACAACAGGTTTCTGGACGTGAATCTGCGTCTGCCGACCGAGCTTTCTTCGCTCGAGAACGAATTGAAGAAACTGGTTTCGGACAGGCTGTCGAGAGGCCGCGTGGACGTCAATCTCCAGTACGAACGCACGCGGGAGATGGAGTACGAGCTGAACCGGCCTCTGATCACGGGTTACCTGTCCGTCCTCAAGGAGATAAAGGAAGAGTTCGAACTGAGAGGCGACCCGGACCTTAACACCATCGCGCGTCTTCCGAACGCGATGCAGCCCAAGCCGCAGGAAGTAACGGAAGCGTTCGTCGAAGGGGTCAAGGAGGCGCTTTCAGGCGCGCTTGGCGAGCTTGAATCGATGCGCGAGACGGAGGGCGCCTCGCTGGCCGGAGTTCTCGAAGAAAGCCTTGCGGTCATCGCCGAGCAGATACCCTTCATTGAGGAACGGACAGAGCTCGTGTTCGAGGAATATACCGAGAGGCTTCGGAAGAAACTGGACAAGATCCTTTCCAGAACAGACTCGCAGGCGGAGATCGACGAAGGACGCCTTGCCCAGGAAGTTGCCTATCTGGCGGAAAAGAGCGACATCTCGGAAGAACTGGCGCGTTTGAGGAGCCATCTTGACCAGTTCGGCTCGATAATCCTCGAAGAAGGCGCCGTTGGAAAACGGCTCGATTTTCTAACGCAGGAGCTGAATCGCGAGGCGAACACGATCGGTTCTAAAACGCAGAACCTTGAGATCAAGGATTCTGCTCTGACGATGAAGGCTGAGATCGAGAAGATCCGCGAGCAGGTCCAGAACGTGGAGCGAGTTTTGTGAGTTTAGCGAGTTGGCTGAGTTTTGTGAGTTGACTGAGTCTGGACCGCGGGCGTCCCCGCCCGCCGTGTACGATAAGCTTCAGCTTGTCGCGAGCCGGACACGGCTCGAAACAAGATGGGGATCCCGGTCTTCAGTCGGAGAACACCTCCCGTTCCGGCGAGATTCCGCGCGTTCGCGCGGCGCAAACTGAAGTTCGCGTTACCCGATGCAGACCGGAGGGCTGCTCTAAACGGAGGTGACGCGGCTCGCGCAGTTCAGCTAGCTTCCCGGATCTGCGAAACGGGTCGAACTCGGGCAACTCGGCAAACTCAGAATACTCGCCAAACTCAGACCTTTTCCTTCTCGAGGAACCGGAAGTTCACCTTGTCTTCTTCAAACTCTTCCAGAGCGATGGTCGTCGGCTTGATCTTTCTCGCATCGAGGTCGACCCTCGGATTTGCGCCCCTCTGGATCTGCTTGGCACGCTGTGCCGCAAGCAGGATCAGCCTGTACTTCGAATCGATATCCGGAATGTCCTTCGGATCGAACTCTACCGGATCCGTGGTCACTTCCTCTTCCGCTGCTTCTGTAGTTTCTTTGTCTTCTGCCATTCCTTAACTCCCGATCAGGATTCAAAAGTAGTTAGGATATCGTGAACCGCCTCGATTTGTCTATTCCTCCGAAGCCGCTCCGCCACGATCACGGACTTCAGATCGTTCACCGCCCGCTCGAGATCGTCGTTGACGATTATGTAATCGCAGCTCGAAAAGAACTCGACCTCCTGCCGGGCGTTATCAAGCCTTATCCGCAGCTGTTCCTCGGTTTCCGTACGGCGGTTACGAAGCCTCGCTGCGAGCACCTCGAATGAAGGCGGGAGTATGAAGATGTTGATCGCCTCGTCGCGCTTGCGTTTCACTATCTTCGCGCCCTGAACGTCGATCTCGAGGATCACGTCCTGGCCCTCGTCCGTGGCGCGCTCGATCTGCGAACTCGATGTCCCGTAGTAGTTTCCGTGAACCAGCGCGTACTCCAAAAGATCGCCGTTCGCCATTAGCTCCTCGAATTCCGGCACCGAGACGAAGTGGTACTCCACGCCGTCCGATTCGCCCTCTCGCATCGAGCGTGTCGTGTAGCTAACCGAGTACTGCAGGTTATCGAGTTCGTCGAGGGCTCGTCGGATGAGGGTGCCCTTACCGCCGCCGGACGGCGAGCTGATGATGAACAGGCTTCCTTTCATTCAGGCAGTGGAGGCCGCGCGGTCTACATTCCCTTGTAGTCCGGCCCGCCGCCCCCCTCGGGAGTCACCCAGTTGATTATCTGGTACGGGTCCATTATGTCGCAGGTCTTGCAATGGACGCAGTTGGAGAAATTCACCTTTAGTTCTTTTCGGCCGGAGTTTGGATCTTCCTCCATCTCGTACACCGCCGCAGGACAGAACTGCTCGCACGGATTGCCGTATTCTTCCGCGCATCGTGTCGCGCAGATATCGGTGTCCATTACGTGCAAGTGCGAAGGCTGATCCTCGTCGTGAGCGACCGAAGCGTAGAAAACGTCGGTTTCCTTGTCGAATGTAAGCTGTTTGTCGAACTTCAGGTTCTCATACCGCTTTGGATCCCCGGAACCGTTCAGCGAATCCAGATTTAGCATCCGCTCGTGACCTGCAACGTGATGCTCCTTCGGCATAAAGCCCCAGGCGAGGCCGCCGGTCGCGTACTGAAGTCCGGTGTTTAAGAGCGCAGCCCAGCGGGTCCTCTGGAACGCGCCGTGGAAGTTGCGGACCTTGTACAGCTCGGAATAGATCCAGCTGTGATCGACCTTCTTCGCGTAATGGCGGAGCGTTTCGGACGTGAAGTCGTTCGCTTCCAGCGCCATCACGATGGTCTCCGCGGCGAGCATTCCCGCCTTCATCGCCGTGTGGATGCCCTTGATCCTCTGCGAATTCAGGAACGACGCACAGTCGCCGGCAAGAAGCACGCCGTCCGCGTACAGCTTCGGCATCGTGTAGTATCCGCCGGCGTTGATGGTCTTCGCGCCGTACTTGACCATCTTGCCGCCTTCGAGGATCTTCGCGACCGCCGGATGCGTTTTGAACTTCTGGAACTCAGCATGCGGATCGATCCCCGGGTCCAGGTAGTCGAGCCCGGTCACGTAGCCGATCGAAACGATGTTGTTCGTCATCCCGTAGATCCAGCCGCCGCCGTAGGTCTTGTTGTCAGAAGGAAATCCGAGCGTGTGAACGACCGAGCCCTCTTCGAAGTTACCCGTCGGGACCTCCCAGAGCTCCTTCACTCCGAGCGAAAAGACCTGCGGTTCCCTGCCTTCACTGAGACCCAGCCTTTCCGTCAGCGCCTTGGTCAGCGAACCGCGCGATCCTTCGCCCAGAACCGTGACTTTCGCGATAAGGTCGATACCGGGCTCGAAGTTCTCCTTCGGCTTGCCGTCCTTGTCGATCCCCTTGTCGCCCGTTCTGACGCCTATGACTCGGTCGTTATCGTCGTAGAGCATCTCGGAGCCCGGGAACTCCGGAAAGATGTTGATCCCGATCTCCTCGCATTTCTCCGCCAGCCACTCGCACATCGCGCTCAGCGAGAGAATATATTTTCCTTTGTTCTTAAGGGGCGGCGGAGTGATAGGCGCCTTGATCATTCGGTCTTTCGTGAGGTACCACGCGGCGTCCTTCGTAACGACCGTATCGACAGGACAGCCCTGCTCGAGGAAGTCCGGCATAAGTTCGCGGATCGCCTTCGGGTCCATCACGGCTCCGGACAGGATGTGCGCCCCCACGCGCGAGCCCTTCTCGATGATGCCGATCTCTATCTCGCCGATCTTCTCACCCGTCTTGATCCCCTTGTCGATCATCTCATCGTGCGAATCGATGAGTTTCTTGAGGTGGTAGGCCGCGGCGAGGTTCGCGGGCCCGGCCCCCACGAACACTATGTCCATCTCGAGTTGTTCTCGTTCTATCATCATTTCAGATAAGGCAGGTGCGAGTGTCTTCCGAAAGGCTAAAATATATCAAAAGAAAGGGCTTTCCTCTAGTCAGAGGCCCGTATTGGATATATAGTTACGGTTGTCTATGCGGTCGAATTCCGGTCGGTCAATCTTCTCTCCCGGTTCAAGTCTGATCCCGATCCTCGCCGTGCTCGCGCTTGCGTTCATCGGCGCTGCAGGCTCGTGCGGAAACGCCTCAAACCCAAGGCTTTCTGAGATCCCCTCGAGGATGCTCTGGGCCTGGGAAAGGCCGGAGGACCTGCGTTTTATCGATCCCGACACGACCGGTGTCGCGTTCCTTGCGCAGACGATCACGCTTGAGAATGGAGATGTGGTACTGCGCGGGAGGAGGCAGCCGCTTCAGGTCCCGAACGGCGCCTACGTGATGGCGGTGACAAGGGTCGAGACTTCGAAAGGGCGTGGGGAACGTGCGGAAATGAACGACGAGCAGTTGCGAAGAACTGCCGATCTGATCAGGCGCACGGTTCAGCTTCCGAATGTGCGGTCGGTCCAGGTCGATTTCGACGCAGTGGTTTCGGAGCGGGACTTTTACAGAAAGCTGCTAGAGACGCTCAGGAAGGACCTTCCCGCGGAGATGCCTCTCTCGATCACTTCCCTTGCCTCGTGGTGCGTGGGCGACCGCTGGTTCGGGGAACTTCCCGTCGATGAAGTGGTCCCGATGGCATTCGAGATGGGCACCGACGAACACAAGATCCGCTCTTTTCTAAAGGACGGCAACGACTGGACATCTCCCGTCTGCAGGGAAAGCTACGGCCTGCTTGCGGGCGACGATCTTCTGGATTCGGTTGACGATTCCAGGAGGATCTATTTCTTCAAACGGAGCGCCTGGGGACCTCAGGACGCGGACAAGCTCGCACTCTGAAGATATGAAGAACTTTCTCAAGCCCTTTGTTTCGGCATTCCTGATCTCGGCCTTCACGTTCTCGCTTATCCCACCGGCTCATCCTTGCGGTCCCGCGGACCTTGTTCCGGTGTTCGGCAACGACCGTGCGCCTGAGTTTCCCTACACGGGCTTCGCTGACGGCAAGCTCGGCATTGTCAATCCGGAATTCCCAAGGATCGTGCTATTCGCGGCATACAGGTATATGAACGGGAGCAATTTCTCGGCGTATGAGCGCGAAGCGCTTGTCGAGGCGTGGAAAGAGTTCTTCTCGCACGCGGCCGACAGCCGTGAAGACGTGAACGACGCGATCAAGGACTGGATCAATGAAAGGGCATCGGTCGTGGGCGAAGAAGAGAACCCCCCGGAGATCTACGCGGAGAAACCATACAGCGACCTCTCTTACGAGTTCTTTCCCAACTGCGCGAAGGACGCGTTCGTCACCGCGCGAGAAACGCTTTCCGACAGGACGGCAAGTCACGGAACGACCGATCCGTGGGTCCTCGAATGGATCTACGGCCAGGACGCCGTGTTCTGGAACTGCGCCGAGAGCAAGCGGACGCCAGGCCCGGTGTCCGGCTCGATGCCGGAATGGCTGCAAAAGGACCGCGAATACCAGCTTGCGGCGGCTGATTTCTACGCGCTGAGCTATGAAAGGGCGCGCGAGCGGTTTGCGGCGATCGCGAACGATCCCGATTCTCCCTGGCAGGAAGTCGCGGAATACCTCGTCCCGCGCACGCTTGTGCGCGAAGCGAGCCTGAGCAAGAACAAGGAGAAGAGCCGCGAGATCTACGCGCTTGCCGAACAGAGCCTTGAGAACGTCTACGCGGGAGGCGGAAAGTATTCGGACGCGGCGGAAAAGCTTATGGGCCTTGTCAAGTTCAGGCTCCATCCGCAGCAGAGGGTTCAGGAGCTCGCCCAGAACCTTTCGTATTACGGCGGCGGAAATCTCAAGCAGGACCTGATCGATTACACCTGGCTGCTCGCCAAGTACGAGGCGGAGGCCCTGGAAACGGAAGAGAAGCGGAAAGAGGAAGAGTTCAGGAACTCTCCGGAAGGCCGCCGAGCGGCAGCGGCTTCAAACTCGGCGAATAGCAACTCCGTCGATGATGCAGTCGCTGAAGCCGCTAGGAGAGCGCGGGATGCCGCGAATCTGGCGGCCAATGACGACGAATTCGAAACGGAAGAGGCCCGCCGGGCGGCGGAAAAGGGCCTCGTCAGCGTTTACTTCTACAACGACGACTTTTCGCAGTCGTGGACGATCTGGATCGATCCTGAAGGCTCGGACGAGGATGCATTCGCGGTCGCGGAAGGCGTGGCGGGGCCTCTGACCGAGAGAATGAAAGAGCGGCTGCGCGAAGCGAGAAGATTCGCGTATCAGAACCGCTTCGAACAACGCGAGGAAGAATACCAGGGCCGGTATTACGGCGACGAGGAGACTTCGATCGCCATCCTCCCTGCGTTCCTCATGACCAGCGATCTTACGGAGTGGCTGTTCACTTTCCAGATCAACGGCGAGGCGGCGTACGACCATTCCCTCAACAAGTACAGGCAGACGAACTCGGACGCGTGGCTCGTCGCGGCGCTCGTGAAGGCGAACGCCCGCTCGAAGGAGCTCAACTCGATCCTCGACAGCGCAAGGGCCATCGGGATCACATCGCCGGCGTTCCCTACGGCCGCCTATCACCGCGCCCGTTTGCTTCTTGAGCTCGGACGAAAAGCGGAAGCCAAGACCGCGCTGGACGAGGTTCTTAACTCGGCGGCGGACATCCCGATCACGGCCCGCAACGAGATGGCGAAGCTCCGTATGGGCCTCGCGGATTCGCTGGAGGATTTTCTGAAACACGCTCTTCGGAAGCCGTACGCGTTCGCCTGGGACACGGAGTTCCTTTCGATCGACGAGATGATCGAGCGCGAAAAGAGCTACTACGATCCGGAGTATTACGAGGAATCGAGGGAAGAGTACGAGCGAAAGGTCGAGGAGCAGTACCGGTACGCAAAGGCTGTGGAATCGGAACTGATGCTGGACAGTGATTCGGTCGAGGTCATCAATTACCACTTCCCCTTCGACGTGCTTTTGAAGGCGCATATGTCGCCGATCGTGCCGGACTACCTTAAGGGAAGGCTCGCGCTTGTAATATGGACACGGGCGGCGCTGCTCGGGGAATGGAAGATCGCCGATCTGGTGGTCGCGGAAGCGGTGCGGCATCATCCGGAGATCAGGACGGAGCTCGAAGCTTATGCCGCTGCGCGGTCAGAAGCGGAAAAGAAGAACGCGGCGCTGTTCGCGATGCTTAGGAACGAGCAGATCAGCCCGTATCTTGCCGCCGGATTCGGATCGCCGATGGAGAGCATCTCGTACGCGTCGCGCTGGTGGTGCGAGCCGTACGACGAGGAATGGGACGACGAAAAGCAGGAGATGGTCCCGATCAAGGTCTCGGACCGGCCTGCGTTTCTGACGGCGCTCGAATCGCAGTCGGCACTCGACGATATGAAGAAGCTGAAGGAGGTCGGGAACGCGCCGAAGTTCTTCGGCGACCGCGTGCTCGAATGGGCGGCCGCATCGCCCTCCGACCCCAGGATCCCGGAAGCTTTGTACATCACCTGGTCGGCGAACGGCTGGGACAAGTACGGCTGCCAGGGGGATCCCGTGGACAGGGAGAAGCTGAAGACGCTTCTGATGTCGAAATACGCGGCGAGTCCGTGGGCACAGAGGCTGCTCAGTGAGGAGCTTTGATCTGGAAATTGAGAATTGAAGATTGGGAACTGGGGATTGAAGATTGAGAATTGAGAATCGAGAATGCGGTTTCGGAAGTCCGGCCTCGATCGAGCCTCATTTTCAATCATCCATTCACAATTGTCTTAGCAGTGTTTAGAGCAGCGCTTCGCGCTGCAGCCTGTACTGCAAACTCGAGTTAGATCCGAAAACACGGGCCGCCTAACACGCCCCGTTTAGAGCAGCGCTTCGCGCTGCCCGAGCCGTGCGCAGCACGGCTGAAATCCTTAACAGCCGCGCATTGTTAAATAGCAAGAGTTCTCGTAAGCCCTTCGGCGGTTAGAGACGTTCCGCTGTCGTTAACTGTTAAGCGGCATCGGACTCGCCATCTTTGGTGTCCGACAGCTCATCGGTAAACCCCGCATACTCCGAAATGAAGAGGCTCATCCCTAGATCGGCCATTCGCCTCAACGTTTCGGGTTCAAGAACAGGACCGCCGCCCGAAGCATCACGTCTCCACCCAATCCCGATGTCAGCTACATATTCTGCAGGCTCAAGATTCTGGGAGTTATCCTCTAGCCAGGCCCGGCGCACTATCCTCTGCGGTCTGAGTGGGAAATGATACCTCCCAACTCCACATAAATATTCTGCAGTTTCGGAACGATCGTTGAAAGCATCAGGGGTTGGGCCATTGCCGCTTGAGACACTTCAATAATCTTCCTGAATTCGGACACACTACGAAACGGCCTACCAAGTGCAGGTGTCCGCATAAAAGGCCAAGGGGCTCAATTTCGTTGTTGTCCGTCCGCGAGTGCTTCCAATTTCCTTCGGATCACTTCGTCTTGTTTGATTACCAACCCAACGTTGGGATGGTACCTAAAACCCGAGTGCTCCTTTGACGCGGCTGCCAAGGCTGCTCGCGCATGCTGAGCGGCCCCCGCTTTATCGCCGTTGTGCTCTAAAATAAAAGCGAGACACATATTGTATTGGAAATGATCCAAAGGAAACATGAGTCGCGAAGAATGCCTGGCGAGAACGTCTTGGACCTCTGAGAATAGCTCTGTCAGGTTGCCAAGGACAACGAACATGGGGAAATCCAGGTAGGCCTGTGTCTCTACAGAAGTTAGCTCTTCTTCCTGGGCAAGAGCCTTACGGAAACTCCGAACTGCTTCGTCGGGTTCCGATAACAAGGCATAACAATGAGCCATCTGCAGGTGAGTCTGTGCAAGTTCAGAAGGCTCTGGAAATTCAGAAACGACGCGTTGAAGGAGTTCTAGCGATGCGGACGGTTCGACCTCTTCCAAATAACCCGCCTGAATTCGAAGGTACTGTGCCTTATGGAACTGCCCCCGAGACCGCTTGAGCCGGGCGAAGAATTCTTCTTGGTCGGTCTCGGTCCATGTCTTTCGCCTGTACCAGTCGTCATTCATCTGCTTTTCGTCTGCAGTCCCGGAGTTCACCCTTTCGTCAACTGCAAATGTTCAACAATCCTCTCGTTCGCAACGCTCACGATCTACCCCTCGCGGGGCAGCAACGCATAGGCGATGGTGCCCACGATCAGGCAAACGAGAGCAGCGAGATCAGCTAGAAACACCCGACCGACCTGTGCGTTGTATCCGCCCACTGACCAGGCCAGAACCAGAAACGACACGACACTCACGAAGCCCGCAACGAACGCGGCTAGCTGAACGGCCGGCCTGAACGCTGCATAGAGCAGAAACACTCCAAGCAAGCCAAACAGCACTGCCCGATGACGCATAAGGATCTCGAGGTTCGGTTCGTCAAACCGAATCCCGTAAAGCGAGCTCAGCCGCTCGCCTCCGATCACGCCCGATAGCGGAAGAAGATGAATGATCGCGACGACGATCAGCATCGCGGAGACCAGGTAGCGCATAAGAGGCTCCTCAAGTGCTGAAGCAAGGGTCCGGCGAGATTTAATATACGGCCCGAATATTGAGGACACAACAAAACGCCCACGAGCACTCGCCCCCGTTTAGAGCAGCGCTCTGCGCTGCAATGGCCGGCGAAGCCGGTCGAGTTCGGAACGCCCGCGTCCCGCGGGCATTGAGCGAAGCGAAGACATCGCACCGCTCTTTCAGGTGTCACCCGACTCACCTGTCTTGTTGTCCGAAAGGTCATCCGTAAAACCTGCATACTCCGAGAGGAACAGACTCATCCCCAGATCGGCAATTCTCCACGACGTATCGGGTTCAAGAACAGGGCCTCCACTCCCGGCGTCTCGCCTCCAGCCAAACCCTATGTCTGCGACGTACTCACCAGGCTCAAGATTCAAAGATTCTTTCTCGATCCAGTCAGACAGGGCTTCCACTTGCGGCGCAAGTTCCCATTCATCGTCACAAAGCCAGGCGAGGTGCTCGTCTTCTTCTCCCTCGATGGTCACGCGGTAAATACTCACGGGCATAGGCCTTCGAGCCGCCTAAATTGCGGTGTCTCCCTGCAAGCAGATGCATTATTCGATTCAAGCTTCGCCAGACCAATCTTCGTGCCAAGCCCGCTCCGTCCGCTCCTGTGCATGCGATGGTTCTAAGTACTTCAGTCATATCCGATCACAGCGACGGTCAACTCGCCATGATTGCGATTCACACATATAAATTCCGTGAATACAAACCAGATATGGGCATACTCTACAACAAGCCGCTCGTCATCCGGAGCGTCCATCAGGAAAATTGCGTCACCGCGGCTCCTGACATTATCAACCCAACCGTTTACATGTGCCATTTGGTCAACAGTGGGCGGAAAATCAATACAGCTAATCGCTTCAGAAATACGTGGCAACAGTTGGTCTGGGGAGATATGTTGGAACCAATGAGGCGAGATGGACGCGATGTGAAACGGTCCATGCAGTCCAATCGAAGTGCCCCACGGGTCGGAGCTTCTGTGGAACGATCGTTGATAGATAGGCGCTGTGGTGAGTTCACGGATCACATCGGCATCGGATAGGTCGATGGCGGCAGAAGGCGTGAAACGGAATCGAGTGACGTCGAACCAGCCGTAATCCCACAGGGTGCTCAATTCCGACTCAGCTTCTTCGAAGGTAATCGTCATCCTTTTTGAGTGCGGGACTTGACTGGCTATTGCTGGGGTTCAGTAGGAGCGGCCTTGCGCAATGCGGGAAACGTCCTGTTATCTTCCCTTCTTAAATTCACCGATACGCGCGTGTCGCTCGTCCTCGTATGAGACAGCGCAGTGGGAAACAAGTCGGCAGCGTTCACAGCGAAAATGAAAATCCCAGAATGGACGTTCATCGACATCAGTATCCGACAAATGCCATTCGCCGCCGCATCCGGGACACAGCCGCACGGCTTCGCCTTTGTTACGGCCCCAGTATCGCATCAAGAAGTAAAACGTTGGTATTTTGGTGGCACGCTCTATCTCGGCGCAGAGGGTACGACCCCTCTCCGATAAATCACTTGAGGGGTCAGCGAGTTGTTTATATGCAGGGATTTCAAGGGACCCGGAATCCAGCCAAATACAATCGTGATAACTGTACGAGCGAGACCAACTATGGATGCTCTCGCGGATAAGTTCCGGGAGGGGAAGCAGGTACAACGGAATCGGGCGGTCCGTGTCGCCACTGCAGATTGGCGACACATCATCAAATGCATTCGTGAAGAGATAAAAGGACTTGGACCGCCTCCAAGCCGGGAACCGGTTGGGGACATCATCCTCGATTATTTCGCACGTCGGCAGATGTCCGAACCCCTCGATAACAGAATCAAGGCTCTTCCTGGCCCATTCGGAATTGTGACGTGCGGCCAGGGCATCGGGTCGTGCGAGATGCGCGTACACCACGAGCTTTGCGTCGTGCCACGAGAACAGATACTCGCCATATATTTGACCGTTCCTTATCAGCGCTCCGAGGTACAATTCAACTGCTTCTTCTAGCGTGTCGCGTTTGGGCAGATTTCCACCGTCGGAACCAAATGTGACTTTAGCGAGAAACATTTTTCATGTAGCGGAAGAATAATCGACGATCTGGCGGTAGCATTCCGGCTTATCATACAGGCAGGAATCCACTCTAGACAATGGTTTCCGCTATACAAAAAACCAGATTCGCTTAGCCCTTTCGAGCCGTTGCCGGCTCGCGACAAGCTGAAGCTTATCGGACATGGGTACCGAAACACCCGCGACGAGACACAACCCGTTTAGAGCAGCGCTTTGCGCTGCCCTAGCCGTGCGCAGCACGGCTGATCCGGCTGAAGGTCCCAATCCAATGATCGTTTATTGTTCTGATTGTTTCGGTCGGCTAAGCCGACCGCTGCGGCGCGAAGCGCTGCTCTAAACGGAAGGGGATTGTCTGCGGTCAGAGCCGTGCTGCGCACAGCTACTGCAGCGCGAAGCGCTGCTCTAAACGAAGGTTTTTTTTGCGGTCAGAGCCATGCTGCGCACGACTTCTGCAGCGCAAGCGCTGCTCTAAACGGGACGTGAATTTTCCTTTTTTCTTCGAGGGGGGCCTCGCTACCGCTCGGGGTACTGATGGGTTCGTCGCTGTGCGACTCTTCAATGGTCGATGGTCATTGGCCAATGATCAATGGACATCGGTCCACAGGGAAGCGCCACTGATCATTGCGCATTGGCCAGTGATCATTGCGAAGCTGCGCCGACCGCCTTCGCCGCCGCGTCCTGCATTCCCTTCGCCGAGATGATGTTGATCCCGGATTCGTCGAGGACGCGCCGCCCTTCTTCGACGTTCGTGCCTTCGAGCCGCGCCACGATCGGGATCGAGACCCCAAGGTTCTTCGCCGCCTCGACCACGCCTCTCGCAACCATGTCGCACCGCACGATACCGCCGAAGATGTTGATCAGAACGGCTTTAACGTTCTCGTCCGCGAGCAGGATCCGGAATGCGTTCTCGACACGCTCCTGCGAGGCTCCGCCTCCCACATCGAGGAAGTTCGCAGGCTCGCCGCCATTGTGCTTGATGATGTCCATCGTCGCCATCGCCAGGCCCGCTCCGTTGACCATGCAGCCGATGTTGCCGTCGAGCTTGATATAGCTGAGATCGAACTTCGAAGCCTCGATCTCCAGAGGCTCTTCTTCGTTCAGGTCCCTGAGTTCCGCATAATCCTTGTGGCGGAACATCGCGCTGCCGTCGAAGTTGACCTTCGCATCCAGAGCGATCAGGCGTCCGTCGGTCGTCTTGAGAAACGGGTTGATCTCCAGGATCGTCGCGTCCATCTTCTCGAACGCGTTGACCAAAGAGATCATGAACTTCGAGGCCTGTCCGATCAGTTCTTTCGGAAGACCGAGCCCGAACGCGAGCTTGCGGGCCTGGAACGGCTGCAGCCCGATCCCCGGCTCGATAGTCTCCTTGAGGATCTTTTCGGGCGTCGCCGCCGCGACCTCCTCGATCTCCGTTCCCCCTTCCGAAGACGCCATGAACACGTTCTTTCCCGTCGCGCGGTCGAGCGTGATCCCCAGGTAGAACTCCTGCTCGATCGGCAGGCCTTCCTCGATCAGAAGCGTTCGCACTTCGCGGCCTTCGGGACCAGTCTGGTGGGTGACGAGATTCATTCCAAGCATAGACGAGGCGATCTCCTTCGCCTCTTCCGGCGACTTGGCGAGCTTCACGCCGCCGCCCTTGCCGCGCCCGCCGGCGTGGATCTGCGCCTTCACGACCACGATGTCCGTTCCAAGTTCTCCCGCTGCCGCTTCGGCCTCATCAGCGGTGGTGGCGACGATCCCGTTCGGGACCGGAACGCCATACTGTTTGAGCAGTTCTTTAGCCTGATACTCGTGAATCTTCATATCGAATCTCGAATCCCCGTATGTAAAAGATGAAAATGAGTTTATCGGCCCTCATCCGAAAAATCAAAAGCGGCCCCGAAGGGCCGCCTTTCGTTTCAAAAACAGTCTTGGTGCTACTTCTGGAGGCCCGTGACCACCGAGATCGCGCTGAGCTTCCAGTCCTCGCCGTTTGCAATGTATTTCAGCTCGAACGTCGTAGTCCTCGGCGATGTGTCGAACGTGCCTTTAACCTCAAGCATTTCGAAACCAACCGACTCGCGGATCGCAGGGCCGTCCGTGATATCCGGCTCCATACCGCGAATGCTGCTCAGGTCCGCCTTGCCGTCGATAAAGCTCTGGAAGAGCCGCTTAAGCTGCCGCGGACTAGTCTGCTTCTGCCATTCGTCGGAAATGTTGTTGTAGAAATCCGAGAAGTCCTCGCTCTTCAGAGCGCGGTCGAAATCGAGGAGCGTGTCCTTGATCATCGCCTCGAGTTCCTCGTCTTCCGGAATCTCCTTTTTCGAGGCATCGGCCTTCTTCGCAGGGGTCTTGTCATCCGAATCCGTCTTGTCGCCGGAGGTGTCGTTGGAGCTCGAAGACGAGTTGGATCCCCACTGGAAGCCGTCCTTGTCGTTGCACGTGCAGCCGAGCACGATCGCGCTGATCACGAAGATCGCGACCAATCCGTTCAGGATCGGGTTCCTCCCGTAGATCAGCTCTTTAAGAAATCCGGTCATAGTTCGCTCCCGCCGTCTAAGCGGCATTTAATCCTAGTCCTTTCGCCAGGGTTCGAGTAATTGTTCCCACGCTTTCGCCGTTTTCGAGTATTCGGACGGGCAACGGACCGCCCTCGCCTCCGGGAGCAGCCCCCGGCTGACGAACTGCGAGTATTTGTTCGGGTTGGACCCGTAGATCATGCAAAGCGAGTTAAAGAAACGCTGTTCATCCAGGAGGTGTTCGTCCGCAAGGCCTTCCTTTCCGATCTGCCTGTTCTTCGACTGTATATAAAACGCCTCTGCGGCCGCGACGACCCATTCGACGCCTTCTTCTCCGATCTCCTCGATGCAGATATAGGACGAACAACGGTCGGCGGCATCTTCCTCGTTCGCGGTGATCGGCAGTTCGTAGCTGTCGATCAAAGCGTGCCCCAGCTCGTGCAGGAAGATGAAGTTCACAGCCTTTGCCATCTGTTCGTTCGCCTCGCTTTCGGAAGCGCCGTCGCTCCTGTAAAGGTTGTACAGGTGCGCCATAAGCTCGTAGCAGAACGTGATCGACTTGTCCCTTGGGTCGTAGAAAGCGTTGACCGTTCCGCAGTCCTTTGTCCGCAAGGTAATGTCGTGCGGAAGGATCAGGGTCCTGTTCAGTTTGTCAGCGGCCTTTTCGAGCACCCTCGCCCGAGTGATCTCGCGATGAACGGCTTCGAAATTCGGATTCTCTACATCGGTCGACTCGACAACGAAGTCGCCTTTGTCATCCTTCCGTCCGGTCTTGCCGGAATCGTCTCCCGAATCGGAATCGTCCCGATCGGTCGAGTCTTCACTGTTCGAATCGCTGGAAAGAGACAGATCCCCGGAGTCGTTCCTGTTCGGATCGCACATGCAGCCGAGGATAAGGACGAGCGTGCCGAGCACGATCAGGAGGTTCAGTTTGTTCTTGCTCAGAGGACCCATTCGTTCACTCCGGTACCGTCCGGGCGCACAGGCTTCCGGCCAGGCTCAAGTCTGAAGGGTTGTTGAAGAAAAGGCGAAACCAAAAGAAAATTGGCCCCCGCCGATTTGACGTTGACCAATCATAATACCAAGTCCGCTAATTTCCAAAACTGAATCCCGACAATCGTTTACTGCGAGTTCTCGACAAGGCGGACAAGCGTGCGGATCGCGACCCCGGTCGGGCCTTTCGCCTGATGAGCCTTCGGGCTGTCCGCCCAGGCGGTTCCGGCGATGTCGAGATGAGCCCACTTTGCCTTATCCACGAACTCCTGGATGAACAGGCCGCCGGCGATGGTTCCCGCGCGTCTTTTCGTGCCGATGTTCTTCACGTCCGCGATATCGGATTTGACCTCGCTTTCGTAGCCTTCGAGCGGGAGCTGCCAGAATCCCTCGCCGACATCCTTTCCGGTGGCGATGATCCTGTCAACGAGCTCCTGGTTGTTGCCCATGATCCCGGTGTTCCGGTTCCCGAGCGCGATAATGACCGCTCCTGTAAGCGTCGCCAGATCGATGATCTCGGTGGCGCCCTGTTTTTCCGTGTAGTGGACAGCGTCGGCAAGCACAAGCCGGCCTTCGGCGTCGGTGTTGAGGATCTCGACCGTCTTCCCGTTCATCGCGGTTACGACGTCGCTCGGCCTCGAGGCCTTTCCGTCCGGCATGTTCTCGACACAGCCTACGACGCCGATCACCGGCACCGTAGGCTGCAGCAAAGCGATCGCGCGCATCGCGCCGATCACCGTTGCTCCGCCCGACATGTCGTATTTCATCGAGTCCATTCCCTCGCCGGGCTTCAGCGAGATACCGCCGGTGTCGAACATCACGCCCTTTCCGACAAGCCCAAGCATCTCGCCCTTCTTCGCGGTATTGCGCTTCGGCGTGTATCTCAGGACGATAAGCTGCGCGGGCTGTTCGGACCCCAGCGAAACGCTGAGGAGCGAGTTCATTCCCAGCTTCTTCATCTGGGCCTCGCTGAGCACCTCGCACTTGAGGCCGACCTCTTTGGCCATCTTTTTCGCCCTGTTCGCCATTTCGGTCGGCGTAAGGATGTTCGGCGGCTCGTTCGCAAGATCGCGCGTGAAGTTCATCGATTCGCCGATCGCCGTGCCTCTCTCAAGGCCCTTTTTGAGATCGGCGGGCTTCGCGCCGTCGATAAAGACGGTGAATCCGCCAAGCTTCTTGTCGTTTTTGTCCTTTGTCTTGTATTTATCGAGCTCGAACTGGCTTGTGACGACGCCCTGCGCGGCCGCAGCCGCTACTTCGACGGCGTCGCCGTCCGACCTTGGTGCGATGGCGAATTTCTTGAGGTTATAATCCCGGACCTTCCGCGCCGCTGCACCGGCGGCGGCCGAAACGTCGGAGACTTTGTACTTGTCCTTTTCGCCGGCTCCCACAAGGAGAAGCCTTCCGGCCTTGCCCTTGTCCGCCTTATAACGAAGCGCGTAGGTTTCGCCCGATTCGCCCTTGAACTCCTCGGAAGCGAGAACCGAGGCGATCTCGCCGCCGGTAAGCGCGTCCAGTTCCTTGAGCAGACCCTTCTTCGGATCGTCTTTCTTGAATACGACAACGGCCAGTGTGTCCACACGGGCATCCGCGAAATTCTTGTTTATACCTCTTGAATCCATCAGCTTCCTCAGATCTCAAATTTGGTGAAAATTCCGTACTACTAATAACTTATCTAATGTTTTCTTTCAACTGCCTCTCGGTTTCCTTGGCGATCGTCTTGCGTTTCAGGGTCTCCCGCTTATCAAATAGTTTCTTTCCGCGCGCGACTCCGATCTCGAACTTGATCTTCCCGTGATTCCAGTAGACCTTCGTGACGACCAGCGTCATCCCCTTTTGGTCGACGGCCTTTTTGAGTTTTTCGATCTCCCTTCGATGGAGCAGGAGCTTTCGGGTCCGGAGAGGCTCGTGGTTATGGATGTTGCCGTGTTTGTAGGGAGAGACGTGAGCATTCATCAGCCAGACCTCGTCGTCCTTGACCGCGACGTATGATTCTTTCAGCTGGATCCTGCCCGCCATTATGCTCTTCACCTCCGTGCCTTGGAGCGCGATCCCGGCCTCGTACGTATCCTCGATCTGGTACTCGTGAAACGCGGCGCGGTTGGTGACTATCGATGTATCCCCTTCCGGCATAGCAGTTTATTGTGCCTTCCGGGGTGGGATGAGGCAAGTTCCGAGTTCCGAGTTCCAAGTTCAATGCGCCAGTACCCGGAGCGATTGCGACGGGCCCAACAACGTAAATGGGTCATTGGTCATCGACCATTTCACATTGGTCATGGTTCATTGGTCCTGGTTCATTGGTCAATGGTCATTGCTCATTGGTCATTGAAGAGTCGCGAAGCGACGACCTGCTTTTAGCCGTGGGTGGAGCCGAAGGCGGAACCCACGGTCGGTTGGGAAACGATTCCCGCATCGCGAAGCGATTGCGTGACATATGAAAAGCCGCGCATTGGCTACGCCACTGGCCAATAACCGTGGACCCATTGAAGAGTCGCGAAGCGACGGCCTGCTTTTAGCCGTGGGTGGAGCCGAAGGCGGAACCCACGGTCGGTTGGGAAACGATTCCCGCATCGCGAAGCGATTGCGTGACATATGAAAAGCCGCGCACTGGCTACGCCACTGGCCAATAACCGTGGACCCATTGAAGAGTCGCGAAGCGACGACCTGCTTTTAGCCGTGGACAAGCCCGCAGGGCGCAGTCCACGGTAGGTTGCGAAACGATTCGCGCATCGCGAAGCGATTGCGTGAATTTCAGCCAAAAAGATAGCGCTCGTCGCCGATGTCGATCTCGTGAAGATCCAGCAATCTGCGGTATTCACTCTCAAACGACATTCGCCCGTGGTGTTCGCGCTGCGATTCGATATATCGCTTCACTTTGGGCACCGTCCCTTTATTCACAGAAAAAGCTGCATACCCGTCCTGCCACGAGAAAAGAGTTTTCCCGAGTTCACTTTTGATCCATCGTGAAGAATCCGCCTTGATGAACTTCGCGATCTGGCTGACCGAATACTTCGGCGGCGAGAGCAACAATGCATGGACATGATCTTCGACCCCGCCAACCTTGATCGGAGTCAGCCCATTGTGCCTCGCAATTCCGCCAATGAAATCCCAGACGCGATTCTCTATCGACGGTTTGAGAAAGGTTCTCCGTTCCTTTGTGCTGAAAACGAGATGGTAGAAGAGGGATGAATAGGTGTTAGCCATGGTGAGGTGGCCTCCTTATGTGAGATTTCCTTTAGATTAACACCTGCGTCAACCGCCGGCGTCACGCAATCGCTTCGCGATGCGCGAATCGTTGGCGACGCTACCGTGGACTGCGCCCTGCGGGCTTGCCCACGGCTAAATGCAGGCCGTCGCTTCGCGACTCTTCACTGGTCATTGGTCAACGATCAGAGAATCACGCAATCACTTCGCGATGCGCGAATCGTTGGCGACGCTACCGTGGACTGCGCCCTTCGGGCTTGTCCACGGCTAAATGCAGGCCGTCGCTTCGCGACTCTTCACTGGTCATTGGTCAACGATCAGAGAATCACGCAATCGCTTCGCGATGCGCGAATGATTTGCGACGCCTACCGTGGACTGCGCCCTGCGGGCTTGTCCACGGCTAAATGCAGGTCGTCGCTTCGCGACTCTTCACTGGTCATTGGTCATTGCTCATTGCTCATTGCTCATTGCTCATTGGTCAACGTGCATTGCTCAATGGCCATTGGCCATTGTTCAACGGCCACTGAAGATTGGCCATTGTATATCGTTTGACTATCCCGCCTTCCGAAAACGATAATTGCCCGAATGTGGCACGAGACTGAGATACGCGTCCGGTACGCCGAGACGGACAAGATGGGCATCGTCCATCACTCGAACTATTACGTATGGTTCGAGCTCGGCAGGAGCGAGTTCTGCCGCTCTAGAGGCTTCTCGTACCGCGACATGGAGGACAAGGACAACGCCCTCCTGGTCGTCGCCGAAAGTTACTGCCGGTACAAGTCGCCCGCGCACTACGAGGACATACTCTTTATCCGTACCCAGGTCGCGAGGATAAGAAGCAGGAGCATCGTCTTCGTTTACGAGATCTATAGGCCCGCCGACAACGCCGTGATCGCCGAGGGAGAGACGATGCATATCGTCGTCAACCGCGACAAGAAGATCATCTCCCTTCCGAAACAATACGAGGCGATGCTTATGTCCGGAAGCGGCGAGCAGGACGCCTTCCCCGCCGGCCATCCGCCCAGCTAATAACCGCCGAAATGGCTCCCGACGATCGAGATCACCTTCTCGATGTGCGGGTACATCACCTCATCCTTTTCAATGAACGGGACTTCCGCGCGGATCTTCGAATAGACCGCACCCGTCTCGCTCGCCAGTTCACCGAGTTCGTGGTTTCGCTTCTTCCGCAGATCCACAGCCTGGGCCGCTGACAGCAACTCGAGGGCGATGATCTTTTCGAGGTTAGTTGAGACTCGGCACAATTTTAAGGCCGCCGTGACACCCATCGAAACGTGGTCTTCTACATTTGCGGAACTCGGGATCGTATCCACGCTAGCCGGATGAGAAAGCACCTTGTTCTCCGTCGCCAGCGCCGCCGCGGTGTACTGGACGATCATGAACCCGGAATTCAGACCGCCGTGCTCCGTCAGGAACGCCGGCAGCACGTGCGCGTTCGAGTCCTCGTCAGTCAGCCGCATTATCCTCCGCTCGGAGATGTTCCCGAGCTCGGATAGCGCGATCGCGAGGTAATCCATAGCGATCGCGAGAGGTTCGCCGTGGAAGTTACCGCCCGAGATCACCTCGATCTCGTCCGTCTCCTCATTCACGAAGATCAGAGGATTGTCCGTCACCGCGTTCAGCTCGATATTCACGACCCATTCCGCGTATGCGATCGCGTCGCGGCACGCACCGTGGACCTGCGGCATACACCTCAAGGTGTACGCGTCCTGGATGTTCGAGGGGTCGTGCCCTCGCGTGAATCCGCTGCCTTCGAGGATCCGTCGAAGGTTCGCCGCGCACTCCATCTGCCTCGGATGAGGCCTCAGCTCGTGGATCCTCTCGTCGAATGCCGCCGTCGTGCCGTTCAAAGCCTCGAGGCTCAGGCATCCCGCGACATCCGCCGCGTCCGCGAGCCACTGCGCCCGAGCGGTCTGAAGAAGCCCGAGCGCAGTCATTACGGTCGTGCCGTTCGTCAATGCGAGCCCTTCTTTTGCGGCGAGCGAGACCGGCTGCAGGCCGAATCTCGAAAGCGCTTGCGAGCTCGGCATTCTTTCGCCTTCGACGATCACTTCGCCCTCGCCGATAAGAGGCAAAGACATATGCGCGAGAGGGGCGAGGTCTCCGCTCGCCCCGAGGCTTCCCTGGCTGGGGATCAAGGGATGGATGCGGTTGTTCAGGAGGTCTAGCAGAAGCTGAAGCGTATCGATCCGGATGCCGGAATAGCCTCTCGCGAGCGTGTTAGCGCGGATCAGCATCACGGCGCGGGTCTGAGCCTCGTCCAGAGGCTCGCCGACTCCGACCGCGTGCGACTTCAGGATATTCGTCTGAAGCAGTTCGACCTCTTCCGGCGAGATGATCTTGTCCTTGAAAGCCCCGAAGCCGGTAGTGATACCGTACGCGATCTCGCCTCGTTCGAGAAGGCGATCGACCGCGGCCGCGGACCGCTTCACCACGGCGGCCGCGGCATCGGAAAGCGCGACCTTCGGGCATTCCCCGCCCCCGTACGCGACCGCTAGCACATCGTCGAACGTCAGGCTTTCGCCATCGATAAACAGTTCATTCATAGAGGTTTGGATCGGCCGCGCGGCGTCCGGAAAAGGGTCTGATTGGCGGCCGGGGCGACTCTGATATTATGATAGGTCTTCGTCACACAACAACCTTCGGACCGGAATGCTACAGAACAATTCGCAGAATTCGAACATCGCCGCGAACCAGGAGGAAGGCGAGAGCGGGATACTGACCGCCGCCACGCGCGCCGATGAGGACGGCCTCGCTCGCGAGATCAACACCTTGTTTCCGTATCCCTACCTTAACGCGCTCGGCGCGATCCTGATCTTCATACTGCTCGGCAAGGTCGTCGACTGGGTCGTCACGGGATTGATCTCGAAGCTGGTGATACGTACGAAAACGGACCTCGACGACCGCATCCTGGCGATCCTCCACCGCCCGATATTCCTGACCGTCGTGCTGATGGGGCTCAGCCTCGCGACCCACTTGCTCCAGCTGCCCGACCAGGTCACGGTGATCACCGTCGACGTTATCAAAACCCTCGTCGTTTTCGTCTGGTTTCACTTTTTGCTGAAGCTGCTCGGCGTGGTCCTCGACGAGATGGAGCGTAACGAAGACCGCTTCAAGTTCATCACCTCGACGACCAAGCCGCTCATAAAGAACACCGTAACCCTGATCTTTGCCGCGGGCGCTATCTATGTCGTGTTCCTGATCTGGGAGATAAACATCACGGCCTGGCTGGCTTCCGCCGGGATCATCGGTCTGGCGGTCAGCTTCGCCGCCAAGGACACGCTGGCGAATGTTTTCGGGGGCGTGACGATCTTCGCCGACAAGCCCTTCAAGGTCGGAGATTACATCATCCTCGGGACGGGCGAGCGCGGGATGATAACGATGATCGGGGTCCGGAGCACGCGGATCCTGACCCGCGACGACGTCGAGATCACCGTTCCGAACAACATCCTCGCGAACACGACCGTGATAAACGAATCGGGCGGCCCGCACGAGAAGTTCCGCGTCCGCCTGAAGGTCGGGGTCGCGTACGGATCGGACATCGACAAGGTCGAGGAAGTGCTTTTGAAGGTCGCGAACGATCACAAACAGGTCTGCAAGGACCCGTTCGCGCGTGCACGGTTCAGGGCTTTCGGAAGCTCAAGCCTCGATTACGAACTGCTTTGCTGGGTCGAGAAACCTGTTCTGCAGGGGCTTGTGCTCCACGAACTGCACCGCGAAGTGTACAAGGCATTCAACCGGGAAGGCATCGAGATCCCGTTCCCTCAGCAGGACATTTATGTGAAACAAGTCGCAAGGCAGGAGGGCGCCTGATTCAGACCGGGATCCCGTCCTTGATGACCTGATCGACGAGATTTCCGCCGAACTCGTAGCAGATCTCGCGGTGGTCGCGCGTGTCGAGGATCAGAAGGTCCGCTCGTTTGCCGATCTCGACCGAGCCCGCTTCGGCCCCCTTTCCAACGGCGTGAGCGGCGTTGATCGTGAAACCGTTGATCGCTTCTGCCGGAAGAAGCTTCTGGTAGCGGCAGGCGATCGCCATCGCCATCGAAGGCGAAGGACAGGGCGCCGAACCGGGATTGTAATCCGTCGAGACCGCGACGGCACAGCCCGAATCGATCAGCTTCCTCGCATCGGCGAACTCGTCCGAGCCCAGGTTGAAGTTCACGGTCGGCGTGACCACCCCGACGGTGTCCGATTCGGCGAGAAGCGCGATCTCGCGGTCGCTGATCGCATCGAGATGGTCGACTGACGCGGCGCCGAGGAAGATCGCGAGCTCGGCTCCGCCGAGGTTCGTAAACTCGTCAACGTGGGCCTTGACCGCGAAGCCCGCCTTCTTCGCAGCCTCAAGAACCTGCTTCGTTTGCTCCAGATCGAACGCGTTCTTCTCGCAGAACACGTCGATGAAGAGCGTTTCGGCACCCGCGCTTTCGATCCACTCCGCCGCCTTCGGGATCATCTCGTCGCAGATCAAAGCGACGTAATCGTCCGGAGTTCCCTTCTCGCCGTTGCGGTACTCGGGCGGCACAGCGTGCGCGGGAAGGAACGTCGGCACGACGTCGACCGGGTGTTCGTCGCCGAGGCGGAAGATCGCCTCGAGCATTTTCAACTCCGTTTCCGTGTCCAGGCCGTAACCGGTCTTGATCTCGCAGGTCGTGACGCCGTTTCGAAGCAAGCGGTCGAGGCGGACGCTTGAAAGCTCGACCAGTTCATCGACAGAAGCCTCGCGGGTCGCCTTTACGGTCGACAGGATCCCGCCTCCGGCCTCCAGGATCTCCATATATTCGGCGCCCTTGATCCTCAGCTCGAATTCGTCGAGGCGGTCGCCGGCATAGACGATGTGCGTGTGACATTCGACGAAGCCAGGCATCACGACCCGGCCTTCCGCGTCTATGATCTCGTCCGCGTCGTGAAGCCGGAGGACGGTGTCCGAATCGCCGGCCGAATGCAGCCTTCCGTCGACAACAGCCACGCCAGCGTTCCTGTGGATGCCGGCGTCGGCCATCGCCCGGCCCTTCTTCGGGCCCTGCGATGCGCAGGTCACGAGTTCGCCTATGTTGTGAATGAGGAGATCAGCTTTCATCTTTGCAGCTCTAGGATCACGGAATTCGCTTCAGCGGCGAGCGGTCCAGTGTAGTGCAGAAAGGAAGACTACGGTGAGGGAAGACAGCGACATAAGAATCCATTTCGCCTGTGTGACCACACTCGCGACCGCTACAAGGTCTGAACTAAAACCGTGCAGTGTAGAACCCGCAAAGTAACCCAGGAACAGATTCTCAGCAACTTCGCAAACGAACAGCAAGGCGGGAATAAGCAACAAGCCTGAACTACCTCTCTGTTTAATGGAATCGGCGAAGGTCCATGTCAAACTTGCGAGGACCAAGGCGGTCATCGCCGCTACAACGATGTCCAGAAACTGTAGGGTCGTGTAAGCCTGCAAAACATCCTGAGGCATGTCGCACGCTTCGACCACCAGGTTTCCAAGGAATTTCTCAAGATCGAACTTCGTGTACCCGAAACGGTACTCCGGAAACGTCTGCAGTGACGCCCGGTCCGCAACCATTTGATATGGTCCCAGGAAATAGACCGCCAGATTGACCGCCGTAGCGACGATCACTGCAACGACAGAACCCGCAACCCGATCTGTGTTCAGTTTCTTCATGTTTGAGTCACCGTCGCGGAAGTTCGGACAACGTCAGCTTTCATCGGATTTCCGGCGGGCGAGGCGCAGGTAGATCGCGTAGACGGACATCCCGACCGCCGAAAGGAAGCTCAGTCCGCCGCAGATCATCTTCAGGAGCGTCGCAGTCCCGGCCCCCTCGGCAAGCCCGTAATACCGCATCGGAAGATCCCGAATAACGGAAATGATCAGGAAATTCTCGAGCAGGTCGAACGCGCCCATCGCGAGCGGCAAAAGAATCAGCAGCGTCGGGATCCCGCTCCGGAACAGCCTGGCCGCAAGAGCCCATATGAACAGCGCGAGCGCGACGGCGAGAAGGACCCCGTTCAGCGTGTCGAAAAGCTGGAAGTTCGCATACGACTCGAGTATTCCGGGATCGAGGGCCTTTTCATATCCGTCAAGGAACGTGTAAAGATCGCCGCCCGTGTACCCGAAGCGCTCCTCCGGAAGAGGCCTGTCAGGAACCGCCGCGCGGACCGCGGCGTATGGCCCGAAATTGAAGAGCCATATTCCGTACCCGAGCGCCGCCGCGAAGGCCGCGGCCACGAGAAGCACTCCGGGGGCTCTTCTGTTCTGCATAGGCTAGTCGTTCGCGGGCGCCCTTCCGACGCCAAGCGCGTCCGCGACCCGGTTTATGTAGTTGAACCAGGAGGCGATCAGGGTGATCTGCGTGATCGCCGTGTCGTCGAATCCCGCTTCACGAAGCTTGTCGATATGCCCGGGGTGGATCTTCACCGCGTCCCTTGTCAGCTGGATCGCGTAATCGCACATCGCCCGCTCGGCGGAAGTGATCGGGGCGTTCTCGTAATCGTTCCGGAGCTTGTCGATAAGATCGTCCTCAAGCGTTACGGTACGCAGAAACTCTGCGTGAGATTCCACTCAGTAAAAGCAGTCGTTTGTCTCGGACACTATAGTCGCGATCATCTCCTGCTGGCGCCTTTCCAGCGGAAGGTCGTCGCGGAAAAGCGTGCTGAGCAGC
>JAGFIQ010000076.1 GCA_024103495.1 Aridibacter famidurans
GGCGGAACTTTCGTGATCAATTCGCAGGATGCGGTGTATTTTCTGCGCCGCCAGCTGTACAGGACCGACGCGCTCGAGAGGTTCCCGGCGCTGCTACACGCATTTGTCGAGAAGGACCAGAAGATCCTGAGGGCGGTCGTCGAAGCGGAGCTCGCGGACGTCGAGGACGGATCGTTCAACACGTCGATGTTTCTCGCGGTCAGCGCATACGAGAGCATGGACCGTGCGAACACTCCGGAAGCGATCGGGAGGATGTACTCGGAGCTCCCGCATTTTCCCGATCAACTCGCTTTCTTCACCAACCTGTACATCGAGGGGATGGACTGGCACGGAAAGTCGGTCTCCGCGGCGGAGCGCGTGTTCAAAATGTCGTCCGTTCCGACGATCATCTTCGTCAACCAGTACGATCCGGTCACGCCTCCGGAGAACGGCAGGTTCTTTCAACAGAAGCTCAAGCGGTCGCATCTGTTCGTGATCGACGAAGGCGGCCACGGCGGCGGAAATTTCGCCTGCAAAATGGGAATGATGAACGCATTTATGGATGACTCCGCGAAGAAACCCGACGCGTCCTGCATGAAGCTCTTCGTGGAATGAGGGTCAGGTAGGCCACGGCGGCAGAGTGAGGATAGACCCCTTTCTCTTGTCCTACATTAGTTATAAACTCGTGGCCTATGCCGGTGCTCATTGCCGAAGACAATCTCGCCCAGCGCAAGTACCTGAAAGAACTTCTCGAACGGGAATTCCCCGATCACGCGCCCGTGGTCGAGGCCTCCAACGGCAACAATGCAGTGGAACTGGCGATAGAGGAGAAACCGCAGACGTGCATAATCGACATTCAGATGCCCGATCTGTCGGGTGTAAAAGCGGCGCGACGGATCTGGGATGAGCTTCCGGGAACGCGCATCGTCTTCTGGACCCAGTTCCCGCACGAGGTCTACATAAACGAGATCCGCAAGATCGTCCGGTCCATCTCGCCCCAGCCCACGTACGGTTTTATTCACAAGAACAATCCCGAAGCGCGCCTCCTGAGGTTCGTGGCAACCGTGCTTGAGGACGGAGCGGACATGATCGATCCCGCGTTCAAGGATTCGTTCAAGAGGCCGCTACTCACCGAGTTCGAGTCGGAGGCACTGAAATACCTTGCGCTCGGCCTTTCGAACTGGGCGATCGCAAGGAAATGCAGCCTCACCCAGCGCGGAGTGGAGAGCAGGCTCGCGAACCTGTACGAAAAGCTGGCCGGCCCCGGCACGGGAACCGAAAGCGAGTCGTACGACAAACTGGTATTCAACGTCCGCACAAGGGCTTTCAGCGAAGCTCTCCGCAGAGGCCTGATCAACGCTGACGAGCTGGAGAAGTCCGAGAAGGAATTGTCGGAATGGCTGGAGCGGGACTGCAGAAAGTACCTCAAAACACTGGAAGACGAATGATCTCCTTCCGAAAGATCTTTCGGTCTCTTCTGTTCCCGGTAGTTCTTCTCGCCTGCGGACCTTTCTCGGGCCTCTCGCCTCTGTTTGCTCAATCGGAGATCGACCTTCATCAATGGAGCTCCCTCACGCTTTTCAACGGGCTGCCTTCGAACTCGGTCCGGGTCATCGCCCAGACAGATGACGGCGTAATGTGGTTTGGCACGGACGGCGGCCTTGCGCGTCTCGATGCCCGCGGAATACAGAAGGTCCCGCTAGGAGAATTTGAGGGGCCGGTCCGCCTTCTGTGCACGGCCGGAAACGATCTCATCGGAGTCACGGAAACTGCGTCATTCGTTCTGCGCGAAGGAAAGGTCGAGGCTGCGGAAGGCCTGCAGGGGCTGTCGGTGCGCTCGCTGAAACTCGGTCGCCGGGGCGTTGCGGCCGCAACCGACAACGGGATCTATTCCGCAAACACAAAAGATCTTCGTTTTCACAGGGTCTCATTTCCCGACGAAGGTGACCGCGATTACACGGCCTTCGGCGAGATGCCGGACGGACAGGTGCTTTTCGGCACTTCCGGCAACGGCATCAGGCGGTTTCGGCGCGGCGAATGGGTTGTCGCGGGTGCGTCTCCTTACTTCATTAACGTAATCGAATCGGACGTATCCGGCAGAACGTGGATCGGGGCCGACACCGGTAACAGGTCCGGCGGACTCTACTTTTACGAAGGCGGACGGGTTGAACAGGCGGGAGGATCTTCCGTCGGAACGGTCACCTCTATCGCACTTGGCGTTTCCGGAGACCGGCTCTGGGCGGGGACCGAGATCGCGGGACTGTTCCTGTTCGAGGGGAGGACACCGGTCGAGAACTATACTTTTGCGAGCACAGGCGGCGGGCTCAGGTCGAACCGGATCTACGACGTGTTCGTGGACAGGGAAAACACGGTCTGGGTGGGGGGCGACCGAGGTGTCAGCCGGTTCGACCCGGCAAGCCCCGACAATGTCGTCTTGTCGGAGGAAAGCCCCGCGAACTTCGTCCGTTTGATCTTCGCCGGGTCCGAAGGCCTTTTGTATGCCGGGACGAACAGAGGGCTTTTCGTGCTCGACGAGGGAACCTGGAGGACCGTACCCGGGTTTACCGATGACACCGTGTATTCGCTCGCGCTCGCTTCCGACGGCGGTCTCCTGGTCGGGACCCGCTCTTCTCTTCGTACGGCTGACGGCACGGACCTGATCGAAGGCGATATAAGGGGTATCGGACTCCAGGGCGGGAAGATCTACGCGGCGGTCTTCCGCAGAGGCCTGGTTAGATTCGTCGAAGAAGAAGAGGAGCTTGTTTTCCCGCACGAAGAGCTGACCTGCGTCTGGTCCGACGGAAACGCGTTTCTTTTCGGCACGGGGAAAGGAGAGATCTACAGGCTTGAAGGCGGAAAGGCGGAGCGCGTCCCCGGCTTTGAACAGATCGAAGGCATTCCCGTTTGGAATCTCCGCCCGTCCGGCGGTCCATCGGATCCGCTGGCGATCGCCACGCAGAGCGGTGTGTTCGTTCGTCGGGGAGACTCTCTGGAGCATCACCTTGAAGGAGTTCCGGTGCGTGATGTTTCGATCCTCGAGGGCGGAATCTGGGCCGCCTCGATCGGGAACGGTCTGATACACATTAGAAATGACGACAGGTTCGGTGTTGTCCGATCCACGATCAGCACGGAGCAGGGACTTCTTTCCGACAGCGTTTTCGGGGTCCGTCCCCTGGACGACGGCAGGCTACTGGTCGCGACGACCAGTGGCCTTTCGTTCTACAGGCCGAATGACAAGAAGCCTTTGATCGCCGCCGTACGCCTTTTGGGACAAAGACTGCACAGCGATGCGGAGATGAAAGCCGGCGTCTCTCTGGATTATCCGCAGAACAGCCTGCTTCTCGAGGTCGGCGGACTCAGCAGCCGGACCGTCCCCGAAAGGTTCCAGTACGCCTTTCTGCTAATTGACTCGAAAGGAAACGAGGTCAAAAGACAGGTGACCGGCGAACCGCGGTTCGCGATGGAGGACCTGGATGCGGGCAGTTACACCGTCGAGGCGTACGCCTTCAACCAGGACCTTGTGCGGAGCGATCCCTTGAAGTTCGGGTTCTCGGTTGCAGAAGCGCCGTTTCCGTGGACTTCGGCCGCGCTCGGCCTTTTGCTCTTCATTGCTCTCATCGCTCTTGTCTGGGTGATAATCGAGCGGCACAGGATCACCGCCGTGAACCGGAAGCTGACGGAAGCCCGTCTCGATCTGGCCAACGAGGCCGAGCGCGAAAGACGCAGGATCGCGCGCGACCTGCACGATCAGACCCTTGCCGATCTTAGAAATCTGATGCTCCGGTCCGACAAGATCTCCGGCGGCGACTCCGAATTCCGCGGCGAGATCGAGGGCATTTCGGAAGAGATCAGAAGGATATGCGAGGACCTGAGTCCCTCCGTGTTCGAGAATGTCGGATTGTTCGCGTCGCTCGAGTTTCTGCTTTCCGGCTCAGGCCTGAAAACCGAATTCAAGGTCCGGAAAGGCTCCGATGAGGATCTCCGGTTTCCGCCTGCCGACCAGATCCAGGTCTTTCGGATCGCGCAGGAAGTGATATCCAACATCGTCAGACATGCCGAAGCCCGGACGGTCGAAATGCGAGTTTCGGCTGACGAAGCATCGGGCTTCGCCCTCGAGATCGAGGACGACGGAACGGCGGAGTTCGATCACGAAAAAGCGGGTAAGGAAGGAATGGGTCTGTCCAATATCAAGTCCCGCGCCAGCCTGATCGGGGCGGACGTGTCGTGGGAACGAAAGCCGGCCGGCGGAGGCTACGTCTTTGCACTTCACAAGCCTGTCGCCTGATCCCGCCGAGCGAACGAGTGTGGGAATCCACACTTCCCTTCCCGCCCGAGCACACACCGGCCCTGTTACGATTCCACGTTAAATTCCGCCCCCGGTCCGGTCCATAATCGGGGCATGCGGAAAGCTCACACAAAAAAACTTGCAGGGATCGTATTGCTCTCCGCTTTGGTCCTGACAGGTTCCGAGGCTTACCGCATCTTCCAATCCATCCAAGACGCCCTCACTTCCGGGCGCTCCGATCTGACAGACGAAAACGTCGTCACACACATAAGGACGACACTCACCCCTCAGGAAAGGTTGAAGATCAGGATAGTCCAGGACATTTCGGACACCCGATCCGTCGCGGAATTCAGAGGATCGATGTTTGCAGCAACGGCAGGCGGTCTTGCCGAATACTCCTCGGACGGGGTCCTGCGGCGTCACTACACGGTTCTCGACGGGCTTCCGGAGAGCGATCTCGTTTCGCTCGCGGCCTTTCAGGGGAAGCTGTTCATTGGCACGCGATCGAGCGGCCTGCTCGAATTCGACGGCAGCTCCTTCGCGAGGTACGAGTGGCCCGACCGCGATCAACAGGCGGTCACCTCGCTTCTGAACGACTCCGGACTGCGGCTCCTGATAGGCACATTCAACGGCGGCCTGCTTTCATATTCCGGCGGTGTTTTTTCGGAAAGGAAAGCGGACGGCGGATCGATCCTGAAGATCACAGACCTGTCCGCGGGAGCTTCGGGACCGATCGTCTCGACGTTCGACGAGGGCGTCTGGATCGCTGACGGAGCCGGCTGGAAACACCTTTCAAAGGCGTCCGGCCTTCCGTCGGGCCGAGTGCTGGGGGCGGCTTTTGCCGGAGGAAGGCTCCTCGTCGCAACCGATCTCGGCCCTGCCGAATGCTTAGGCGACGGCTGTTTTCAAAGAGCCGGCCTGGCAGCAGCTTCCGGGATCGCCGCCCAGCGCGATTCGGTGATCCTGAGCAGAGAGAACGGAGAGCTTTACCGGCTGGGCAAAGACCTTGTGCAGATCGGCGGGCCTCGAGAGCAAGCCAGGAATTTCAGGGTAGTAACGTCGGGCGAACGGATCTATGCGGTCGGAAGCGAGGGCGTCTACAGGCTTCAGGGCGACAGGCTGGTTCCGTTCGCGCGGAAGAAGGAAAGGGCGCCCGGCAACTTCGTGTCGTCGATCCTGCCTTTGAAGAACGGGCAGGTATGGATTGGCAATTTCCGCGGCGGCGTTGATGTGATCGGTCCGGACGGCAGTCTGATCGGACACGTCGAAAACGATGCGGTTTCCGAGATCAACTACCTCACAACGGGAAGCGACGGCCGCGTGCTTGCCGCGACGACCCGCGGCGTGACGGCCATCGACAGCTCGTTCCGGGTCGCGGAGGAGAGCAGCGCGGGGCCGGCAGAACCGGTTAACCACATTTCAAATGACGTCCTCAGCACGGCCAGGGGTCTTCTTCTGGGGCGCGGCGCAAATGCCAAGAGGCTTACGGCAGAGCACAGGCTTCCCGGAAACAGCGTCTATACGAGCCTGAAGACCGGCAGATCCGTGCTCGTTGGGACACTGTCAGGACTTGCAAGGGTCAGGGACGCACGAGTCGTGCGGACGTGGAAGGACTCCAACTCGGGGCTTTCCACGAACTGGGTCACCGCGATCGTCGAGGCTGGGGAGCGTGTCTTCATAGGCACCTACGGCGGTGGCGTTTTCGAGCTCTCGCCTTCAGACGAGATCCGCAGGATTACGCCTCAGGGACAGCGGTCGGTCGTAAATCTGAACGCACTCGCGACGGACGGAGAAAGGATCTTTGCGGGCACGATGGAAGGGCTCGCTGTCCTCGAACTGTTGACCGGCAAATGGGAGATCATCGCCGAAGGTCTTCCCTCTCAAACTGTTCTCAGCGTCGCCTGCGGTGGGAACTCCGTGTTCGTGGGGACCACGAACGGCATCGCGATCATTCCTGTATCTGAATTCGGGAAACCGGACGGAGGGCGGCTGTGAGTTCAATCCCTTTCCGAAACGCACTAGATGCGCTCGTCACCGTTGCCTCTTCTTGCCTAAGGGTAGTGCTGCTTGTGTCCGTTGCCGCGGCCCAGACCGGCGTGCTGATCCCATCGTCTGTTTCCGACGACCCGGACCCTTCGGTGCTCTCACTCGACACGATGGTGGTCGACATCGATATCGAGGACCAGCACGCGACCGTACGCGTAATGCAGGTATTTGAGAATCACACGAAAGACACGCTCGAAGGCAAATACCTTTTCGCCCTTCCGACTCAGGCTTCCGTAGCTGATTTTGCAGTCTGGGACGGGATCCAGAGGGTTCCGGGCGTAATGATGGAGAAGCGGCGGGCGAACCGCATCTACGAAGAGATAAAGGCCCAGGCGATCGATCCGGGTCTGCTTCAGCTGGACGACGAGCACGGCGGAGATTCGGCCTTTTCGGCGAAGATCTTTCCGATCACTCCTTTCGGGACGAAGCGCCTGGAAATGAAGTACACGGAGGTACTTCAGGTGGAGGACCTCAAGGCATCGTTCTCTTTTCCGCTGAGGCCTTCGTTCGGCGAATCGCAAACGGTTCGCGATCTGCGCATCAGGCTGAGGATCGCCAACAGCCATCCGTTCATTCCCCGGTTCGGCCAGGAATACCCCTTCACCGCTGTCACGAGGACGTCGAACGAGTTCGTCGGAGAACACAGGGCCAACAACGTCTCGCTGACATCTGACCTGTCGCTCAGTTACGAACTCGGGATAGACGCAACCAGGCTTTCATTTCTCGCCCACAGAAGCGACGAATCGGTATCAGCCTACGACCTGAAGGACCCCCGCACGGCGGAGAAGGCGCGTGACGGGTTCTTCCGCGCGGAGGCGATCTTTGCGCGTGCCGAAGACCGGGGCCCGGCGCCTCCTATGAGCTTACTGCTGATGTTCGATACGTCGCTTTCAATGTACGGAGACAAGCTCAGGAGGGCGGTCGAAGGTATCGAGTCGCTTGTCGGTTCGCTGCGGCCGGTAGACAGGTTCAACCTTGTACTTTTCGATGACACAACAAGAGTCCTTTCCGGCTCTCCGCTTGCGGGAACTCCTTCGAACAAGGAGAAGGCGATGGATTTCGTGAGGGAATCCGCCTTGGGCGGAGGCACGAATCTGCGGGCGGCGCTTTCGGCGGCGGCTTCGGAATGCGGCAAGTTCGGCAAGGGAAACACTCCGAGGGTCGTGATGATCTCCGACGCGAACGCGACGACCGAGACGGTTCGCATTCCCGCCATCGCCGATGCCTTGAACAGCGCCGGCGCGAGAATGTTCGGCTTTGGAATAGGCTCGGACGCAAACGCGGCCCTGTTAAAGGAGCTGGCGCGAAAAACCAACGGCTATTACACCCAGGTCCGTGAGACCGAAGACATCTCGTTCCAGCTTGGCCAGTTCTTTCAGAGGGTGACCTCGCCCGCGATCGAAGATATCTCTTTCAGTACTTCCGACAGTTCGAACTTCTACGAGATCTATCCAACAAACGAAACTGCGGCCTCCGGCTCTTCTTACGGCTTCATCGGAAGATACCGGCGGCCGGGGAGCGAAGCAGTAAAGCTGACGGCCTCCGTCTCTTCTCTTCGGACAGAGCTTTCAAAGCTCGTTGATCTTCCGGAGCGGGAAACGGCCCACGCATTTCTCGCAAGGATCTGGGCGAAGGCCAGGATCAACGCGCTGATCGACGCGATGAACGTCTCCGGCGAGCGCGAAGACCTGATCTCCGAGATCATTTCTCTGTCCGAAAGGTACAAGATCGTCACTCCCTACACGGCATTCATCGCGGCCCCGAGGGCTCTGCTAAGGCCGAGGCTCATCCAGCCCGGCGATCCCGTCATAAGGGTCAGGACCGACGAGTCTGTGACCGAGGTCTTCGCCGTTCTGCCTTTCGGCGAAACGCTTCCGCTGAGATTTATCGAGGAAGAGAACGTGTGGCAGACACGGTTCCTCGCTCCGGTCTGGATGCAGGACGGGACCTATTTCTGCAGGCTCCTGCTAAAGGACCGGACCGGAAATGTCTACGAAGAGAGAAAGTCCTTCGTGATAGACAGCAGAAGTCCCGGCGTGAGGCTCGTCCTTCCGGAAGGGGAGCTCAAAGCAGGCCAGTCTGTCCGGTTGAAGGTCTACGCGGACAAGGACACGCATCGGCTTACCGCAAGGATCTACGGGGCTTCAGCCGTCCCGCTTCGATGGTCTTCGGCGGACAAGGCGAACGTGGGCGTCCTTCCGATACCTTCGGACCTTGCGCCCGGGCGCTACGTGATCACGGTCACGGCTGAGGATTTCGCGCACAATCAGACGATCGAGGAATATGACGTAACGATAAGAGGGAGGGCGCGGTGAAGCTTAGAAGATCCACGGTCTTGCCTGGGAGCAAAGAAATGAGGAACCGCATTGCGGGACTCGCGGCGTTCGTCGCATTGATCCTGGGAATCTCTTTCTTCACACCGACTCTTCCTACGCCGCGGGTGTCGGCGTCGGATGAAGGGCCGTTCAATGACCCCGTGACACGCGCAATGTTCGTCCGGACGGAATTCTTCGGGTCGACGGCACTTGTCCCCCTTCCTCCTTCAGTGGCACGCCGGAACCTGCTGGAACTCACAGAAAACGACCCCTCGAACACCGAGGCTCTCCTGAAGATCGCCGGTATCGACGAGCAGACAGGCGACTACGAGGCCGCCGAAGAGATTTGGAAAAGGCTGATCGAGAACGATCGGGCGTACCTTTCTGAGTTCGCCGCATTCCTGAACAGAAGGGGTAGGTTTGAGGAGTACATCGCTGTTCTCGAAACGAGGTTCGTTGAAGCAAAGGAGCCTTCGGAAAGATCGGCACGTCTCGGAGAGCTTCTTGAGGCGGCCGCGCTTCACGATGTCAGGCGCTATTTCGGCGAAGAGTTCTTCGAGGCCCACAAGCAGGCCCTGACGGCCAGC
>JAGFIQ010000077.1 GCA_024103495.1 Aridibacter famidurans
CCCTCCGGGATCGAGTCCGCAATGCGCCGCTACCTTGTTTGAATCGGCCCCCTGCCCAACATATAACAACACTGTTCAAAATTCACTTGCAATTCTGACCTCCATCGGCAAGAATAGAAACTGTCCGTAAGGTCCCACACCCCGCACGGACGCACTCCTGCCAACCCCGGCAATCCAGCCACGACAAGGAAATTACAAGGAGTCGATCGAATAATGAGCCTACTCGACGTCGCGCCGATCATCGAGACGATGCTTCAGGCGTCTGAGAATGTCAGTGACCTGAACTTTTCAACCGGCCAGAAACCGCAGGTCGAGATCAACGGAACACTTCATTCCTCGAACCCGCTCGGGCTCGGCACGCTTTCCGCGTTCCAGACCGAGATGATCGCGATGTCTCTTCTCCGGGACAATCCCGAAGCGGCCGCTCAGCTCGCTCAAAGGGGAACAACCGATTTGAGCTGGAGCTTGCCTGCGCGATGCCGGTTCCGTGTGAACGTATTCCAGCAGAGAGGCTCGTATTCGATCGTTATGAGGGTCATTCCGCACGAGATCCCTAGCTTCGAGTCGCTAGTCATTCCTCCGCAGCTTGGCGAGATCTGTGAACTTCGAAACGGTCTGGTGCTACTGACAGGCCCGACGGGATCGGGTAAGAGCTCGACCCTCGCGGCGATCATCGACCAGATCAACGCGACGAAGTACTACCACATTGTCACTATCGAGGACCCGATCGAGTTTCTTCACGAGCACAAGCGTTCGACGATCAATCAGCGCGAGGTCGGATCGGACACGAAGGACTTCGCATCGGCACTGCGAGCCGCTCTTCGACAGGCCCCGAAAGTGATCCTCGTCGGCGAGATGCGAGATCTTGAAACCGCAGAGATCGCGCTCGAAGCCGCCGAAACCGGCCACCTCGTTCTCTCCACGCTTCACACGATCGACGCTTCCAAGACGATCGACCGTATCATCGGCCTTTATCCGAAGAACGAAGAAAAGATCATCCGAACCAGGCTCGCACAGACCTTCCGCTACATCGTCTCGCAAAGGCTGATCCCGAAAGCCGACGGCTCCGGGCGAATCGCCGCGGTGGAAATAATGAAGTCGAATCCGCGCACGCGCGAGTATATCGAGAAGGGCGAGACCGACGGAAAGACGCTGCTCGACGCGATACGCGACGGCGCGATCGACGGAATGCAGGACTTCGATTCGGTGATCCTCGACATGATCCGCAGAGGAGTGATCACGACCAAGGACGGACTGTCGTACTCGACGAACCAGAACAACCTGTTGCTACAGCTCAAGGGCCTGGCTTCGACCGAAGATTATCTCAAGGACGACTCGAACGGCGCGAAGCCGGATTCGAGTGCCGCATTCAAGCCTATCGAAGACCCGTCCAAATCTGTGCTCGACATGATCGAGTAAGCCTCGCAAACACCTCAGGAACGGAAGAAAGAAATGATCATACGCTGCGATAATTGCTCAGTTTCGCTTCAGGTCGACGAATCGAAGATCCCTTCTTCGACCTTCACCGTCAGGTGCCCGCGCTGCCAGAACCTCGTCCGGGCGGATGCTTCGGGCAACGGTTCTTCGACGGTTGAACAGCTGAAATCAACTTCGGCGGCGCCTGCCGTTCAGGACGGTTCCCAGGAGTTCGCGGAGAAGCAGTCCGAGAACCAGATCAACGATGCTTTGAGATCGCTGCTTTCGGCGCTTCAGTCCGGAGGCACGGCGCTCGACAAATCGGATAGTGAGATCCAGCCAAGGCGCATACTTCTCTGCCTCGGGAAGCACAAAGACACAGTCTCGAACGTGCTTGTGAGCGCGGGATTCAAGGTCTATGTCGCATCGACACCGGCGCAGGCGAACGAGCGCCTTCGCGACGGCAAGACCGAGGTGCTGCTCTTTTCTCCGGACTTTGCCGAAGAATACGGCGGGGCGGCGATCATCCAGCAGAAGGTGAACGCGATGTTCTCTTCGGAACGAAGACGGCTCTACCTTGTTTCGATCGAGGACGGCGGGCAGACGCTGAACGCTCACGACGCGTTCTTAAGGAATATCAACCTGATCATTTCCTCGGGAGACATCGACCAGATCCCGATGATCCTGGACAAGGCTCTATCCGACTTCAACGACCTCTACCGCTACTACAACCGCGCGACGGGCGCGGCGGCGATCTGATCGAAGGGGCGGGATTTGTGCCCCCCCGCTATGCTGCCATCGACGACACCCGTTTAGCGCGGCCCTTAGGGCTGCCCTCGCGGTGCCTGCACGGCTGAAGCCGGATTGTCGTGTTGGGAGATTTGTGTGCGCCGGATCAAGCGGCCCGGAGGGCCGCGCTAAACGGGGCGCGAACTGTCGGTGCGATATCCGGTTCATCAACATCAAGCGGCCCGCCTGAATTCTTGCGCCCGCTTGTACCCTAATCTTCCCGGAAGCTCTTCCAATCGCCCCAGATCGCGAGAGTCACGCCCGGCTCCTGGATGTTGACGAAGAAGACCCTGCCGTCCGGCGAGAATGTGGCGCCGGCCAGCTCGCTCTCTTCGTGCCCCGGGTGTACGTTCTGCACGAAGTCAGCGACCTTTCCAGAGCTAGTTAGTATCCGCACGTAGTTCGCAGTCGTTCCTCCTGCGTCCGCATAATCGCTGTCCTCGCACATAAACAGAAGATTCCCGGTCGGCGGAAGGCAGATGTTGTCGGGCATATCGACAATTTTCCGGTCGGGCGTCTCAAAAATGAGAGAGAGCCGTCCGCCCTCCCGGCCTTGTGGCCTGTAGAGCCAGACACGGCCGCCTTTGCTCTCTCCTCCACTCGAATCAACAAAGTAGATATTCCCGAGGCGGTCCGCGAAACAGCCTTCGAGTTTCTCAAACCTTGCCGCGCCGTTCGCCTGGCCCTGCTTGTAGACAGCCAGCTCATCGGTGTCCGCACTTGCCGGGTCCGGATCTTCGATGTCAACCCAACGGGCCTCAAACGATGTGGACTCGAGTCTCTTATGCCGAAGGTCGATGTTGGGCCGATCTTTGACCGCGAGCATCTGCAGCCGGCCTCCGTCCATTAGCCTGTCAAACTTTTTCGGAAGGAATCGGTAGAAGCCCGATTCCGGGTCAGCATCCTCGGTCATATAAGCGATCTCGCGGATCTGGTCGAACGCCACGGCCTCGTGCGAGAACCTTCCCATCGGTTCTATCGGGACGGGATCGACCATGCCGTCGGCCGAGGCCGGAACCTCGAAGCAGTAACCGTGCGGTTTCGCAAATCCGCCAGCCTTCTCGACTGTTCCATCGTCGTCAGTCTCCTCGAACACCGTTGCTCCAAGGGTGGTCTCTTCGCAGGAGATCCAGCTTCCCCAGGGCGTCTTTCCGCCCGCGCAATTGTTCAGAGTTCCGCCCAGGCTCACGAAGTCCCTTTCGATCTCGAGCGTCTTAGGATCTATCACCAGCGTCGTCGTCCCGCCACCGGCCGCCGGATCGTAATGCGGACCCTTGCCGATCAATACGCCGGGCATCGGCACGTCGTCATTGATCTCGTGGTTCCTTACGATCCTGATCTTGCCATCGAGCGAGAACGCGGCCATTCCGTCGTGTTCGGCCGGAGTGATATTCCCGTCCGACATCTTCGAGCCCGCCCTCCCGAGCACGTTGTATTCGAAGCCTTTCGGAAGCGCGATGAGCCTTTCTCCCGTGTTTCGAGACGCCGTCGGTGCCAGCGGGCCGTAACCCTGGGCGACCGGCCTCGACAGTTCCTTCTTCGATCCGGCGGCGAGAGCTCTCTTTGCAAATCCCCCGAACGCCAGAAGCGTTCCTCCTGCGGCGGTCCCGTAAATGAAACTTCTTCGATCCATGTCCTACTCCTGAAATAGACGGGCGGAACAAGCCTTGGAACGGCCCGCTCCGCCCGCGCTTAATCCCCATGCTATTCCCGGCGAAGTCACCAGTCCAACTTGATGCCGAACGTCGCCCACCATCGGTAGTACTCCTCCTGGACGGGTCTCGTCGCGATTCCCTGGTACGCTCTGAACGGCTCGTTCGTGAGATTTAGGAACTCCGCGAAGACCCGGACGTTCTTCGTGATCCGCTGGCTCATCGTGAAGTCCAGCTGGGAGTGGCCGTCCACGAAGATGTCCTCGAGAGGATCGTCCGACACCTCGCTTAGATAAAGATCGCGGTAATGGAGCGAGAGCCGTCCTGAGAAACCGAACCGCTCATACGACACCGAAACGTTCGCGACATTCTGGGCCTGCCCCGGAAGCTCCGCAGTCCTTCCTCCGGGAAGAGTCGCCTCGGAATTCACGTAGGTATAGTTCGCGTAAACGCCCAGGCCATCCAGGGGTTTCGGAAGAAAAGTGAACTGGTTCTGGAACGCAACCTCGAATCCGTAAAGGTCGGCCGACTCACCGTTTAGCGGCTGGATCACGTCAAACGTATCGAAGATCGGTCCTTTGCCTTCGCCCGCAAACCCGATCTGCCGTTCTTCTTCGTAAGTGAAGGGAAAGATGAAGTCCTTGAGCCGCTTGTAGAAGAACCCTCCGGACACGATGCCGAT
>JAGFIQ010000089.1 GCA_024103495.1 Aridibacter famidurans
GCGGTCGAGGCGTACGCGAAGGACAGTTCGCTTCCGTCACCTGCCGCCGATCTGAAGATGGAGGCTATGATCCCATACGTTCGGGGCGAGAAGCCGATCGTTTTCTTCGCGCAAAGGTCGCGCGACATTCGGGCCGTACTGAAGTTCATCGAGGAGATGAAGGTCAAGGGGATCATCTACGGCGGCGCGGAAGCGTGGGAAGTGGCAGAAGACCTCAAAAAGCACGATGTCTCGGTGATCTACACGAACATCCACAGCAATCCGTCGAGCCAGGACGATCCCTACGACGCGAACTACGCGGCGCCTTCGAAAATGAAGAACGCCGGAGTGAAGTTCTGTATATCGACCGGAGACGACGGCGCGAACGCTCGCGAGCTTCCATACCAGGCCGGGATGGCGGGCGCTTTCGGGCTTTCGAAAGAGGACGCGCTGAAGGCGGTGACGCTCTTCCCCGCACAGATACTCGGAATATCCGACCGTTACGGTTCCCTCGAGGAAGGAAAGGTGGCGAACGTTGTCGTGACGGACGGTGACATTCTGGACCCGCGGACGAACGTGAAGTACCTGTTCATAAAGGGCCGTATGCTGCCCCTGACCAGCCGGCACACCGAGTTCTTCGAGGCGTTCAAGGACCGGAAGGCGGCGGAAAGGCTTCCATAAGTGTAGGGGCGGGGCTTGTCCCCGCCTTTGCCGATCCTTCCAACTGCTTTATGATTAACGGGTTATGGAAGCAGAATGGAGGACCGCCGTCGACAGCCTGAATCGGAGGCTTGTCGAAGAATACTCGGGAAATGAGGGGTTCCTTGAAGAACTCCGGTCCGTCCAGAGCGATCTCGGACTTCTTTACGACGGGCGGCCGACGATCCCTTTCCTGCGCCCGCATTTTCTCACCCGCGAACAATACGATTCGGTGATGGCGGCGGCGGAATCCGTTGCGGCGGCCGGAGAACGTCTCGCTGAGGCCGCGCTGGAAGAAGACGACATACTGGACCGGCTTGGGCTTACGGAGCTCGAGGCCCGGCTGGTGCGCGTCGATCCCGGTTATTCGCCGATCTGCGCCAACGCGCGTCTGGATACCTTCTTTGCCGACGGCGGTTTCAAGTTCCTCGAGTACAACGCGGAAACGCCTTCCGGCCCGAGCGACCAAAGGCAGATAGAGAGGGTGCTCGCGAGGATACCTGTTCTGCAGAAGTTCCTCGAAGAAACGCCGCACTGGACGCCGAAGCCCTGGCCGAAGCTCCTTCAAACGCTCGTGACCTGCTACCGCGAACACGGAGGGAAAGAGCGGAAACCGAACATCGCGATCGTGGACTGGGAAGGCGTCGAGACCGAGCCCGAGTTCTATGTCCTGAAGGATTATTTCGAATCGATGGGCTTCCGCACGCTTGTTGCCGATCCGGAGGAGCTCGAGTATGACGGGGAGACGCTGCACGCAGGGTCCTTTCGCGTCGATATTTTGTACAAGCGGGTCCTTATCCACGAGCTTCTTGAGAAATACGGCGACGCTCACCCGATAGTGAAGTCGTACGAGGCGGGCGATCTGTGCATGACCAATTCGTTCCGCGTGAAACTCCTGCACAAGAAGATGTCGTTCGCGATCTTCTCCGACCCTCAATACCAGAGGCTATTCACAAGAAGCCAGGTCAACACGCTTGCGGAACACGTGCCTTGGACCCGCAAGGTCGAAGACGCAAAGACGACTTACTATGGGGAAGCGGTCGAACTGCTCGAATTCCTGCGCAAAGAACGGGAGCAATTCGTTTTGAAGCCCAACGACGACTACGGAGGCAAAGGCGTGGTGCTCGGGTGGGAATGCGACGAGGGCGAATGGGACGATGCGCTCGAGGAAGCGCTTGCCGATTCTTACGTCGTCCAGGAGAAGGCTCCGGTCCAACAGGAGGAATTCCCTATGTACGACGGGGACGTCTCTCTCGAGTCCCTGCTTGTCGATTTCGATCCTTATCTTTTCCGGAACGCCGCGGAAGGCGGAATGGTTCGGCTTTCTTCATCGGCGCTCGTGAATGTCACCCAGGGCGGAGGCCAGACGGCGCTGTATGTGCTGGAGGGGTGAGGTCTTAGAGATGAGAGATGAGAGATGAGAGATGAGTGATGAGAGATGAGAGATGAGAGATGAGAGATGAGAGATGAGAGATGAGTGATGAGAGATGAGTGATGAGAGATGAGTGATGAGTGATGAGCCCGTTTAGCCTGCGCACTTGTGCGCGGGATATATGAAGCGGCTCTGCCGCACCGAATGGGAACTTAGACTGAATCGGGCGGAGGCTGAGCCTCCGCTTTTTTGTTCTGAGCCCCTTCCGGAAAGCGATCCACTCAAGTGCGGCAGAGCAGCACAAAGTAACGGCTCACCGCTCATCCCTCCCTCGTCATTGTTCGTTGACCCCTGACCACTGAACATTGATCCGTAGTTGACTACGCTTCTCCCGCGTTTTAATATGTAGCCCACTACATATATCGGAGATTCAGCGATGGAAAAGGATTTTCTTACCGAACTCGGTTTCCTGGGCTTTGTCACGCGGCTGAAGCGGATCAGTGACGCGATGCTGCACGACGGCCGCGGCCTCTACAAGGAACTGGGAATGGACATCGAGCCGAACTGGTACGTCGTGTTCAAGCTTCTCGAGACCCGCGGCGAGATGACAGTGACGGAGATCGCCGACGAGATAGGTTTCGCGCATCCGTCCGTGATATCGATCATCAACCGGATGGAGAAGGCCGGATACATCGAATCGAGGCCGTGCAGCGACGACAGCCGTCGCCGCCTGATCAGCCTTGCAGATAAGGCCCGCGCGGGAATGCCTGAATTCGAAAGGGTCTGGAAGGCGGGTGTCGCCGGCACGAAGAGCCTTCTCAGCGACGTGCAGGCACTCGAGTTCCTGGACCTTCTCGAAAGCAGGATCAGCGAAAAGGGATTCAAGCGCCGGACGCTCGAGGCGCTCGAACGCGACAGCGCAGTTTCGATCGAAGGCTATTCGAATGAGCTTGCTCCGGAATTCGCGAGGCTGAATTACCAGTGGATCGAGGAATATTACGAGGTCGAGGAGCACGACCGGGAGCAGCTCGACGATCCGAAGAGCTACATCGTCGACCACGGGGGAGAGATCCTTTTCGCGCTCATCGATGGCAAGGTGGTCGGTACTGTCGCGCTCATCGAGCAGGGCGACGGTTCGTTCGAACTCGCGAAGATGGCGGTCGATTCGGGCTACAGGGGATTCGGGATCGGCGAGAAGCTTATGGACGGCTGCATCGAGTACTCGCGGAACGCCGGCAAGGAACGGATCATACTCGAGTCGAACACGAAGCAGATACCGGCGATAAGCCTCTACAGGAAAGCGGGATTCAAGGAGATTCCGCTCGATCCGAACACGCCTTACAAGCGCGCGAACATAAGGATGGAGTTGGTACTGTGATCAATTGCCAATGACCAGCGATCATCGATCAATGGCAGATCGCGGCTTTGCCGCCGTGATGTGCGGAATGGCACTGCCTTTCCGCACAAAGGGGCGGCATAGCCGCGTGATTCAAAAAGGGCTCTCCTTCTCGCGGCCCGCTCACAAGAGCGCAAGCTAAACGGTCACTCGCTTCATTGATCGATGACCGATGAGCATTGATCACTGTGCCGCCACCGTTTTCCCCGTCTCCGCGATCTTCTTCGCTTGCTGGTCGATAAGGTCCTTGAGAGCGCGCTTCGTGTTCTCGTCCTTCGTATCCTTCAGAGACTTCTCGAGTGCCATCTTGTAAGCCGTCTCGAATGCGACGTCCTTCGGTACCGCGATGTCGGGGATCACGCCCGTGCCTTCCCAGTTTGTTTTCGTGATCGGGCTGATCGCGCGGCCGGTCGAGATGAATGCGCTGAAGTGATCGCTCAGGCGGAACGAGCCGCCCGGATGTGCGCCGCCGCCCGTCGTTTCCCCGACGATCTTCGCTCGCTTCAGGTTCTTCAGGTTGTAAGAAAATTCTTCGGCTCCGGAGAACGTCCGGTTGCTTGTCAGCACATACACGTCCTTTCCGAGATAGCGCTTGCCTTTCACGCGGTCGGGCATCGTCCAGAACTCGACGGTCCGGTCGCCCTGACGCCAGTACAGGTCGTTCAGATGGACCTTTTCCTCACCGAACAGATACGAGCAGATCACAGCGACCATCTCCGGATCGCCGCCGCCGTTGCGCCGCAGATCGAAGATCAGCGCATCGGTGTTGGCGACAAAGTTCATTGCCGCCGCGACGGTGTCGGCGCCGAGTTCGGGCCCCATAAAGCCTCGGAATTCAATGTAGCCGATGTTTCCGTCAAGCCTCTGGACCTTCTCGAAACCATAATTTACCCGCTCCATGAACCTCAGCCGCTCGGCCTCTTCTTCTTCGGAAGGCCGGTCGTTTCGAGATCTCACCGGAAGCGGTTCGTAAGAAAAACGTACGCGAAGATGCTTGTCCTTGCTGACGGACTGAAGATCGGCGGTTAGCTTGTCTGCGAATTCGCGGGCGCTTGTGACTTTGTCGTAATCGCCTTTCGCGATCAGCGCGCGGACGTGCTGTTCCATCTGTTTGGCGACTTCGGGGAATACGTACGCGCGGTTGATGTTCTCAAGCGCGGCGTTGATGACGTTGGCTTTTGTCGACTGATCGAGCTCCATGTCGGGCGCGTTGTGGCCCTGGGCGGAGATCACGATGTTGCCTATCACGATCGTGACGAAAACCGCCGCCGATGCGGCGAGAGCGGAGCGGAATGATCTCATATTTATTACTCCTCGGAATTCTCTATTTATTGGTCAGACCTTTGAGCAAGAGTCCGCAGACGGCGAGCGCTTTCTTTCGAACGTGGCTTCGCTCGCCAAGCTCCTGCGTGGAAAGGCCGGCCGGCAGAAGGGCATTGGTCGAGGTCACGAAGATCCGCGCGAATTCGTCCGCGTCGCCTTTCGCAAATTCGCCCGATTTCTGTCCTTCCTTAATGACGCCGGCGAAAATCTCGGCCTCCTCGCGGAAGTACTGCTTGCGGCGTTCGATGACCTTCGCCCGAAGAGAGGAGAGAAGCTCGTCAATGCTCTCTGTGTAATGCTGAACATTGTCGAAACGGATCAGCACACGGCTGAGAACCATCTCGCGCAGCTTTTCCTCGGGCGGAGCGTTGCGGGCGGCTATCTTCTCCAGGTCTTCCTTCACACGGTCGACGATGCGGTCGATGTGCGAAAGAACGATCTCTTCCTTGCTGGAAAAGTGAAGATAGACGCTGCCCTTGCCGATCCCGACCTCGCGGGCGAGATCGTCGATCGTCATTTTCTTGTACCCGTACCTCGAAAGAAGCAGGTCCGTCGCGTCCAGAATGGCGTCCCGGACTTCCTTCGTCTGAACACTTGCTCGCATATGAATTGAATTATGACCAAAAATGACTTTTAGTCAAGGGGGCGTCAATCGTCAATCGTGGATAGTGAATCGTGTCCGAAGCCCAAGCGTCAGCGCGGGCTACCGTAGCCAGTTCCAGGTTCCAGGTTCAAAGTTCCGACGCCGTGGCTGGAGACAGGAGACCGGAGACCGGAGACAGGAATCGGAATCCGGAGCGCGAGCGACGGACATAATGGAGGTCAGGAGAAAGGAGACAGAGCGTCAGCGCGGGCTACCGTAGCCAGTTCCAGGTTCAAAGTTCCAGGGACGTGTCCGAAGCCCAAGCGTAAGCGCGGGCTACCGTAGCCAGTTCCAGGTTCCAGGTTCAAAGTTCCGACGCCGTGGCTGGAGACAGGAGACAGGAATCGGAATCCGGAGCGCGAGCGACGGGCATAATGGAGGTCAGGAGACGGGAGACAGTAGGCCGGCGGCAATACGAGGCATTCCACCGATTCCGAATATTCAGGCTCACACCTATCCGGACCGAGTCCCGTGGGGACGGTTGTAAATTAGCCTCTGGGTGATAGCAAAGCGGCATCGACGGGATTCCCGGCGGGGTCACCGCGCCACTATCAGTCGCCGGCCATCGCTGCCGGATATCAGTTGTTGAACGCAGAGCTGAGCTCGTTGCCGGCCAGGTGTTCGAACTGTCCGGACGCGTACCGAAGCCCGGCATCGATCTCGAACGCTCCCTCGGAATCATTGAATATCCCCAGCAGAACTTTCCCGTTGAAAAGGGGCCCGATCCGGCATTCTCCCAGAAGTTGCAGCTTTCTATCCTCCAGCAAACTGCTCGGCATTAACGTGACGCAGATGTCCTGAGGGATCACAAGACGCTCGACGGAAACCACGAAAACGGTCTCCAAAGGCTCCAGCATCCATCCGTCGCGTAATGCCGCAATGTCTATGGGCTCGTAGATCTCCCTGTTCGGCGAATGCAGAAATGCCAATCCGACGCGAAAGTAATACTTGTTACCTTCGATCCGGTCAGGGGTGCCGCCGCCGATCATCGACTGCGTTTCGACGGCCCTCAAAAGCTCCGCGTGAGAGAGAGGGAGTGTCATGGGTTTTGGGAGTAACGGAATGTAAGGTTCCTGTTGCGCCATCACTATCTGCCTTTCAACGAGTATTGTCAAGCAATTCACCTGAGAATAGCCATAATGAGAGGGCAATCGGTTCGTTCGCGGAAAATGAATCAGGGTATTGATCGTTGATCCGGATCCCCGGCCAGTCGGCAATGAGTTCAGTCGTTTGGCTGCTATCCCGATTGAGCGGCATCGCTTCCTGTGATAAATAGTGGCGAAACCCCGGTATGACTTCAGATCCCAACATTCTCCTTTGGATCATCGGAAGCGGAATCGCGATGAGCTGCATCGCCTTCGTAGGAAGCGCGATCTTTCTCTTCTCCGGCGAAATGCTCGCGAAAATTCTGCTGCCGCTCGTGGCATTTTCCGCGGGAGCGCTGATCGGCGGAGCGCTTTTCCATCTCATCCCCGCAAGTCTAGAGGCAGGTTCGGACACCGGGGCGACGTTCCTTTGGGTCGCTGCGGGATTCACTGTCTTCTTCGCGCTTGAGCAGTTTCTTCACTGGCATCATTGCGAAAGGGCCGATACAGACTGCAGGAAACCGTTGACCTACCTGATCCTTTTCGGAGACGGCCTTCACAACTTCATAGGCGGGCTCGCAATTGCGGGGACGTTCATGCTCGACGTGCGGCTCGGGATCGCTGCGTGGTTTGCTGCGGCGGCACATGAACTGCCTCAGGAGCTGGGTGATATGGGAGTTCTCCTGTACGGCGGCTGGTCGAAAATGAAGGCGACGCTCTTCAATTTCGTTTCAGCGCTGACGTTCCTGGCGGGCGGCCTGATCGCGTACTGGCTTTCGTACGGATACGAGATCTGGTTCCTGATACCGTTTGCCGCAGGGAATTTCCTTTACATAGGCGCTTCGGACCTCATTCCGGAGATCAACAGGCACGAGAAACTGTCCGTGAACCTCGTGCATTTCTTGGCTTTTTCGGGCGGGATGTTCCTACTCTACTTCATCGGTTGAGTGATCGCGGGAGGATCAAGGAGGCTTAGAAGAGAATGAAGGTATTGCTGGCAATTGACGGTTCGGAATGCAGCGGAAAGGCGGTCGAGGAAGTGGCGTCGCGACCGTGGAAGAAGGGGACGAAGTTGAAGATCTTCTCCGTCGCGACTTCGCGGTACCCCGTGTGGTTCGTTGATCCGGCGTTCGCGGTGCTTGCCGCGCATATGACCGAGGTGCACGAACACCATAAGATCCTCGACAAGCTTGTTGAGGACGTGAAGGAAAGCATTTCAGAGACAGAACACGGAAAGGAACTGGACATCGAGACCGAGGTCGTCGAGGGATATCCGAAAGAAGAGATCGTGAGGGAAGCGAAGGACTGGGACGCGGACCTTGTCGTGATCGGCTCGCACGGCTACGGGAACTTCAAGCGTTTCCTCCTGGGCTCGGTCGCACAGGCTGTAGTCGCTCACGCGCCTTGCTCGGTGGAGGTTTTCAGGGAAAAGGGCTCTCAATAATCAATGCCCATCAATCAATGTTCAATGCTCAACGATCATCGATCAATGGTGAGGGATTTGGGCAAAGCCGTTTGTTGCGACAATAAGTCACCTTCTAACGTCTGCCTCTTCTTTAATTGATCGATGACTGATGAGCACTGATCGTTGAGCATTGGTCACTGGCCATTGATCCGGTTGTATTTCTTCAATATCTCCACCGTCCTGTCGATCGGCAGGGCTTCGACGGTTCGGCCGTTTCCCGAGACAGATGCCGCGGCGAACAGGGAATTGTAGATGGCCTCTTCCGTCGCCTCTATCACCGCGAGGAAAAGCGGCGAGATGTCGTTATTCCCGAGCAGCCTCGTCTCCTGCTCTCCTCTTCCGCCGCGCCTTCGAACCGACTCCGCCGTCGAGAACGCGATAGCGTAATCGCCGCTGCCGTTCGATCCCGCCGCACCGGTCCGCGCGAGACCCATCATCGTTCTTGCGGCAAGTCTTTCGAGGTTGCGGGAAGAAAGCGGCGCGTCAGTCGCGACGACGATGATGATCGATCCGTCGGCCAGTTCGTTGAGATCGGTCCTTCCCGAATCCGAAGAGGTCCCGTCCAGAGCCCCTTTCAAAAAGTACCTTCCGAGCTCTTCTCCGACCGGAGCGCCGTCGATCGTCAACACGCCGCCGAAGTTCGTCTGAACAAGGACACCGACCGTATAACCGCCAAGGTTCTCCGGGAGCTTCCTCGACGAAGTGCCGATCCCGCCCTTGAATCCGAATGCGACAGTTCCCGTTCCGGCGCCGACCGAGCCTTCGTCAACTGTGCCGCTTTTCGCCGAATCGATGGCGTTCGATACATCTTCCCGCGTGAAATGCCTGCCCCGTATGTCGTTCAGGAAGCCGTCGTTCGTTTCTGCGACGACCGGATTGATCGAGCGCACGTCTTCGTTGCCCTTGATAGCGAGCATATGGTCGATCAGAAAATCTCCCACTTTCGGGACCGCGAGCGTGGATGTGAGAAGTATCGGCGTTTCTATTTCGCCTAGTTCTTTGATCTGCGTCGTGCCCATAAACTTTCCGAAGCCGTTACCCACGAAAACAGCCGCCGGAACCTTCTCCGTAAACATATTGCCGCCGTGGGGGACCACCGCCGTCACTCCGGTTCGCACGTTCTCGCCGCGTATGATCGTCGTGTGGCCGACCTTTACGCCCGCCACATCGGTGATCGCGTTCAGCGTTCCGGTCGGCAGAATTCCGGGGCTGAGGCCGACCTCGCGGGCTCTCATCCGATCTTCACTTTTCATCGCTTTTCCTTCGGGAGATCGTCCGCATCCCTGCCCGCAGGCCTCGCTCGTCGGGATCCCTGATCCGTACAGCAGAACAATTGTCAATGCGGCGAAGATCGCGGTCCGATGCATACTCTTTTTCATAGCAGTCTTCATACTCTCTCTCGCGAAATTATCCGCACCCACGAGCACCGATCGCGGACATTTCCACGCCGTAGTTTCTGAAAAGCCTTGATTTTACAGGGTTTGCGCATTGGAACACACCTTGCTCTCATGTTAGGCGAGCCGTTCGGGAAAGGACGAGCTCAATGAAAAAATGGAGGGAATGTTCAATGTTGATCAGATTATATGAAGCACTTTGGGGACTAGTGGTCTTGTCGGCTCTGGTGATCTATCTGACAAGCGGCTTTGACGCCGCGACTGCCGTGGTGTTTGGTTTCATATGTTTCGGTTTGATCTATATGGGAATGATGGGGGTCCTTCCCGTAACAGCAAACCGTCACGTTCACCCCAAACATTAGTCCCCAAAGGGATTCGTCATAAGACGTTCCCTCCAAGCGAAGCCGGCGTCCGGATCGATAGCGAGTCAATCGGGCGCCGGCTTCTATTGTTCGCTGTTCAATTCCCGCCACGTCATCGGCGTCGAGCCGTCATCGATCCGCACCATCGAGATGCAGTCCGGGGCGGGACACACAAGAAAGCAAAGATTGCAGCCGACGCATTCCTCTTCGTCCACCACCGGAAATACGCGGCCGTCATCCTGTTTTACAAGGTCTATGCACTGGTGAGCTCCGTCCTCGCAGGCGATGTGGCACAGATTGCACTGCACGCACTTCGAATGATCGATCCGCGCCACGACCTCGTAATTGAGATCCAGGTTTCCCCAGTCGGTAACGCGAGGCACGCTCCTGCCGACGATCTCCGACACGCTCGCGATCCCTTTCTCGTCCAGGTAATTGTTCAGCCCGTCGATCAGGTCCTCGACGATCCGGTAGCCGTAATGCATCACCGCGGTACAGACCTGGACGTTCCCCGCGCCCAATAGAAGGAATTCCGCCGCGTCCTGCCAGGTCGAGATCCCCCCGATCCCGCTGATCGGGACGTTCACCTTTTCGTTGCGCGCCAGCTCCGAAACCATGTTCAATGCGATGGGCTTCACCGCCGGCCCGCAGTAGCCTCCGTGAGCCGCCTTTCCGTTGACGTTCGGGTGCGGAACCATTGAGTCGAGATCGACGCCGATAACCGAGTTGATCGTGTTGATCAGCGAAAGCGCGTCCGCCCCGCCTTTTACCGCTGCTTCCGCGGGATAATTGATGTCGGTCACGTTCGGCGTCAGCTTTACGATCACCGGAACGGTCGCGACTTCCTTCACCCATTCGGTGACCATGCAAGTGTATTCCGGGACCTGCCCCATCGCGGCGCCCATGCCGCGTTCGCTCATCCCGTGCGGGCAGCCGAAGTTGAGCTCGAGCCCGTCGGCGCCCGCGTCCTCGGCCTGTTTGACGATCTCGTGCCAGGCTTCCTGTTTGGACTCGACCATCAGGCTGACAATGAGCGCATTCTTCGGGTATTTCTTCTTGCACTCGTAGATCTCTTTGAGGTTCACTTCGAGCGGACGGTCGGTGATCAGCTCGATATTATTGAGCCCGATCATTCTCTGTGCGCCGTGGTCGATAGCGGCGAGCCGGGACGAGACGTTCCGGATCGGCTCGCCGAGGGTCTTCCAGACGGCGCCTCCCCATCCGGCATCGAACGCGCGTTCGACCATCGAGCCCATGTTCGTAGGCGGTGCGGACGCGAGCCAGAACGGATTCGGGGAGGTTAATCCTGCGAAGTTGTTTGTTAGATCCGCCATTGTTGTTATGAGCCACGAATTACACGAATTTCACGAAAAGAGGAGAAGACACAGATGAACACGGATGAAGAAAGATAGCTGGTGCCGCTACAAGCGTCCAGAATCCCCTTGATGATTTCCATTATTCAATCCTAATGTATCTGTGTTCATCCGTGTCCAATTCTTTATTCGTGAAATTCGTGGCCATGCAATCATCGCTACTGCGCTTTGTTCGAAGGCACGTGATACGGCCGGCCCTTTTTCGGGACCCTCCCCGCCATCGCCTTTCCTTCCGCGGTAGTCCAGGGGATGCCGTAGAACAGCCCGCCTGCGGGGTCCACCGCCAGGCGGTGATCGATCTCGGTTCCGCCCGCCGGTATTTCCATATCGATCAGGGCCGCCTTGTAGAACAGGTTGATGTTCCCGCTGGTCTGCTCCGGATGCGGAACAAGCCCGTTCCGATCGACCTTGAACCTGAATGTCCTGTACGTCACCCCGTTTGCAACTACCGAGCATTCCCAGTCGCCCGGCGTGTCCTCGACCTTGATCGGAGGTTTCGAATACTCGCCTTCGCCGGTGTGAAGCGGAAGCTTGAACGTCAGTCCCACGAACTCCACCTGGTCCTTGTAAGCCGACCCGGTCTTGAATTGCGCGGCCAGACGGTCGGTGTAGATGCCCACCTCTCTTCGCGACTGGTCTTCGTTCATATTCACCCTGTCGTAGTTCAGCGTGACCTTGTTGCCGTTCACGGAGCACCGCGCGAAGGGATTGCTCGGCATCCTCGTCTGTTCATCCGGCGAGTACGTCGTGTAGATATACAGGTCCCCGAACGTCGGCGAGCCGAAGTTGTC
>JAGFIQ010000092.1 GCA_024103495.1 Aridibacter famidurans
CTGCCAACATGGTCATCATCGAGGACAAAAAGATCGCCGACGGCAGGTTCATCCTCCCGACCGAGGTTGAGAGATCGGCACGAGTCGCAGTTATCGGCGCCGATGTGCAGGAGAAGTATTTCGCAAACTCGAACGCCGTTGGCAAAACGATAAAGGTCCGAGGAGTTCCGATGAGGATCGTCGGTGTCGAAGAAAAGCGCGGGTCGATGTTCGGCGATTCGCAGGACAGGCATATTTACATCCCGGTTACGACACACCTCTCGATGTTCGGATGGGGCGACGGCGTTCAGGTCCACGGCAAATCCGAAAAGCCCGAGGACCTGAAGTTGGCGATAGAGGACGCGCGGCAGGACCTAAGGAACCGAAGAAAGCTTATCGGGTCCGACGAGGACACTTTCGGGGTCGTGAACACCGAGGACCTTGGAAGCCAGATCGATCAGTTCACCGGCGCGATCGCCGGCGTTGTCATCCCGATCACGTTCATCACGCTCGTAGTCGGCGGGATCGTGGTGATGAACATCATGCTCGTTTCGGTTACGGAGAGGACGTTCGAAGTCGGGCTTCGGAAGGCGATCGGCGCCACCCGGAAACAGATAATGCTGCAGTTTCTGATCGAGTCTTCGGTGCTATGCCTTCTCGGAGGACTTCTTGGGATCGTGCTGGCAGCGAGCATTACGCAGCTCATAGGCTATGCGCTCGAGATCACGATGACGATAACCGTCGGCTACATCATTCTGGCAGTCGCTGTCTCGAGCCTGATCGGAATAATCGCCGGGTTGTATCCGGCGTTCAAGGCCTCGAAACTGGACCCGATCGTGGCGCTTACGCGGGCGTAGCAGGGCCGTGAATCGTAAATGGTGAATCGTAAATCCGCGATTCGCTTCTTCGCCCGCGCTGACGCTTGGGCTACTGACTCACGATCCACGATTCGCTTTTTCGCCCGCGCTGACGCTTGGGCTACTGACACACTATTCACGATTGACGATTGACGATTCACGAACGCAATGAAGTTATCAAGCGCACTACCGAAAGAAGTCCTGAAAATGGCGATGGAGAGCATACTGTCGCACAAGTTCCGTAGCTTTCTCACGATCCTCGGGATCGTCGTCGGCGTGATCACCGCGATCGTCGTCGCATCGATCCTGCTCGGAATGCGCCAGAACATCGTCGCGATGATCGAGGACTACGGAACGAACAACATCTACGCCTTCCATCTCACGACCGGTTTCGGCCCCCCGAACCGCGAGGAGCGCTCGAGGAAGCCTCTCACAGAGGCGGATGCCGAAGCGATCCTCGCGCAGTCGAACGCGATCGAGGATATCGCGGTCATCCGCCCGAGCATAGGCTCGTTCGGCGGAGGCTTCGATGACAACCTCATTTATGAAGGTAGGAATTACCGCTGGGCGCTGACCGACGGCGTTACACCGAACTACCCGGCGATCACAAATCTTGTGCTTACCGAAGGCCGGTTCATTACGGAGCACGATAACAGCCAGAGGCGGAACGTGCTTGTGATAGGCGTTAATGCCGCGGAAGCGCTGTTCCCTGACGAGAAGGACGGAATCGTCGGAAAGATGGTCCGTATGAACGGGATGATGTGGGAGATCATCGGCGTGATCGAGAAGAGGAAGTCCGGGTTCTTTGGCGAGAACGAAGAGGACCGGAAGGTTTTTCTGCCAATAAGGACAGCTCAGAAGCTCGCGCCCCAAAGAGACTACATCCTCCATATCATCAAGGCCAAGTCGGACAAGGTCCAAACAGCGCTTGAAGATGCCGAGGCGGTGCTTCGACAGCGGCGGGGAGTCAAATACGGCGAGGATAACAATTTCGATATCAAGACCGCCGACGCTTTCATCGAGCAGTTCGATTCCGTCATCGGAGGGATCGGGCTCGCCGCGATCGCGATCTCGTGCCTGGGACTGCTCGTCGGCGGCATCGGCGTGATGAACATCATGCTTGTGTCGGTAACAGAGCGCACCAAGGAGATCGGGATCCGGAAAGCGATCGGCGCGACAAAAGCCGCGATCGTTCTCCAGTTCCTTCTCGAAGCGATGACGCTCACGTTCTTCGGCGGCGTGATCGGAGTGGTAGTCGCGATCGGGATCGCCCAGCTCGTAATGCTCCTTATTCCGAGCCTTCCGGCGTCGATCGCGTTGTGGTCGATCGCGATGGCGCTTGTCGTCTCGGTTCTTGTCGGTCTCGTGTTCGGAGTGTTACCTGCAAGACGGGCAGCCAACCTGGACCCGATCGAGTGCCTGCGGTACGAGTAGCGTATCGAAGTTCACCACTGAGAACACAGAGGGCACGGAGGAATTGGAACTTCGTGCCCTTTGTACTGCTTTGTATTCGTTCTTGCTACTTTCTCTTCCTTCGTGTTTCTTCGTGTTCCTTCGTGGTTCGATTCGCTTGCTCTTTGCGTCGTTCCTAATCACGCAATCGCTTCGCGATGCGATCAGCGTTCCCGACTGGTCAGGTGGGTTGCGGCCTTTGGCCTTACCCACGGCTAAACGCAGGCCGCCGCTGCGCGGCCGAGGGGTGCGTTGGCGACAGTAACCGGGGGTGCGCCTTCGGCTTCCCCCGGGCTAACCTCCGTTGCCCTTTCAGGGCAAATAGATCTCACCACACCACACCGGACTCGAAAGACTCAACAGACTCAATAGACTGGATAGACTCGATAGACTGAACAGACTGAATAGACTCGACCGACTATCCTTCTGTATATTCATACCTTTCGATATGGGTTCAAGAGAAGAACGGCCGCTCATCGGCCGCCGAGAGATCGCGGACTTCCCGGAGCTCGGGATCTTTGACCTTCCGGTCAAGATCGACACCGGCGCGTACAATTCCTCTATCCACTGCAGGGAATTCAACAAACGAATGGATGGAATTCTCGAGGTCGTGTTCCTCGATCCTCATCATCCGGCCTACACCGGCGAGGTCCACGAGTTCACGCGATACCGCCAGAAATCGGTCCGCAGTTCGAACGGACAGGCGGAGCGACGGTATATGATCAACACGACGATCAGCTTTGCCGGGAGGGACTTCCCGATCGACGTGTCGCTAACAGACCGCGGCGATATGCGTTTCACCGTGCTTGTGGGAAGAAAGTTCCTGAAGAACAACCGATACCTGGTCGATCCGCTTAGAAAAGAACTACTAAGCCCGAGAAAGAAGAAAAGGAAGAAGAATTAGCATAATGTTTATTCAGTTGAGGCATTTTTTTCTGAAATGAAGATCGCAATCCTTTCCGCCAATCCGAAGCTTTATTCGACAAGGAGGCTTGTCGAGGCGGGTGAGAAAAGACGGCACGAGATGGTCGTGGTCGACCACACGAAGTGCGTGCTCCAGATCGAGAAGAAGAACCCCATCATCGTTTACAACGGCAAGGAACTGACCGGTATCGACGCGGTGATCCCGAGGATCGGTGCTTCGGTCACGTTCTTCGGCACTGCGGTCGTGCGCCAGTTCGAGATGCAGAAGGTGTTCACTGCGATCGAATCGCAGGCGCTGGTGAAATCCAGGGACAAACTGCGGTGCATGCAGCTCCTGTCGAGGGCCGGCCTTGGGCTCCCTAAGACGATCTTTTCCAATTATTCGAAAGATACTGAATCGGTCGTAGCGATGCTCGGCTCTACTCCCATAATCATCAAGCTTCTTGAGGGCACGCAGGGAATCGGCATTATTCTCGCCGAGACAAAGAAGGCAGCCCAGTCCGTTCTCGAGGCTTTCAACGGACTTGAGGCAAGGGTCATCCTCCAGGAGTTCGTCGAGGAGGCAAAAGGAGCGGACATTCGGGCCTTCGTTGTCGAAGGCAAGGTCGTGGGTGCGATGAAGCGCCAGGCGAAGGAAGGCGAGTTCCGATCGAACCTGCACCGGGGCGGCACTGCCGAACTGATCACGTTGAGCGAGGAGGAAGAGGACGCGGCGATCAAGTCGGCACGCGTGATGGGGCTTGGTATAGCGGGCGTAGACATGCTTCAAAGTTCGAGGGGCCCTTTGATCCTCGAGGTGAACTCGTCTCCCGGACTCGAAGGCATCGAGGCCGCGACCAAGAAGGACGTAGCGAAGGAGATCATAAGGTTCGTAGAAAGGCACGTCTAGAACCAGCGTATGGAAATTCTCAACTCCGAGGTCAAACCCGGCGAGAGCGCGTATCTCGAAATGGACGTCGCCTCGCTGTACACCCGTACAAAGATAAGCGTACCGGTCATCATCGAGCGGGCGAAGCGGCCCGGCCCCACGCTCCTTCTGACCGGCGGCATCCACGGCGACGAGATAAACGGGATCGAGATCCTTCGAAGGATGCTGTTCAGCAAGACCGCCCGGCCGGTGAAAGGAACCGTCATCGTCCTTCCGATCGTCAACGTGATGGCGTTCCTGAATCTGAATCGGAAATTCGCCGACGGGCGCGACCTGAACCGCTCGTTCCCCGGAAACAAGAACGGTTCGCTCGCCAGCAAGGTCGCCAACTCGGTTTCGACCAGGATCGTCCCCCACGCCGATTACGTAGTAGATCTCCACACGGGCTCCGAGGAAAGGTTCAACTTCCCGCAGGTCCGGTACGACGAGCAGCATCCTGAGAACGCGGAACTCGCCTCGGCATTCAACGCGCCTTTCACGATAATCGCGGGATCTCAGCGGGCAGGTTCCCTCAGAAGAATGCTTGGGAAGAAAGGGACTCCTGTGATCGTGTTCGAAGGCGGAAAATCGAAGAACATCAACGAGCAGGTTGTCGACACAGGAACGCGGGGCGTGCTGAACGTAATGCGTCACCTTGGAATGCTGAATGGCGAGGACCCCAAGCGTAAAAGGCGCACACGTGTGATCAAAGAGACGAAATGGGTCCGGGCGCGTAACTCCGGAATGCTTCAGAGGACGGTCAGGAACGGCGCCAGGGTGGCCAAGGGCGACCTGCTTGCCTACATAAACGGCCCTTACGGGCAATTCCAGAAAAAGGTCAGGAGCACGATGGACGGCTACGTATTCTGCGTTAACGAGGCGCCCGTCGTGTACAAGGGAGACGGGCTGTTCAACATAGGCTCGGGCTGAGGCCCGCGTCAGACGAGATCGAAGCTTTCGCCCATCTGCGGCACCATCACGTCCCAGCCGAATTCCTCACGGATGTGCTCAGCCATCGCCGATGCGGATTCCGGCTCTCCGTGGGTCGTAAAGACCATCCTCGGGACCGTTTCGAGACCCGACAACCATTTCAAGACAGCCTTCCAGTCGGCGTGGGCGGAGAATCCTCCGATCTGCTCGATCTTGCAGCGCACAGGCACCCAGCTGTGCATTATCTTCACCTCGCTTTCGCCGTCGAGCACGCGACGTCCGCGGGTGCCTGCCGCCTGGTACCCGACGAAAACGATGGTCGCATTCTCGTCCGGAAGGATCCTGAGGGCGTGGTGCAGGACGCGGCCGCCTGAGAGCATTCCCGATGCGCTGATGATTATCCTTGCTCCCTTGTCGTCGTTCAGCCTCTTTGACTCCTCGCGGGTTCCCGCGAGGGTCATCGACTTCGTCATCAAGGGGTGCCTCTGACGGGCGAGAATGCTCGCGTATTCCTCGTCGTGCTCTTCCCTCCAGCGGTTGTAGACCTGGGTCGCCTGCTTCGCCATTGGGGAGTCGACGGCGACGGGCATCACGGGTATCTTTCCCTGTTCTTCGAGTTCCCTGATCAGATACAGGATCTCTTGCGTCCTTCCTACGGCGAACGCTGGGATCAGGACGGGTCCGTTTCGCTCGTACGCCTCATTTATGATCCTCGCAAGTTGGTCTTCGGACGGCTCTTCGTCGTGCAGCCTGTCGCCGTAGGTCGATTCGACCATAAGGTATTCGCAGGCGGGAGGCGGCGCTGGATCTTTCAGGATCGGCTGGTCGTAATGCCCCAGGTCCCCCGAGAAAAGGAATCTTATATCTGCCCCGTCTGCAGCAGCATTTTGCAGCGTGAGGTGAACCAGGCTCGCTCCGAGGATATGTCCGGCTACGTTGAACGCCGCGGTGATCCCTTCGCAGATCTCAACGGGATTGCCGTCGTTCGGCACGGGCACAACAAGGTCGAGGGCGGCTTCGGCGTCACTTTCGTCGTAAAGAGGCAGAGCGGGCGTGTGGACCGTCAGTCCTTTGCGATTCCTGTAATCCGCCTCTTCTTCCTGCAGGCGGGCCGAATCCGGAAGAAGGATCTTGATAAGGTCGTTGGTTCCCCTTGAAGTAAAAACGGGCCCGTTGAAACCAAGTTTGACGATCCGCGGAAGAAATCCCGTGTGGTCGATGTGGGCGTGGGTGATGATGACCGCGTCAAGCGATTTCGGATCGAACGGCAGATCTTCCCAGTTCCTTTCCCTAAGCTCGCGCAATCCCTGGAACAGGCCGCAATCGACAAGTACCTGTCTGCCGTTGCTTTCGATCAGGTACTTCGATCCCGTTACTGTCCCTACTCCGCCGAAGAACGATATCTTTGCCATAGGCAGAGAAGATACCACGGTCTTTCGAACGCTGGAATCCAGGGTTCCGGATTCTAAGTTCCAGGTTCCAGGTTTCAAGTTCCAAGTGTCGGAGCTGTCGCTTTGGCGCCTAACCTGGAATTTGGACTCTTCGATTGGAGAAACGATGAAATGCCTGGGAGAAGCAGATAGATTAGAGCCGCAAACGGAAGCCGGATCGCAGCGATCAAACCACCTGCTTTGAACGTGGAACTTGGAACCTGGAACTCTCTTAGCGGCTTACGCCTTCGCCAGGTCCCGTATCAGCACGAGATCGCTGTTGATCATCCCTCGAACAGCGTAGATGCTGTTGCCGTCGTTCGACCATATGAAGTTCATAAGCATTCCGCCGCTGAACTCGGTGAGAGGAGTGGGTTCTTCCCCGCCGGGGGCGAACTCAAAGAGGTTGTCGGCGCCCTGCTTGCTGATGTAGGTAAGCGCCTCGCCGTCCGGACGCCACCTGAAAACGTGGCCGATCTCCCTCGTGATCACGTCGTCCGTCATCATCGCGTTGCCGCCCTCGACCTTCGCGAGCTTAACGTAAGACTTGAAGTCCGCGGTGCTCTCGTCGTACTTAAACTCAATGAACGCAAGCTTGTCGCCTTCTCTCGTGAGCTGCGGCATCACGCCGGCAGACCGGTTTCCTTCGAACAGGGGCTTTGCCTCGCCGCCATCGATCGGCACCTGCATCAACCGGCCCTTGCTTCCGTCGTTCAGCTGACGAACGAAGAACACAGTTTTTCCGTCCCGCGCGATCTGGGGCATCATGTCCCGTCCATTCGCGACATTCGAGAGCAGGCGCGGCTCCGAACCGTCGGCATTCATCCGCCAGATTCCGTATGAGTCGTCCCGAGTGGAACAGAAAACTATGTATCGGCCGTCGCGAGTGACAGCCGGAAGCAGGTTGTAGCCGCTGTCCGATGTAAGCTGCCGCTCGCTGCTTCCGTCCTTCTCGAGGACAAACAGGTCGGCATTCTTGCCGCTGCTTTTTGTGAAGATGATGCTTCCGTCCGGCATTTCCGCGATTCCCAGATGGCCGAGGAAATTCTTGCTTTCGGGCTTCACCTGTCTCGCAACCTTGCCCTGCTTGTCGATCTCGATCAGCCCGGAAATGCGGTCGGATTTCGTCGCGATGATCACCCCTGCGTCGCCGGAGACGCTGAGAGATTCGTAATCGCTGGTGTCGGTGGTAACCGAATCGATCCGGCCTTCCGAGAGCCGCAGGTTCCAGATCTGGCGGGTGTCATCCTCCTCTTTCTTACCCACGAACAGGTAGCCGGACCCGTCTTCCAAGGGATGGAAGCTCGAAGCGTACGACCAGCCTTCGGAATTGATCAGCTCGACTTCCGGCGACTCGACCGGCTTTCCGGTCTCGACGTCGATCGCGATCAGCGTCATCTTCTGGATCGGAGTCTCGCTTGAGGTAAGCCCCGTCAGGAGCAGCTTGCGGTCTTTGTCCGTCCAAACGAGCTCGGTCAGCTTGTCGAAACCTATGTCTTTCGTGTGAATGAAGGGCTTCAGGTTCTTTCCGTCCGGATCGACGAAGAAAACAGTGTCTCCGCCGGTATTCGGGTTGTGCCGTATGAATGCGATCCGTTTCTCGTCTGAAGCAATGGCCGGCCGGAAATCGATGTCCACCACTATCTGGGTGCTCTTGCCGCCAAGTGACGGAACTTTGAAAAGCGTCCCTACGCCCCGGTCCACGGTTACGTAGTAGACGAAGTTGCCATCGGCAGAGAACACAGGCTGCTGGAACTCCAGCTTGGTCGGAGGCACGATCTCGATCACCGTGCCTGACGCGATCTGCTGGACCACAAGCCTGGGATCCTCGTTCTGCCTGTCGACGAACACGGTCAACCGGCCGTCGGGCGAAACCGTTGCCGAATGAGCACGGCCGTTGTCGGTAAGCCGTGAGACCTGAAGCGACTGGAACGGCTGCGGGCCGGACCCGAAGAGCTTCGGCGCAAAGTACCAGCCGGCAAACACGGCGAGCACCACCGTAACCAGGGCGGCTGCGGGAAGCAGTCCGCGGCCGATCCTCCATCCGATCGTATTCTCGCGGGTACGGAAACCACCCCTGCTCTGAGCTTCCGTAAGGTTCTCAGTGGACATCGTGCGGTGGATAAGCGTCTTGCTTTCGGAAGTATTGTGTTTCGGGTACCCGACCGGATGAGTAACAGGCTCAAGGATCTCGCCCGAAGTATGCTGTTCCATACCCGCCCGAACCTCCTTAAGGTCCAGCGCGAGATCTTTTATGTTCTGGTAGCGTTCTTCCGCTCGCTTATTGAGGCACTTCCTGATTATGCGCCTAAGTTCGTCCGGAACGTCTTCGAGAGGCTCGGGCTCTTTGTGAATCAACGCCGCGATCGAATCGCTGATCGTTTCGCCGTCAAATGGGTTCTCGCCCGTGATCATCTCATAGAGCACGATCCCGAGACTCCACACATCCGTGGTGCCGGTCGTTTCCCTGCCCCTCGCCTGTTCCGGCGACATATACCGCACGCTGCCCATCACAAGGCCGGGCTGGGTCTTGACGAGCTGAATGGTCGCATCTTCCGCACCCGCGACCGCCTGGACAATGGGTTTCGCAAGACCAAAGTCCAGTACCTTCGCGTACCCGTCGGAACGGACCATTATGTTCTCAGGCTTGATATCGCGGTGGACGATGTTCGCATCGTGGGCGACGGAAAGCGCGTCGGCGACCTGCTCGGCGATCTTGATCGCCTCGTAGAGGCTCAGATCGGCCCTCTCTATCCTGTCGCGGACAGTTCCTCCGTTCACGAACTCGGTGGCGATGAAGAGCTTCTCGCCTTCCTCGACGATCTCGTGGATCGTGATTATCCCCGGATGGTTCAAGGCGGATACGGCCTTTGCTTCGAATTTGAATCGCTTTACACGATCCGTATCGAAACAAAACTCAGGTAGCAGGACTTTCAGCGCAACATCCCGGTCGAGCTGTTCGTCAACCGCGCGGTAGACCTCGCCCATGCCTCCCGAGCCCACAAGTTCCTTGATCTCGTATCTGCCCAATCTGTCGCCAGCCTGCATAACGCTTTGATCCGAATGAATTGCTTTATCTGCCGAGTCGGTGTCTATAACGGTTCCGAGGCCCCGAATGTTTACTATATTCCGGTTCTAACCGGATACGACCGGCCGACCGGATACACGTTTGGCATTCAAGAGAAACACACCGCGAATCGCGGATTTCTGACATAGGGGATGTCCCTACAGGTTCAATTGCCGTGTTTGGTGGGGAACCTCAGAACTTGGTTGCTTTTGGAGGATTTGGATCCGTCACGTTCCGCGCGGGCGAGCGAGATAAGATCGGAGGCGTTCGACGCGTCCGGTCCATATACAAATGACCCGAGGTTGATCTCGATCACCGCCGGCTCGCCGTTCGGAAGCTCGAACTTCCTGTAGGCAAGTTCATTCCTGATCCTCCCTACGATCGCGTCCGCGGTCTCCGCGCCGGCCGAAGGAAGCACGGCGAGAAACTCGTCGCCGCCGGTCCTCGCGACTAGGTCCATCTTGCGCAACTGTTCCTTTATAACTTCAGAGGTAAAGACGAGCAAGCGATCGCCGGTCCCGTGACCAAACCGCGAATTGAAGCCGGAGAAGTCCTTAATGTCCATTGCGAGGACCATCAGCCTGGCCCCGCCCCGGGCACGCTGCGCTTCCGCCAAACGATTGGCGAGGACCAGGTCGAACGCCCTGCCGTTGGGAAGCCCGGTCAGAACATCGACGAGCGCATTGGCCTCTTTTTCGTCGAACGAAAGCGCCGCGAAGATGACAGGGGAAACCCTTTCCGCAATGGCATCGAGAAGGATCAGGATCTTCCTTTCCTCGCGGGACGTTTCAACCAGCCTTCCCGTAACGACCGAAAAGACTTCACCTGCTCTAAAAAGCGGAACCGCGAACCAGCGGACCGACTCCGCCTCGCCGGACCTGCGGATCACGGAAGAGCGTTTCCCTTCCGCTTCGGCGGCCAGTTCGCGCAGCGCTGCCGGCAGCTGGTCATGCAATGGGTCAGGCGCGATAACTCTCGGCTCCCTCATCCCCGAACCGGTAACAAGAAGCACGGGATCTTCCATGCGGACGATTTCGGAAGACTTGGCGACCACGATGCGGAACATGTCCCGCAACTTCAACGATCCGCCGAGTAGATTCCCGGCTTCCTCGAGCACCTGAAGACGTTCTTCGGTCTCGGGATCGAACACGGTTTCAATTCCGTCCTCGCCTTCCTTGTCGGCCGGCAGACCCAGCGCGGCCGGACCTGCGATGAGGTACACGACGACTATGAACTGAATTGCGAACAGCGCTGCGATCGAGAAGACCTTGAAGGAAACCGAGGTAGAAAAGACCGTCGCAGAAACCGCAAGCGCCAGAAGCGGCAGGCACAGCGCGGCCGCCGCCAGCAGGCTGTACCGTGCCGCGGCAGTTTTGGAGACGTTCTTGTCGGAGGGGTCTTCCCTCATTGGATTTCAACGGGGACAAGCGGATGAGCAAGCTGCTTTGGACGTGCCTCCAAAGCCTCAAACTGAAGATAAACGCTTAAACATCGTTTAGTCAATCAGCTTCTCTTTGTTACCTGCGACGGCTTGCCGGGAGCTTCTAGGACGCACTTCGTTGAGGTTTTATCAATGACAACTCCCGATTTTTCGCGTCAATTTTGATTTGACTTAATCCACATCGGTCTTTATATTGGCTTGTGTTCCAAACGAAGACGACTGAATGACCGGTGCTGCCGGTGCATTTTGGTTAGAGCTTTACTTAATCTTTGAAGAAGACAGGAGATTGTTAAGTATGAAGAAGATCTTGCTTTTGACCGCAGTGCTGGCACTTGGCATATTCGGTATCGGATGTCCTCCGGGAGACGCCAACAATACCGGCGCGAACAACACGGAGAACGCTTCGCCTGCAGAATCGCCGGCTGAATCGCCTGCTGAGAGCCCGATGGCCAGCCCTGATAACTCGAATGCTGGTTCGAACACCGGCTCGAACAGCGGCGGCAACACGGAATCCAACAGCAACGCTTCCGACGGGGAAGATAATTCCACCTCGTAGGCCGTTGAAAAAATTTGGGAAAAAGGCACAAATTCGCTGATATTGTGCCTTTTTTGATTTGACTATCGAACAGCGGTTCCTTATATTGTCCGTTGTTCTGACAAAGTCAGGAGAATGACTGTGTAAAAGCAGTCATTTTGATTAAGAAGACAGATTATCTTTGAAGAAGACAGGAGAACTCTAAAACAATGAATAAGATTTTTCTTTTGACCTTGGTTCTGGCTCTAGGCCTTTTCGGCCTGGGATGCCCGGCCCCCTCGGATTCGAATAACGCGAATGCCGATAACACCAACGCAGAGAACACGGCTACTCCGGAAGAGTCGCCGGAAGCTAACACCAGCGAGAATTCGAACACCGGTTCGAACACGAACGCTATGGATGATATGAAGGAAGCCGCCAACAAGGCTGGCGAAGCTGCCAACAAGGCTATGGAAGCCGGAAAGGAAGCTGCCAACAAGGCTACCGATGCTGCCAAGGATGCCGTCAACAAGGCTACCGGCAACTAATAGCTGAGAAGCTTTTAAAGGAAAAAGCACCCGCCGGTGAGGCGCGGTGCTTTTCTTTTTTTGTTGGAGCCGATCGTCAGATCCCAAGTTCCGAACGCAGGCCCTCCCCGTCCGTTACCGGCAGCCTGCACGCCGAGTTTTCGCAGACATAGACGGTCGTCTTGCCGTCCTTCAATTCCCTGCCCTCAAGCAGAGCAAGCGAATCCGAAGGCTCCCGACTTCTTACAAGCACCTTGAGGGGAAGGTAGTCGGAAGCCAGAACGTCCTCGATCTCCGCATCCGTCTCGCCGACGATCACGATCTCGCGGACCTTGCCCAAAGCGAACTCCATCGCAGCGATCGCCCTTCCGAATGCTCCCGGATACCTTCGAACCTGAGGCGCGACAAGACGCAGCACGGTTCGCGCATATCTCTCGAACCGCTCTTCGCCATAGATCCTCGCGAGCCGCAGCAGCACGTCCGCCGCCGCGGAGTTTCCGGAAGGAGTAGCGTTGTCGTTAAAGTCCTTGGTCCGGACCACGAGCTCTTCGTGATCCGAGGCCGTGAAGAAGAATCCGCCTCCGTCCTCGTCCCAGTACTTTGCGATCATCGTCTCCGCCAGCGCTTTGGCAGCTTCGAGATACCTCTCTTCTCCGCTCGCTTGATACAGCTCGATCAGGCCGTCAGCGAGATTCGCGTAGTCCTCGATATAGGCCTTTAGCTTCGCCTTTCCATCCTTCCAGGTTCTCAGAAGATCATCCGCTTCGAACATCTCCGAAAGGAGGAAATCGGCGTTCTTCTTCGCCGCGATCAGATACCGATCGTCCTTCAGAACGAACGCGGCCTCCGCGAAGGCCGCAAGCATAAGGCCGTTCCACGCGGTCAGTACTTTCTCATCTCTGAACGGCTTGACCCGCCCCTCGCGGTACTCGAACAGTTTCTTTCTTCCCTTTTCAAGAATGCCCGCGAGTTCCTTCTCGCCGATCCCTAGTTCATCCGCCGTTTCCGCGAGCGCTTTCGTCACCCTGAGGATGTTCTTGCCCTCGAAATTCCCATCCTCCGTTACGTCGTAGTAGGCGCGAAAGGCCTTTCCATCCGCCTCGCCCAGTACCCGGTCGACTTCCTCCGGCGTCCACACGAAGAACTTTCCCTCAACTCCTTCCGAGTCCGCGTCCTGTGCGGAATAGAAGCCTCCGCTCTCATCGGTCATTTCCCGGAGTGCATATTCAAGCGTCTCACGCGCGATCCGCTCGTAGAAGGCATCGCCGGTCATCTGGTACGCGTGGAGGTAGAGCCTTGTGAGCTGAGCATTGTCGTACAGCATCTTCTCGAAATGCGGCGTAAGCCAGTTGGCGTCTACCGTGTATCTATGGAATCCCCCTCCCAGCTGGTCGTAGATTCCGCCGTGCGCCATCTTGCGGCTGGTCTCCGTAACCATCTGCGCCGCGCGTTCATCGCCGGTCCTCTTGTAGTAGCGGAGAAGGAACTCGAGCGACATCGGCGCCGGAAACTTCGGAGCCCCTCCGAAGCCTCCATTTCGATTATCGAACGAGCGCACGAAGCTCTGGAAGGACGATTCGAGCAGTTCCTCGCCGAATCCCGAAGTGCTCTCCTGGGCTATAGATACCCTTCGGATCTCTCCGAGTATCTCGTTCGCGGACCTCATAACCTCTTCCCTGTTGTTCGAGTACGCGTCCGCGACGCTGACAAGTATCTGTTCGAAACTCGGCAGATTGAACCTGGGTTGGGGAGGAAAGTACGTGCCGCCGAAGAACGGCTTCTGATCCGGGGTCAGGAAGACGGTCATCGGCCAGCCGCCGCTTCCGGTGGTCATCTGGACAAAGTTCATATAGATCTTGTCCACGTCCGGCCGCTCTTCCATATCCACCTTTATGTTCACGTAGTGCTCGTTCATTATTCGGGCGATCCGTTCGTCCTCGAACGACTCACGCTCCATTACGTGGCACCAGTGACAGGCGGAATACCCAATGCTGAGCAGGACCGGTTTGTCTTCCGAGCGGGCCTTGCCGAAAGCCTCTTCTCCCCACGGATACCAATCGACGGGATTGTGAGCGTGCTGCAGAAGATACGGGCTGGTCTCGTCCGCCAGGCGATTCGTGTGTTTCTTCGGGCTTTGCATCCTTCAATTCTTCCACCTCATCGCCGATACGGCAAAGCGACGTCCCCGAAAACCGCCCGAATGCCCGAAAACATTGGTTGTTGAGGCATTTTCTTTTTGATATATTTGGAATTTCTCCAATGGTATGACATCCAGATGTATTGCCAGTCTTAGGCCGCTCTCCACACGTCCCGACCTGTTTGCCGGCGACTAGGCATTCCTCCGCACCGAAGCCGGACCCGCTTGGTCGGACGTCCGGGATGCTCCAGGCGCGCCAAACGGCGCAAAGATCTGAAAAAACGGAGGAAAGACGATGATACCTACCGCCGATGTAAAAAGACCGATCATAAACACCGAACTTCCGGGGCCCAACGCACGGCAAGTGATCGCGGAAGACGAAAAGTACGTGACGCCCAGTTATCCGCGTCCCGACTACAAACTTGTTGCCGACCACGCCGAGGGCGTTTGGATGACGGATGTCGACGGCAACATTTTTCTGGACTGCAACGCCGGCGTCGCGGTCTGCTCGACCGGCCACTGCCATCCGGAGATAGTCAATGCGATCACGCGGCAGGCAAAAACGCTGATCCATATGTGCGGTACCGATTATTATTACCGCCATATGCCGGACCTCGGCAGGAAGCTTAACGAGATCTGCCCGATCGAAGGAGACACGAAAACGCACTTCGCGAACTCCGGAGCGGAAGCGGTCGAAACCGCGCTCAAGCTCGCGATGTACCACACGAAGCGCCAGAAGTTCATTTCGTTCTTCGGGTCCTTCCACGGCAGGACGCTCGGCGCGCTTTCGCTTACCTCTTCGAAGCGCGCGCAAAGGCTCGGATTCATGAGGCAGGCGATCGACGTGACCCACGTGCCGTATTCGTACTGCTACCGCTGTCCTTTCAACCTGGGCAAATGCGACGACGGAACGTGCTGCATGGGAACGATCGACTGGATCGAGAACCGTTTGTTCAAGACGACCACGCCGCCGGAGGAAGTCGCCGGGATCGTCGTCGAAGCCGTACAGGGCGAAGGCGGGTACGTCCCGATGCCGCCTGAGGTCCTGAAAGCGATCCGCGAGATCTGCGACCGCCACGGGATAATGATGATCGTCGACGAGGTCCAGAGCGGAATGGGCCGCACCGGAAAGATGTTCGCGATCGAGCATTCGGGGGTCAAGCCCGACATAATGTGCCTCGCGAAGGGCATAGGCTCCGGGCTGCCGATCGGCGCTACGGTCGCTAAAACCGAGATAATGTCGTGGCACAAGGGCGCTCACGCATCGACCTTTGGCGGAAATCCCGTCTGCATAGCTTCGGCTCTGAAGACGATCGAACTGCTTGAGAACGGCCTTGTCGACAATGCGCGGGAGGTTGGGGACTACCTGAAAGAAGGGCTCCGAGGCCTTCAGGAGAAATACGACTGCATTGGCGACGTGCGCGGGCTGGGAATGATGCTCGGCGTCGAGTTCGTCAATGAGGACGGAACGCCGGCGGTCGAGCTCAGGGACAGGATCGAGGTCGACTGCTTTAACCGCGGGCTGATAATCCTCGGCTGCGGGACCTCGACGATCAGGTGGTCACCTCCCCTGATCCTCACGAAAGAGAATGCCGACGTCGCTCTCGAGATCTTCGACGAGTCGATCGCTGCGTCGATCTGACAACGGGAAAAGGCGCAAACACGGTGTTTGCGCCCATCCAAATATTCCTTTGCTCCCGAAAGTCCGGGAACGGACACTTGCGGTTTCCAGGTTATTAATTTCAACAAAAGAGGGTAATTACAAGGATGATGCGCTACTTTTCGCTCCGCGGTCTATTAGTGTTTTTTGGACTGTTTTCGATCGCCATCGCCGGTTCATTGTTCCTGGCACGAAGCCAAAGCGCGCAGGACACAGAAAGCCCGAAAGGAACCGGACGTTTTTCGAAGCCGGATCGGATTACCGAAGCTATCCGGGACGTAAACAACGACTTTGTATCGATCAGCGTGAGGAACGAGGCCGACCGCGCAGCCGCCAAGGCTTCCGGTACGGTGATCGCGGATTACGGCAGAGAGATCGTCGTGGCGCGGCGCACAGACTCGACGGATTCGATCACGGGCCTCGACGAAAGGGCGCTCGACACCCGGATCAACCTTCCCGGAAAGCGGTTCGAACCATCGGAGCTCACAGCCACGAAAGAGAGCACGGCCGTATCGACCGGCAAGGATTATTACATCGTGCAGTTCGGCGCTCACGTGACAGACGAATGGCTCGGCGCTGTACGGGAACTCGGTGCGGAGATCATCCAGTACGTCCCTAATCAGGCGTTTATCGTTTACGCCGACGCCGCCGCTGCTCAAAGCCTGAGCGGCCATTCGAGGGTTCGCTGGACGGGGCTGTACCTTCCTGAACACAAGATTTCGGATCTTGGAAGGGGCAGGGCCGAATCGTTGGGCGCCGCGCAGACCGAATTCAACGTAGCGGTATTCAAACGATCAGACTTGTCCGCAGTGCACAGTAAGATCTCCTCGATTCCGGGGCTCGAGATTCTCGAGGTCCAGGAACCGGGGTTCGGCTTCATCGATCTTTTTACTGTGAGAGTCAGCGGCGATGCAGTGGATCTGCTTGCCGGAATCAACGATGTCTTCAGGATCGACCCTTATGAAGAACCGGTCGCCGAGGACGAGCGCGCGGCGCAGATAGTAGCCGGAAACTACACGAGCACAACGACGATCGCCGGCCCCGGATACGATCCTCTCACACAGTTCGGCGTTGACGGCACGGGTGTCACCGTCTCGATCTCGGACGACGGCGTGGGAATTCCGGGAAATGGAGGATTCTACATCACTCCGGCCAACGCGGTCGACGGCCCACTTCGGGGCGCAACGGCCGGAGCGGAGGGCGGTCACGGACATATAAACGCAAGCATCGTTGCCGGATCATCACCCTTCGGCGGACTCGATCCCACAAACTACAACTACGGCCGCGGTGTCGCGCCGGGGGCGCACATAATCAACATCCCGTTTCTAAAGACCGGAAACACTACCACCGACGCCCAGTCAGTCGACGACACTGTGAACACGGCCGGCCCCAACGGAGTGAAAGGATCGATCATAAACAACAGCTGGGGCGCCGGCACAAACGGCAACACCTATGATTCCTTCGCAGCGCTTTGGGACGGATTCGTCTTCGATGCCTCTTTCGCGGGCACGGCAGATCCGATCACGGTGGTCTTCTCGGCCGGTAATTCGGGCGTTAGCGGTCTTACAAGGCCGAAAATGGCCAAGAACGTGATCACGGTTGCGAATTCGGAGAACCTGAGGACAGAGCTGGGAGGCTCGAACGCGGACAACATCGACGATATGAGAAGTTCGTCGAGCCGCGGGCCGGCCGCGGACGGCAGGATCAAGCCGGACATTACAGCGCCCGGGACCTACATCGCCGGTTCGAGGTCGGGCGGTCTCGGCGGTGTATGGGGCGCGATCGACGCAAACCACGTCTATAGCGGAGGGACATCGCATTCGGCTCCTCAGATCGCAGGCGTCGCGGCGCTCTTCACACAGTTCTGGAAGACCAACAACGGCGGACAGAATCCTTCGCCGTCGCTAGTGAAGGCCGCGATCCTGAATTCAGGCCTGGAAATGACGGGTTTCGGGAGCAACACCCCGCTTCCGAACGGCGACGAGGGATGGGGCCGTGTGAATATGAAGCTGATCTTCGATTCTGAAACGACGACCATTTTTCAGAACGAAACGACCCAGATGTTTGAACCGGGGTTTGCCAATGTTCTGGAAGGCACGGTCGCAAACTCCTCGAAACCGGTCAGGATCGCGCTCGTGTGGACCGATCCCCCGGGATCCACGGACCCAGCGCTTGTCAACGACCTAGATCTGACGGTCACCGTCGGCGGGAACGTCTACAAGGGCAATGTCTTCAACACCGGAACTTCAGAAACCGGCGGAACGGCGGACAACAGGAACAACGTAGAGATGGTCAGGCTGCCCGCGGGCATTTCGGCCGGGACCCCGGTTTCGATCGAGATCAAATCGATCGCCTTGAACGGCGACGGGATACCCGGCAATGGGGACCCGACCGACCAGACCTTTTCGCTTGTCGCGTACAACGTCGGCGATCAGGCAGCGGCGTCGCCTGCGGTCTTCGATTTTGACGGTGACGGCTCGACCGATGTCTCCGTGTTCCGTCCGAATGCGGGAGCGCTTTCGGGCAGTCCCGGACCGGAAGGATCAACCGCGCAGTGGTGGCTTCTTCGTTCCTCCGACTCCGGAACGAAGGGCCTCGCATTCGGAACCTCGACCGATGTTCCAGTCGCCGCCGATTTCACGGGCGACGGCAAGACGGACGTCGCCTTCTGGAGGCCTTCGACGGGTGAGTGGTTCATTCTGAGGAGCGAGGACGATTCGTTCTTCGCCTTCCCGTTTGGCTCGAACGGAGACATTCCGGCTCCCGGAGACTTCGACGGGGATGGCAAAGCAGATCCTGCAGTCTACAGGCCCTCATCGGGAACCTGGTTCATAGTCAGGTCTTCGGACGGAGGTCTGAGCGTGGTTCCGTTTGGAATTTCAGCCGATCAGCCGATCGTTGCGGACTACGACGGGGACGGCAAAGATGACGTGGGTGTCTATCGCGCTCCCGACAACCAGTTCTGGCTGCTTAGAAGTACCGACAGCGTGAAGGCATTCCAGTTCGGCGCTCCGGGAGACCGGACAGCTGTCGGAGACTGGACCGGCGACGGAAAGGCCGACGTGGCGTTCTTCAGGCCTTCGACTTCCGAGTGGTATGTGATCAGGTCGGAGGACGACTCGTTCTTCGCATTCCCATGGGGAGCGACGGGAGACATTCCGAGCCCGGGAGACTTCGACGGCGACGGGAAGTTCGACCCGGCTGTCTGGAGGCCTTCGGACAGGACCTGGTACATCTTCGGCACGACGAACGGCTTCGAGGCCGTCCAGTTCGGCGCGGCGGGGGACGTCCCGCTGCCGAATTCGGTCAGCGTAAATTAACAGGGATGAAGGGGGTTAAGGAGATCGCTTCTGCCGAGCCCGAACGCTCGGGAGTGCCAGTCAACGCGACTACTCGAATGCTGCAATCTCCTTC
>JAGFIQ010000035.1 GCA_024103495.1 Aridibacter famidurans
TAGCGGCGACATGATCGGAAACCGCCGAGCCAGTCAGAACCCGGAGCGCAAGCGACGGGCATAGCCGACCGCGTAGCGGTGATTTGAGTTAAGCCGTGGGTAAGCCCGAAGGGCGCCACCCACGGTAAAGAGGCGCCCCGAATTTCTTAGCCGCGTAGCGGCGATATGAAGCAGTACCCGGAGCGGTAGCGATGGGTCCTCTTTTGATGGTTGATCCTCACCGGCCAATGAATTCCCCACGTGCTTAGCGGCTGCGTTTATCTCCCTCCCCGAAGATCTCTGCGCTCCCTGCGTGCTCTGCGTTTTTTTACTTTCTACTTTTGAATTTTCACTTGTTCTGCCCGTCGCTGCCGCTCCGGGTACTGCTTACCGCTGAGGTCGGGGACAAGCCCCGCCCCTACGATTTTCTTCTTGACCTTTCCGAAATCTTCCCCTAAACTATCCAAACTGTCCATAAAATATCCGCAGAGTGTCCGTTATGCAGGAAGAGAAACTTCTGGAATTTCTAAAGAGGAACGATTCGCCTAAACAGAGCGAGATGAAGCGGGCGATCGGGACGAAGTCGAACGCCGTGCTTTACAAGGTGCTCGATTCGCTCGAAGAACAGGGCTTTATCAAAAGGTCGAAGGGCCGGTGGCGCGGGGTCAGCCTTGTCTCGTACGACGAGGACAGCGTCGGAGAGGGCTGGACGTCGATACCTCTCCTGGGTATTGTCGCCGCCGGCCACCCGATCGAGGCGGTACTGACGCCCGAGAAAATGTCCGTTCCGTCCACGATGCTCAAGCCCGGGCACGATTACTTCGCGCTCGAGGTCCGCGGCGATTCGATGATCGACGAAAAGATACTCGACGGCGACCGGATCGCGCTCAGGCAGGCGAACACGGCGTCGAACGGCGACGTGGTCGTGGCGCTGATCGACGGGGAGAATGCCACGGTGAAGACGTTCCGGAAATCGGGCAGGAAGGTCCAGCTGATCCCTGCGAACAGGGACTTCGAGACGATCGAGGTCGACGCGGACAGGGTGACGATCCAGGGCGTCCTGGTCGGGCTGGTTAGACACTACGAGAAGTGAAAGGTCGAAAGTAAAAAGTAAAAAGTAAAAAGTTTGAAAGTGTTCAAAGGTCAAGGTTCAAGGTTAAAAGCCAGGCGTGTTTCATCACCTGCAGATCGACGCGTCTTACAATCACGCTCCCACGCGGCGACTGAGCTTTTTTACTTTTTACTTTTTACTTTTTACTTTGCAGAGCGCACGTGATAGCCCGGGGCGTCGCAAAGCTCCGGGAGTTCGCGGAGCTCAGGCAGGCGGAACGTGTCCTCACCGGCGTAGCGCCCTTCGACCGCCTGACCGGCGGTCTCATACGCGGGGGGATCTGCGAGCTGACGGGGGCCGAGGGCAGCGGCAAGCGCGGGCTCGTTCTCTCGGTGATCGCGAACCTGACGAGGGCGAACAACATATGCGCGGTGGTGGACGCTTCGGACAGTTTCGATCCGCCGTCCGCGGACAGAAGCGGCGTGAAACTGGACAAGGTGCTGTGGGTGAAATGCGGGGGCGATCCGAAGAAGGCGGTGCTGTCGACCGATTACCTGATCCAGTCCGGTTTGTTCGGCGGGATATGGCTCGACCTGAGCCTCGCGGACAAGGATTTCCTTGATCGTCTTCCGAGCTCGTACTGGTTCCGGTTCAAGGTCGGGCTGAAGGACACGCCGGCGGTGCTGCTGGTGACGCTCGAGGAGACCCGGCTGCGATCGGCGTCGCATCAGTCGGTGCGCGTTTCGAAGGAGTCGAGCGAATGGGCGGGCGAATCGGGCTTCCGGGTGATGCGCGGCGCGGAGGTGAGACTGGAGATGACGAAACCGGTATCGATGGGCAATGAGCATCTGTCATTGACCAATGGAGAGGGGGATTGAACCGCAGAGCTCGCAGAGAGCGCAGAGATTTTTAGGATTTTTTAAACGCAAAGGCCGCTAAGGACGCGAAGGAGATCTATTGCTTTTTCCTTTTGATTGACTTGTCGCAATATTCGCGAAAGTCGAAACCGCTACACGCGAAAAGAACCTCAAAAACCTTTGCGACCTTCGCGTTTAAAGATCCCTAAAGATCTCTGCGCTCTCTGTGTTCTCTGCGGTTGATCCAATGTTCGTAGCCATTCGCTCAGATTCAGACAACTCGAAAGCGCTCGAAGCGGCGCGGCGGCACTCGCCCAATATAGAGATAGTCGGGCCGCGGACGCTGATCTTTGACATCACGGGCAGCGCCGGGAAGAAGGCGAAACGGACAGCCGGGAAGATATTTGAAGAAGGCGCGTACAAGGCGATCGGCGTTTCCGACAATGCCGCTGCCGCGCTTATGCTCGCCCGTCATCGCGACGGGGTCAGCTTCGCGACCGCCGAAGACCCAAAAGAGCTCGAAGAGATCCCGGTCGACGCGCTTGAGACCGACCGCGAGTTCCGCGAGCTGATGGACGCCTGGGGGATCGTCACGCTTGGAGAGTTCAAGCGGCTTCCGGAAGACGACATGGTCGAGCGGTTCGGGCTGGACGTGGTCACACACCGCGAGGCGGCATCCGGCACTGCTTACCGCGCGCCGGCGTGGAACGTCCGCGATAACAACTTCCTCTGGTCGCGCAGGCTCGACGGCGAGATAAAGACCATCGAGCCCTTGAATTTCATACTCTCCGCCGGCGTTCGGCAGGTGTTCGAAAACCTCTCGTACGCGGGGCTCTCGACGCAGACGGCGAACATCGCACTTTCGGGCCGCGGCGGAAGGAAAGAGTACAAGGTGCGGCTGGTCTTCCCCGTGCTCAACGAGAAGATATGGCTCAGGCAGACGGTCTCGAAGATCGAACAGGATCCGCCGGAATTCGGCATCGAGTCGGTCGAGCTCGAGTTCGAATCGTGCCGGCCGCGCGTCGTGCAGAACAACCTCTATTCTGGCGCGGTGCTCGAGCCGGAGAACCTGGACCTTCTCGTCTCGAAGCTGAAGAAGGTCGTCGGCATCGAGGAGATCGGCGTGCCGAGGCTACTCGATTCATGGAGCCGGCCTTTCTCTTTTACGGAGAACCTTTCGCCTCTGACCCGCGAGTTCGACGAGAAGGCGTGTGAGACGGTGTTCGCCGCTTACTATCGCTACCCGAAGCCGGTCAGGGCGCGGCTCGGATTCGAGAACGGTATGCCGCGCGCGATATCGATCAAGGGAAAGAAGCAGATGGTCCGGATCGCGGCCGGACCCTGGAGGGCGGATTCGGAATGGCACCGGCCGGAGGTTTTCTCGAGAGACGAGTGGGACCTCGAGACCGAGACGGGCGCGGTCTACCGGGTGGTCGTCAGCGGGCGCGGGGAGGCGGTGATCGAAGGCGGCTTTGATTGAGAGAGGATATTTAGCCACAGATTAAGGAGATAAACATGGATACGGAAGGAGCATGGATGACTTTATATAACGCAGGAGAATATTACGCATGTGAATCGATGCCTATGCATTGCCCTTCAAAATCCGTGTTTATCTCCTTAATCTGTGGCTAATTCTTTTTGTGCCGGTCGCTACCGCTCCCGGTACTGATCTATGTATTGCGAGCTTCACGCATCCTCGGCTTTCAGCTTCCTGCGCGGCGGGTCGCTTCCGGAGCGCCTCGCCGAGGCGGCCGCGGAAAATGACATTCCCGCCATCGCCCAGCTCGACCGCGACAATGTCAGCGGCGCCGTCCGGTTCCACCGCAAGGCGAAGGAGCTCGGCGTCAAGCCCGTCATAGGCGCCGAGGTCACGATGTTCGACGGCACCGCGCTTCCCCTGATCCCCGTAGACCTGACCGGCTACCAGAACCTATGCCAGCTTCTGACCGCCGCGAAGCTCCGCGCCGAGAAAGGCGAGCACCGGGCTACGTTCGACGATCTCGACCAGTTCAGCAAAGGCCTCGTATGCCTTTCCGGTTCGCCCGACGACGGCCTGCTTCCGTCGGCGATAAGAAGCGGCGAAAAGGAACTCGCGCTTCATTACTTCGACCGTCTCCGCTCGATCTTCAAAGACCGCTTCTATCTCGAGCTCCAGCGCCACCTTCGCCGGGACGAGGAGCGGATCAACCAGTCGCTGATCGAGCTCTCCGAGAGGACCGGAGTACCGCTCGTCGCGACCAACGGCGTCCTCTACGCGGACAAACACGACCGGGAGATCTCCGACCTTTTCACCTGCATACGCAACTCCGCCACCGTCCGCACCGCCGGACGGCTTATGTCGCTCAATGCCGAGCGGTTCGTCAAGACGTCCGCATATATGTTCAAGCTGTTCAACGACCAAAGGCGCGCGGTCGAGACGGCGGGCGAGATCGCCTCGATGGTCGGGTTTTCGATGGACCGCCTCGGCTACACCTTCCCCGATTACGAGGTCCCCGGGAGTGAGACGATGCAGAGCTTCCTGAGGCGCATCACCCGCAAGGGAACGTACCAGCGCTACGGCGGGAAGCCGCCGAAGAAGGTCGCCGAACAGATCGAGAAAGAGCTCGCGATGATCGAGAAGCTCGACCTGTGCGGATATTTCCTCGTCGTCTGGGACATCGTCGATTTCTGCCGCCGCCACGACATACTCGTCCAGGGCCGCGGCTCGGCGGCAAACAGCGCCGTTTGCTACGTGCTCGGCATCACGGCGGTCGATCCCGCGACAAGCGACCTTCTGTTCGAACGCTTTCTGTCCGAAGAACGCGAGGAATGCCCCGACATCGACCTCGACCTTCCGAGCGGGCCCGACCGCGAGCTCGCCATCCAGTACCTCTATCAAAAGTACGGCCGGCACGGCGCGGCGATGACCGCCAACATCATCACCTACCGCCAGCGGTCGGCGATCCGCGAGACCGGCAAGGTGTTCGAGATCCCGGAGGGTCAGGTCGGGAAGCTCGCCAAGCTCGCCTCGCACTTCAGGCATTCGGACGGCGATTTCTTCGCTAGACTCCGGGAGAACTCGGACCTCGGGACAAGCAAGCGGATCGCGAAGTTCGCCGAACTCGTCGAGCGGATACAGGATTACCCGCGCCACCTTGGCCAGCATTCGGGCGGGATGATCGTCTTCAAGGGCAAGCTGGACCGCGTCGTTCCGCTCGAGCCCGCGACGATGCCCGGCCGCGTCATCGTCCAGTGGGACAAGGACGACTGCGCCAACGTCGGCATCATCAAGGTCGATCTTTTGGGGCTCGGGATGCTCGCCGCCGTCCGCGACACCGTGAACCTTGTGCGCAGCCACCAGGGCGAAGAGGTCGATCTGGCGACGATCCCGAAGGACGATCCGCTTGTGTACGAAACGCTGCAGAAGGCGGACACGGTCGGGATGTTCCAGGTCGAGAGCCGCGCGCAGATGAGTTCCCTGCCGAAGACCCTGCCGAAGAAGTTCTACGACCTGGTCGTGCAGGTCGCGATCATACGTCCCGGTCCGATCGTCGGGCAGATGTACGGCCCGTATGTCCGGAGGCGGCTCGGCCAGGAGGACGTCGATTATATGGACCCCAGGCTGAGACCGATCCTGCAGAAGACGCTCGGGGTGCCTTTGTTCCAGGAACAGCTTCTGAAGATCGCGATGGTCGCGGCGGATTTTTCGGGAGGCGAGGCGGAGGAACTGCGGCGGGCGTTCGGGTTCAAGCGGGCAGACAAGAAGGTGCCCGAGATCACCGCTAGGCTTATGGAGGGAATGAAGCGCAACGGGATAAACGAGGCGACGCAAGAGAAGATCGCCAAGGCGGTCAACTCGTTCGCGATCTATGGTTTCCCGGAATCGCACGCGGCGAGCTTCGCGCTTATCACGTACGCCAGCGCGTACCTGAAATGCCATTACCTCGCTGCGTTCACCGCCGGCCTGCTCAACAACCAGCCGATGGGCTTTTACTCGCCTGCGACATTGATCAAGGACGCCGAGCGGCACGGCCAGGAGTTTCTGAAGATCGACATACAGGCGTCGGACTACCTCTGCTCGCTCGAAGGCCCGAAAGACAGGCCGAAGATTCGAATAGGACTGATGTATGTGAAGGGACTCCGTAAGAGCACGGGGCTGGAGATCGAGGAAGAGCGTAAGCGGAACGGGCCGTTCGAGGGGATCGCCGATCTTCTGGCGCGCGTGCCTCTTATCAACAAGCGCGAGATCCGGCAGCTTTCGCTCTCCGGGGCGCTGACGTTCGGCAAGGACCGGCGCGGTTCGCTCTGGGACGCGGAGCGCGAGATACAGAAGGTCGGGCCGCTTCTGAAGAACCTTCGCGAACGGCCGAAGCGGTCGCCTCTTCCGTTGATGAACGAGCTGGAGAACCTTCACGCCGATTTCGCGGTGACGGGCCTCACGGTCGAGAGGCATCCGATGGCGCTTATCCGCGACGCGCTTCAGAGAAAAGGGATATTATCTTCGGCGGAAGTGACGAAAAGAAGGAAGCGTTCGCTTGTGTCGGTGGCAGGGGCGGTGATCTGCCGGCAGAGGCCCGGAACGGCGAAGGGAGTGCTGTTCATAAGCCTCGAGGACGAGGCGGGCATCTCGAACTTCATCGTAATGCCGGACGTTTTCGACAAGTTCAGGCAGACGATAATCGAGAGCCCTTACCTTCTTATAAAGGGGCAGGTCGAGAACAATGGGGTCCAGACGCTTGTAAAGGGAATGTATTTCGAGCGGCTTTCTTTCATAAGCCTGTATGGGGAGTCGCACGATTTTCATTAGTTGATCGTGAATCGTGAATAGAGGGGAGGAGGAAAAAAGATAGACAGGATATATAGGATTGCTCTTCGTGTTTTCCACAGGGTCAATCAATAGATGAGATCAAAGCGATCTACAGAATGGCAGCTTCAGAAACTGCAATGTGACGAGAAATCGTGCTTTGCGCCTTCAGGTTGGATCCTTTCTATCCTGTTCATCCTGTTTCTTCCTCCTTCTTCTCTATTGCGGAGGTGGAAAGAATTTGAGGCACGTACTGATTGTGATTATTTCAAAGTTCAGGTTCAGCCTCTACGTTTGCGATCGGCTACCCAATTTCAAATCACTATGCGCCTTTGCGCCTCCACGGTGCCGGTCTCTTCTTCCGGTCTGCATTTATCTCGCTTACGTGTCCAATACCCAAAGGATAGATCGTCTATAAGGAAGGAAATCGAAAATGGAAAGATCTCTCAAGTTTCTCGCAAAATTGAAGAAGAACAACGACCGGGACTGGTTCAACGCCAACAAGAATGAGTTTCTTGCTGCGAAGGACGAGTTCGAGAGCGCCGTCGAAAAGTTGATCGCCGGCATCGCCGGATTCGATCCATCGGTGATCGGCACGGCACCCAAGGACTGCCTGTTCAGGATCTACAGGGACGTGCGTTTCACGGCGGACAAGAGCCCGTACAAGACTGCCTTCGGCGCGTACATCGCGCCGGGGGGAAGGAAATCGATGAATCCCGGGTATTACGTTCATATCGAACCGAAGGCGTCGTTTGTCGCCGGCGGAATGCACAGGCCGGATGCGGCCGAGCTCCTCGCGGTGCGCAACGTGATCGCGTCCGATCCGAAGGCGCTCGAGAAGATCGAGAAGCAGGCGGCTTTCAGGAAGTACTTCGACAAGATCGACTCGCACGAGAAGCTGAAGACCGCTCCGAAAGGATTCGAGAAGGATCATCCGGCGATCGAGTACCTGAAGCTGAAGGGATATACCGTGAGTCACGAATTCAAGAAGGACTCGGAGGTCAAGGACCCGAAGTTCCCTGTTAACGCAGTCCGGGTGTTCAAAGCTATGAATCCTCTGATCGAATTTCTGCGGAAGGCGGGAGGTAAATGAACAGGGATTAAGGGGATCAAGGGGATGGGAAGAAGACAGGAGACGGGAGACTGAAGACAGGAGACGAAAGTCAGGAGACAGAAGTCAGGAGACGAAAGTCGAAACCAGGAACGCAAGCGATGGGCAAAAGCGACCGCGTAGCGGTCATGTGCATTTAGCCGTGGGCAAGCCCGAAGGGCGCAGCCCACGGTACACGGTGACAGCTAGTCCCGAGTCGCGTAGCGACGACACGAAATAAGAAGTCAGAAGTCAGGAGACGAAAGTCGAAACCAGGAACGCAAGCGATGGGCACAAGCGACCGCGTAGCGGTCATGTGCATTTAGCCGTGGGCAAGCCCGAAGGGCGCAGCCCACGGTACAGGGTGACAACTCATCCCGAGTCGCGTAGCGACGACAAGAAGCAAGGAGTCAGAAATCGGAACCCGGGACGAAGGCGATCGGCATAGCCCCAAAGACCCCGGAAATTGTGAACTCCTATCGGAGCAAGACTATGAAGGTCATTTATTCATTCATCCTCGTCCTTGCCATCACTGGCGCCGCGTTCGGACAGGCTTCGGTTCTCGACCGTTTGTACGGAACGTGGCAAGGGGCCGGTGAAGTAAACGGCCGCGAATCGACCGTCGTGATGACCTGGGAACCGGTTCACGGCGGGAAGAACTACAGGCTGGAATTCAGGAACGAAATGGAAGGAGGTTTCCTTTTCGAAGGAACCGCGCTCTACTCGCTCAAACGAGAAGGCGGCTTCACAGGCCTTTGGGTAGATTCCACAGGCGCGGCCCGGCCGATAATCGCTTCGTTTGCGGACGACACGCTTACGTCGAACTGGGGAACGCCGGAGACCGAAGAAGGGAAGACCGAGTATCGTCTTAACGGAGAAAGCTCGATGCTGGTCGTCGATTCCGTCAAAACAAAAGAAGGTTGGCGGGAGTTCGGCAGGGTCGAATACCGGCGCGAAGCTGACCTCAAATCAAAGGTATACAAGTTCACGGCGGCGTACAATCAGGGTGACTTGAAGGCGATGCTGGATCTTGCCCACTCAGATGTATCCTGGCACCATATCGACGGCGAATCGATCAGGACCGAAACGAAGGGTAAAGCGGCGCTAAAGGAATCGCTTGATCCGTATTTTGCGGGAGAGCGGACCACCGTTTCCAGGATCGAAAATATTATGGCTTCCGGCCGGTTTGTGACGGTAACGGAGCGTGCGACGTGGAAAGATAAGGACGGGGTCCAAAAAAGCCAGGCGGCCTTGATCGTGTACGAGTTCAAGGACGGACTGATCCTGAACGTGTGGGATTTTCCAGCGTATCGCTGAGTCGATCGAGTCTGTCGGGTCTATCGGGTCATCTTCCCCGGAGGGGCAACGGATGGTAGCCCCGGGCAAGGCGAAGGCGCAGTCCGGGGTACAGGGCACGAAATGAACATCGCCGCGGATCGGCGACGCTCGCATTTTCGTGAGACCCGGGAGATTCGCGGCCTGCGCCGCGCTGCACGCGGGACGCGTGCGCTCCGATGGGAGGCGCGGACGATCGAAAGCGACAGGCTGAAGCCTATCGTACTTCGCCGCCGCCGATCCGGTCAGCTGATCTCTCGGAGGGGGATCTCGCCGAGAGCGTCGATCAGCGTCGTGACCTTCTCGTCGAACTCGGTTCGCCTGTCCTCAAGGTCGCCGATCATCTTTCGCAGCTGACGGTTCCGTTCCAGAAGAGAGTCCCGTTCCGACTTCGTGTCGGAAAGCATCTGCTGTTTTTCCTTCAGTTTGCCTTCTTCGTCCTGGACTTCGAATAGGAATCGTTTTGTCTTGTCGGTCAGGTGATCTAGCGACTCCATTCCGGAGACAGAAGGCTTCGGCATAATGGCGAGGGCGCAAACTGCGGGCAGAAAATAGTTGATTTCAAAAACGATTCGACGATGGTAATTCAACACGCAGCCGCGGTCAAGAAAACGGGCAGAATAAGTCTGTACGGTCCGTTCGGTCTGTTCAGTTGGTCGGGTCATCTGCCCCGGAGGGGCAGCGGATGGTAGCCCCGGGCAAGCCGAAGGCGCAGCCCGGGGAATAGAGTGCGAAGTGACCCTCGCCGCGGAGCGGCGATGCCCGCGTTCCAAGGCGTGCGTTCCGTGCGGGCGGGGACGCCCGCGGTCTTGTGCGACAGGCTGAAGCCTATCGTGCCTCGTCGCCCGCGGTCCAGCTCGTGAGTTCCGCCTTTCCTTCTCCTTTGGTGTATCATTCTCCGCGATAAACCAAACTGACTCCGGCATCGGGCCCTTCGCGGTCCGAGCCAAACAACAAGAGAGGAGAGATCTTATGAGAAAACTTCTTGCCCTTGCATTACTTTCATTTGTACTGATGTTTACCGCCTGTCCCGATCAGGCAAGCCCCACGAACACAGGCGAGGCGAACAACGCGAACAATGCCGCGAGTCCTTCCGGCGAGGATGCTTCTGCGGCGGTGATCGAACTTGAGAAGAAGGCCCACGAAGCCTGGAAGAGCAAGGACGGGAAGTTCTTCGAGGGAATGCTCGCTGATGATTTTATGGGCGTGGTCGGAGGAAACATCGTCGACAAGGCCGGGCTGGTCAAGCAGATCTCGGAATCGCCCTGCACCGTAGCGAGCGCCGAACTAAGTGATCCGAAGACCGTTAAACTCACAGACAACGCGATGCTTGTCACTCACAAGGTCAGCTTCGATTACAGCTGCGAAGGCAAGAAAGTGAAGTCGCCGGAATACGCGGCGTCGGTGTACGTAAAGGAAGGCGACGCCTGGAAGGGCGCTTATCATCAGTCGCTGACAGCGGCGAATGCGGAAGGCGAACTTGAATCCTCCCCGGATACCGCGGCGCTCAAGGGGACGGACGACGACAACACGCAGGCACTTCAGGAACTCGAGAACGAGGCCTGGGAAGCCTGGTCGAAAGGCGATACAAAGTGGTTCGAGGAGCACATGGCCTCAAATGCCCTGCACATTTCTCCGGACGGAGTAACCGGGCGCGACGCAATGATCAAGGCTCTTGGCGAGATGAATTGCGAGGTCGAAGAGTATCAGCTGCGCGCTTTCACGGGGACCAAGCTGGCCGAGAACGTCCATCTTTTGATGTACGCGGGCGAACAGGAGGCGAAATGCGGGGACACTCAGCTGCCCCCGACCGTTATCGGTTCGACCGTTGCGGTAAAGGACGGCGACAAATGGAAGCTGTATTTCCACGTCGAAACGCCCGCCAAGTGATTATCGTTTCGCGCAGACGTGAGCGGAGTAGCGACCATGGCGTCTGATCAGGGTTTTTCTGACTGGAAGTGACCAAAATCGTTGCCCGTAGTTAACCGGCTGCTTTCAGTTGCCCCCCGCTTGAGCGGGGGGATGCCGGGTAAACATTACAGGATCGGGCTTTAGCCCCGAGAAATCCGGCTGAAGCCGGCGAAACAAGATATTGGCGCTGAGTTCGCTTGGGTCCTCGGAGAACCGGCGCCAATGCAATTCTCAGGACGCCTCGGACCGCATCGCTCGCTTTCTAGCCTCCAGGCCTTTGTGATTTAATACAGCCTTGTATGGTTTCAGACTGCATATTCTGCAAGATCGCCGCCGGCGAGATCGATTCGACGCGCGTCTATGAGGACGATCGCTGCATAGCGTTCGAGGACCTCAACCCGCAGGCGCCGACCCACCTCCTCGTGATCCCGCGGGAGCACATCGCATCGATGGATGAGGCGAAGAAGGACCATAGGGAGCTTCTGGGCCATCTACTTTTCACGGCTGCGGAGATCGCTCGCGAAAAAGGATTCGCCGAACGGGGATACCGCACGGTCATTAACACGAACGCCGCGGGCGGCCAAACGGTGTTTCATCTGCACGTGCATCTTCTCGGGGGCCGCCAGTTCGTTTTTCCTCCCGGCTAGACCGCTCCCCGCGCATCGTACCGTTATGAACAAGTTCTTATTGGTAATTGCCCTTGCGGCATTTCTTCTTTCCGGCTGCGGCCTGATCGGCGGCGATTCGGCGAATGCGGACGCCAATGCCAACAACGCCCAGATCGACGACCCAAATCAGGTTCCGAAATACAAAAGCGTCGACGAAGCCATACGAGCCGGGAACGAGTTCCTGGACGCAAGCCTTTACAAGAAGGCGATCAACGCCTACACACAGGCGGTCGAGATGAACCCGGACCACGGCGAGGCGCATTTCCAACTCGGCGTCGCGTATTCGTTGGAGGAAGACCTGCAGGACCTGCCTCCGGGCGTCGAAGGAAATTCCGATAAGGCGTTCAAAAACGCGGTGACCGTTTACAAAAAGTACCTGAAGGATAATGAGGATGACGCTGCGTCCTGGTTCAACCTTGGACGCGCGCACGGCAAGCTCTTCGAGGACAAGGAAGCTGCGGATGCATTGAAGAAAGCGGTCGAACTGGACGAGGAGAACGGCCTGTACCTTACGGAATACGGCGCTGCGCTGAACAAGCTTGCGAGGTACGGCGAAGCGATCAGGCAGCTGGAGAAGGCGCTCGAGATCGACCCGGACAATCTGCGCGCGGAAGACCTGCTTGAGAAAGCTCAGGCGGGGAAGAAACGGGTGGATTACAAACAGCCGGAAGAGACGCCTTCGTCTTCGAATACGAATTCCGATTCGAACACCAAAGGCACGGCGACACCAACGCTTCCGCCTGCGAACACAGTGAAGCCGCCTCCGAGCCCGCCGCCGGCGAAGCTGCCGACACCGCTGCAGTGAGCGGTGAGCAGAAAGCTTTGAGCGGGAAGAAATGAGCGGTGAGCAGAACGCTGTGAGCGGTAGCCAGTGAGCCGTGAGCAGTGAGCGGAGGAGAAATCGCAGATCGCGGATCTTGTATTGGGGATCTTGCATCGTGACTTCTGGATCGTTAATGGTGAATCGTGCTGTCGACCATACCCTTGTTTACCGTCGTAGTTCCCCTACTCCTGTTTGCGAAGCGGTCGCAGATATTGGAATGCACGGTTGACCCGACAAGAAACTAGATTCATCATCTCGCTCACCGCTCACCGCTTCTTGTCCCGAAATAACACAGACACCCGCCCGCCTGTGTCAACTTGACATATCTCTCCTAATCGGCGAAAACTAGTTTCGTCGGTCCATTCCCGCTGTAAACCCCTGAAAAAGAAGCAAGTAAATGAAGATAGAGATAGAAAGCCCCCAGTCTCTCTCGCTTGAGCGAAAGATCAAGATGCACGAGGCCCGCGAGGCCATCATCGATCGTCTCGCGCGCGATCTCCCGACCAGCATCGAGCTCGAACGGTTCCTGCGCGTCGTCGTTTCCGAAATCGGAAGGATGATGCAGGCGGACCGCTGCGACCTGATACAGCTTACCGAAGACAACGAACTGATGATCTCGCACGAATGGAGGGCTTCCGAAGAGATCCCGGTCAGCGAGGGCACCCGTATCCCGATCGACGCCGACAAGCTCGCCGAATATTTCGACCTCACGAAACCGATCATCGTCAACGACACGTCGCGCGCGAAAGACGCGAAGGTCCGTTTCCTCGCAAAAGCGCTCGAGACACAGTCGCTGCTGGTCATACCTATCAGCGTCGGAGGAAGGGTGGTCGGCCTGCTCGGCCTCCACGACACGAAGGCGCCGCGCGAATGGCTGGAAGAAGAGGTGTCGTTCCTCGAATCGATCGCGGGTCAGCTCGCCGTCGGATACCAGTACACGACGCTATACGTCACACAGGAGCAGGAGACGCGCCGCACGAACGCCCTGCTCGAGATAGCGAACACCCTCAACTCGCATTCCGATTTCAAGGTCGTCACGTCGAAGGTTCTTGAACGGGCGGTCACGCTCGTTGGGGCCGATTACGGAGCTCTCGGCGTGCTTGATCAGACCGAAAAGAAGATATCGCTGGCATCTTTCATATCCGCTGAAGGCAAGGAACCAAACAAGCTCTTGCAGATGATCGAAGAGCACGGTCAGTCGCTCGACATCGAGCCGTTTCCCGTTCTCGGCGACATAATGCGGGAAGGCAAGACGCTGCGTCTATTCGACACGGAGATGCCGCTTCCGGTCCGACTTATCTTTAATTCGCAGCTCGGCGGAAAGGCGGCGCTCGTTTCTCCGGTCCGCGTAGGCGGTCAGGCATTCGGACTCCTCGGATTCGTATTCAGCGAACTTCCCGAGAACGGATTCGAGGATCATGAGGTCGCACTTGTCGAAGGGATCGCGGACCAGATCGGGACCGCGCTCGAACGCGACCAGCTCTCCGCCGAGGTAATGAGGCTCAAGTCGGAACTGTACGAGCGCCACCAAAGCCGGATCATAGGCCAGGCGCCGAACATCTCGCGGGCGATCGAGCTTGCCCTGAACGTAGCCGACACGAACACGACCGTTCTGATCGAGGGCGAATCGGGAACGGGAAAAGAGCTGATCGCCAACCTCATCCACTTCAATTCCGGGCGCGAGGATAGGCCCTACGTAAAGATCAACTGCGGCGCGATCCCTGAAACGCTTTTGGAGTCCGAGCTCTTCGGGCACGAGAAAGGCGCGTTCACCGACGCGCGCACGATGCGAAAGGGGCGATTTGAGGAGGCGGACGGCGGTACGCTTTTCCTCGACGAGATCGGCGAGATGAGCCTTCCGGCGCAAGTGAAACTTCTTCGTGTTCTGCAGGAAGGCGAGTTCATGAGGATTGGAGGCTCCGAAACGATCAAGGTCGATGTCCGAGTCGTCGCGGCTACGAACATCGACCTCGAAAAGGCCGTCGAGGAAGAAAGGTTCCGAAAGGACCTGTATTACAGGCTCTCCGTTTTCCCGATCGTGGTCCCGCCTCTTCGCGAGAGGCGCGAGGACATTCATCTTCTCGTCTTCCATTTTCTCGAGATGTACAAGGAAAAATCCGGGCGTTTTGTGTCCGGCATATCGAAGGAGGCTCTGACCGCGCTTGTGAATTACGAGTGGTGGGGAAACGTCCGCGAGCTCGAGAACGCGATCGAACGCGCGGTGATAGTCGCTTCCGGACGGCAGATCGAGGCTCACGACCTGCCGGAGGCGATCAGCCGGAAAGCGGTCGAGATGCAGGCGAAGGCACGAGAGGAGCGTGCGCGGGCGGCCAGCGAGGGACGTTCGATCGGGCTCGAGATCGAGCTGCCTTCAGCGATGAGCGAGGTGGAGGAGCAGGTGATCAAGGCGACGCTCGATTACACGGACGGTGACAAATCGAATGCCGCAAGGCTTCTGAATATCGGACGAAAGACGCTCTACAGAAAACTGGCGCAGTACGAAGAGAAGGAAACGGCTGAATGAGCTGGATCGGTGGCTTGGCGGTATTCCTGGCAGCGGCGATCGCGGTGGCCGCGGTGGCGGCCGGGGACGTCTTTGTGCTTTCGCGGATCGGGTTTGCGGACCCAAAACGCAGGGCGATCTACGCCGGCGCCTCTGCTCTTGTCGCCTTCCTCGCTGCGATCGTCAGCCTTTTGATGGTGGTGGGATTCTACGGGCTCGGGCTGATAGTCGCGATGGACAAGGGCTACGACACGGGTGAGAAATATCTTTACGCAGGCGTACTCTCGTTGCTTGTTTTCCCTCTAGCCGTGTTCGCCGGCCGCACGCTGCTGTTCCGGCTTTGCGGATTGGGAGGATTCGGAAAGGGAGCATTGTATTCCGCACTCGCAGCGGCTGCTGCGACGTTTGTACTTTCGGCGGCGGTGTTAGTCGCGCTGGGGATCTTCCTGAAGTAGGGGCGGGAATTGGTCGCGCGAACTTCAGTTCGTATTAGTTGGTGGCTGTTTGAAAAGCATGTTTGGACGCCATTCCGTATAGTTTCACACGAAGAATCATGTTGCCGGGAAGCATCAGTTGCCCCCGGCTTCAGCCGGGGGTCAACCAGGTAAACATAACAGGACAGGGGCGTTAGCCCCTAAACAGCCGGCTGAAGCCGGCCAACATTCCTGAGAATCGATTTCTCATCCCCCCGTTGAAACGGGGGGCAACTGAAGATGAACTGCTTCAGCCAACCTTCCAACCGCTCGAAACCGACGGCCGTTTAGCCTCATCAATTTATCCCCGTACGAAAACTCGAATATCTGCTAAACTTCTGAATCCCTCTCTCCCGGAGATTCCTTATGAAGTTTTTGCGTTTCGCTCTCTTCGCGGCGGTTCTTCTGTCGCTTTCCGCCTACGTTTCCGCGCAAAGGGCTCCCGCGCCTTCCCCGACGGTCGAACCGGAGGCCGCCGAGGACGTGATCCGGATAAGTTCCAAGCTCGTCCTTGTTGACGCCCTTGTCGTCGACAAGGACAACAACCAGATCAAGGACCTGAAGGCCGACGACTTCGAGATCTATCAGGACGGCAAGCGCCAGCAGATCACGAGCTTTTCGTATGTCGACGGCGCCCGCAACAGCGCGCCAGCGGGATCCCCCGGGAAAGACGGCCCGGAACGTCGCGAGAACATACCTTCCGCAGTTCCGGGGGGAACCCGCGGCCGGGTGATCACCTTCGTCATTGACGACGGTAACTGCCTTGCATCGATAGAAGGGATCGCACTCGCCCGGGACTCAGTTAAGAAGTTCATCGCGGAAAAAATGCTCCCTGACGACAAGGTCGCCGTCTACCGAACCCGCGGGGGCAGCAGCCTTCTGCAGATGTACACTTCGAACAAGGAAGTTCTCCGGCGAGAGGTCAACAAGGTGAGCTGGGCGCCTTCGCAGTGCGGAAGCGCGTTCGAGCCCGCCCGGGACAAATCCACGATCAAGGTAACGGGTGAAGGAGCCGAATCATTCGAAAGCGAGGCCGACAAGGAGACTCAAAAGCTGATCGCCGAGCAGGAAAGTGACAAACAGGTTATTGGATCGATCGGCGTACTCAAGTTCGTTGTTGACAGGCTTCGTGAACTCCCCGAAAGGAAACTGCTATTTTTCGTTTCTGAGGGAGTCCGGACAAATTTCTCGAGCCGCGCTTACGATGCGCTTCGGGACCTGACCGACAGGGCAAGCCGTGCCCAGGTAGTCATCTACGCCTTTGGTGCCAAGGGCCTGTTCAATCCCGATTTCATCTCTCCGCAGGACGAGGTCCTTCCCGGCATCATCGGCGGCACCGACAATACCTTCGCTCTTCGCGACGAGAGACAGGAAGAAGAGCGTGCTTTGAACGAGGGAATGTCGTATCTCGCTTACAGCACCGGCGGCAAGTTCATACGGAACCAGAACTCTCTGGACGACGCGATGGAAAAGGTGCTCGATGTCGAGACCGGCTATTATCTGCTGGGGTACGAGCCGGACGACGAGATCTTCGAAGGCAAACAGTACCATCGCATTCAGATCCGGCTGAAGAGGCCGGAATTGACGGTTACATCCCGACGCGGGTTTATCGGGCGCGAGGACAAGGACTCGGCCGCGGGATACAAGAACGCCGCGAACCCTGTCTACAAGGCGTTGGCTTCTCCGTTTGCCGAGAACTCCCTGGAAGTGAAAATGACGCCGCTTGTGAAGGGCGTCTCGAAGAAGGGCGGTTCCGTGAGGACGATCTTTCACATCGATGGCCGCGGTCTGGTTTTTACGGACGAGCCCGGCGGCTTGAAGAAGGTGGTATTGAACGTGGTGCTCGTCGCGCTCGACGACAAGGGAAGGGTCGCCGCGGAATTCAACCGCAGCTATCCGATCCGCGTCCCGGAGCGTGCTATCGATACGATCCGCCGGAACGGGCTCGACTATTCGACAGATGTCGAGTTCTCGAAACCGGGGATCTACAGCCTTCGACTCGCCGTTCAGGATGATGCCTCCGGCCGGCTCGGGACTGCGGGCGATTACGTCGAGATCCCGAAAGAGAGTTCGAAGAACTTCACGATCGGATCGCTTGTAACGACGCGGTTCGGCGAGGGAGATACACCGATCGTACCGGGACCGAGGCCCGTTGAAGCAGGTTTCGCACCGGTCTTCGAACGGTCGATACCTTCGCTTAGGCAGTACAAGGCCGGCGACCGGATGGCATTTGTCCTCGACATACAGGGAGCGAGACCAATCTCCGGTTCCGGAGACAGGTTCACGGCAGCGGTATCTGTTTTCGCAGAAGGAAAGCCGGTCCTTGAGCTTTCCGATGTGCGCATCCGGCTGACAGGTCCGAACGGCGTCGACAGCTTCGGGTCGATAGAACTTCCTTCGGATCTCGCTCCCGGAAGCTACATCCTGCAGATAACGATCACCGACAAAGCGGACCGCAAGACGGCGTCACGGTGGATCGACTTCGAGGTTATCGACTAAAAGAGATAACATTTCTTCTATGGATCTTGTCGTCGGGACCGCAGGACATATCGATCACGGAAAGACCGCGTTGGTGAAGGCCCTCACAGGTGTCGACGCGGACCGCCTTCCCGAAGAAAAACAAAGAGGAATAACGATCGACCTGGGATTCGCCGATCTTGCGCTAGGCGGGTCCCGGATCAGTTTCGTCGACGTCCCGGGCCACGAGCGGTTCGTAAAGAATATGCTCGCCGGCGCCGGCGGCATCGATCTGGTGATGCTGGTGATCGCGGCGGACGAAGGAGTGATGCCCCAGACCCGCGAGCATTTCGAGATCTGCCGGCTGCTCGGAACGAAGAGCGGCCTGATCGTTCTGACGAAGACCGATCTTGTCGAGGAAGATTTCCTCGACCTGGTCGAGCTCGACGCGGCTGAACTCGTCGAGGGGTCCTTCCTCGAGAACGCCCCGGTGATCCGGTCCTCGGCAAAAAGCGGCGACGGGATCGAAGAGATCCGCGAGCACCTGAAGGCTGCGGCCGAGTCGCTTCCCGCGCGGGAAGAACTATTCTCGACGCGCCTGCCGATCGACCGAAGTTTCTCCGTAAAGGGTTTCGGGACTGTCGTCACGGGTACGCTTCTCTCAGGCCAGGTAAAGATCGGTGACGAGATGGAGATCCTTCCGACCGGGCGTAAAGTGCGCGTACGCGGGATTCAGACGCACGGAGACCAGGTGGATTCGGCGCGAGCCGGAAGGCGCACGGCGGTAAACCTTGCGGGGATCGAACACGATGAGATCTCGCGCGGAATGGTGCTCGCGGAACCGGGTGCGTTCGAGCCGACCCAGATCATCGACGCGCACGTCGAGGTTCTTCCTGCGTCGGACAAACCATTGAGATCGAGACAGAGGGTCAGGGCTCACATCGGCACAGCCGAAGTCCTGGCACGCGTCGACGTCCTGAACACGGAGAAGATGATCGCGCCCGGGGACGCGGGTCTGATCCAGCTGCGTTTCGAAGCTCCAGTTGTTACTGTCCCGTCAGACAGATTCATTATCCGCAGATACTCGCCGCAGATCACGATCGCGGGCGGCACGGTCCTCGAATCGTCTGCGCGAAAGCACAGGCGCAAAGAATTCGGAAAGGTGACGGACTCGCTCGGCGCTATCTTCGAAGGAAGCCTGTCGCCCGGGCTCGTCGTACGTGCGGCGGCAGCATCGGGAGGGATCGCGGGACGCACGTTCCGGGAGGTCCGGGGCCGTACGGGTCTCAGCGACGGGCTTCTGGAAACCGAGCTCGAGAAGCTGAAGGACGCCGGAGAGGTCATCTTGACGGACGGCGTCTGTGTTCCCGCGGGCGAATTCTCCGAACTCAGGAAAACGATCCTGGATCTGGTGACGGTACACCACAAGGCGGACCCGCTGTCGACCGGAATGCGGCGCGAGACTTTGCGCGAAAAGGCCGGCGGATATGTTCCGGAAGAGGTGTTTCGAGGAGTACTGGCGGCGTTGGAGGAAGAAGGTGCGGTAGCGTCCGAGAAAGATGTCGTCCGCATCGCCTCCCACACGCGGGACCTTTCGCCGGAAGGAAAGCAGGTTCTCGAACGGCTGACGGCGATGTATTCCGAGGCCGGGCTTGAACCTCCCGCGCTCAAGGAATCTTTGCCGGAAGCCGCGCGCGGGACCGGGATACGCACGGAAGAAGCGAGGAAGATCTTCCAAATGCTGGTCGAATCTTCAGAAGTGCTGAAAGTGACGGATGAGTTCTTCTTCGCGAAGTCGGCGGTGTCGGAGTTGATCGGCAAGCTGAGGAGTTACGCCGAGACGGAAGCCGAGAACCGCCTGATCACCGTTCCGGAATTCAAAGACTTGGCGGGCATTTCGAGAAAGTACGCGATACCTCTGCTGGAATATCTTGACGCGGTCAAGGTGACCAGGCGGGCGGGGGATAAGCGGCTGATTTTGTGAGTCCGGTCAGTCTGTCGGGTCTATCGAGTGTGTCGAGTCTGGCGGGTCTGGTGAGTCTGTCGGGTCTTTCGAGTCTATCGGGTCTGGCGGGTCTGTCGAGTCTTTCGAGTCGTTAGTCTATCGCGTCCTGAGTCGCGCAGCGACGGCCTGCTTTTAGCCGTGGGTAAGCCCGAAGGGCGCCACCCACGGAACAAGTCGAAAGATCCTTCGTAGTCGCGTAGCGACGGCACCGCGTTCCATCGTCACGCGAACTGCAGAATAAACGGCAGCGCAAAGCGCTGCTCTAAACGAATTTCATTGAACAACGATCAGTGCTCATCGATCAATGGGTCCTCAAAAACGAGATCGCTTTTGTTATTGGGTGATCGAATCAATCCGCCAACGCGATTCCGCCATTGATCGTTGATCGATGAACACTGACCATTGAAGCGCTAGCGTTTTACCACCGTATACTCGATCCTTCGGTTGTCGAACCGGCCTTCTTCGGTATCGTTGGTCGCCTTCGGCTGAGACTCGCCGTATCCCTTGGTCGTCAGGATGGTCGGACGCACCGTGCCGACGTTCACAAGGAAATCCTTCACCGCGTTCGCCCTACGGTCCGAGAGCGCCTGGTTGTGAGCGTCCGATCCCTTGTCATCCGTATGCCCGCCGATCTCGATAGTCACCGTGTCGGGCAGTTTCTTCATATGCGACGCCGCCTTCGTCAGGATCCGCTTGCGAGGTTCCGGAATGTCCGATTTATCTGTTTCGAAATTGATGATCAGCCAGTTCAGCGCCTTGATAAGTCGGTCCAGGTCAGGCGGATCGCCCAGCGTGTCGAGAATCTGTTCCGCGCATCGTTCGCGGTCCTCGACCACTCGCGTCTGATCGCAGGCGGCCTCGGACATCGTGTTTCCCGCGTCCGATCTCCGGCAGGATGCAATGATGGGCCTCGGATTGATTCCTCCCTGGAGATTGACCTTGATCGGGTCGCACTGCCAGCCGGGATTCTTGACCTCGATCGTTCTGTCTCCGGCGTCGAGCCCGCTCAGAACGTGCTCGTTCTTCGTCGAAGCGACTCCCCAGCTCCCCTCGTTGTCGATGTGGAAACGGCTGCCGATCGGCGCACCCTGGACGACAACCTCGTAACCGCCGCCGCGCAAGAATAGAAAATAGACCCCAACGATGACGATCAAAGCGAAGAAGAACATCGTCATCAGTCCGGCCGTAACCCAGAACCAGGCCGGGATCCCGCCCTGCTTTCTCTTTTCCTTTCGTTCTTCCTCGACCCTCTCGGTCGGCGTAGGCGGGATCTGGAACTTCTTCCGGTCGAGCTCGGGGATATGAATGACGTGTTTGGTGACGCCGGTATCGACATCTTCGCCGCCGAAATCGTCGTCGTCAGCCTCGAACGCCTCGCCGAGGTTGATGTTCGCCTGGGTCATTCCCCAGTCGGGCTGCTCCGCACTTTCCGATCCTTTGTAAGTATCGTCGTACTCGTCCCTTCCCTTGTCTTCCAGAGAGGAGTTGTAATTGATGACGGTCTTTCCCCAGTCATCGGCAGGCGCCTCGGAAGCGGAACTGTACGGCGTGTTATCCCAATCGTCCGATTCGTCATCGTGTATGTCGATGTTCGGCGTGGTCTTGGAATAATCGTCGGGCGGCGGATTTTTTGGCGGTTTCTTGGAATCGCTCACTTGTCATTCTCCCGGACAGGCGTCTCGCCCGTCCGCTTGCCGATACGGGATCGGCGCAAACCCGGAAATCCCTTTGCGATGGGGCCTTCGAGCGCTAACAAGGATAACACAGAGGCGGCTTGTTTACCTTATTTGATGTTCGGCGGCTGGGATGCCTTGAGGCGAATGTTTATGCCTTCCCCGCCCGTCACGAACAGCCGTCGCGCGTCGTAGGAAGACGTATTGGTGGGGAAGTAAGACAGGAGATATCTGTTCTTTCGAAGTTCGTCGCAGATGAATTTCGCGGCCTCCTTCGCCTTTGCAAACTCGAACGAGACGCCGCCTGTGTCCTTTGTTACCTCGTCAATGACCTTGCCTGCCTTCGGCGAATAGCGCCTGTACGCGCCTCCGGTCCGGTCTTTCATCTGAAGAGCGTAAACGGTAACGTCCTTGTCGAGCAGCTCGCGCAGCATTCCCTCATACGGCGTCTTGCTTCCGCGGTCCAGGCCGTCGCCTACCACGACTATCGCGGTCTTTCTCGTGCCGGGCATCAGCGGGACCAGCACTTCGGCGACCGTCGCGTTCAGCGCGTCGAAAAGGAAGGGATTCCCCTGTTTGCGGAAAGTCTCCAGCGAGGACTTCATCTTGTCCGGATCATCGGTCCACTCCTGGATGATCTCCGGTTTCTCGTCGTAAGCGATGACGAACAACTGGTCGCCGTCATAGATCTCGTAAGCGAACTCCATCACCGCATTCTTCAGCTCTTCCATACTGACGGGGACGGTTTGCGAATTGTCGACAAGGATCACAATGCGGGACGGAGAAGGATCGTAGCTGAAGTTCTTGATCTTCTGTTCTACTGCGTTTTCGTACAGGTACAGATCGGCGGCGCGAATCGGCTCTTCCTTCCCGTCCGTCCTGATGGCCGTCACGGACAGGATCGTGCCTTCAAGCGCACTCGTGCTGCTACGGTTGCTGTGTCCCGACTGGGACCAGGCCGCAGACGCGAGCGCTAACAAGAGACAGATTGCCGAGGCGGTTCTCGTGGCCGGATCTTTCAACATCATTCTTTCTTGTCTGATTTGGCTTCGGGCTTTCCTTCCGGTTTGCCCTCTTTCTTGGTTTCCCCCTCTGATGCGGCTTTCGGCGGGTCGGTTGATTCGCCTCCCTTTGAGCCTTCCTTCGAAGCAGAATCGCCGTTCTTCTTACCGGCGTAGTCGGTCACGTACCAGCCCTCACCTTTGAACTGAAATCCGGACAGCGACCACTGTTTCGCAAGTTCGCCCCCGCACTCTTCACAGGTTTTCAGAGGCTCGTCGGTCGTCTTTTGGATCTTTTCGACGTGAGTGCCGCAGTTCAGGCACTTGTATTCATAAATTGGCATTGGAAAACTGACTCCAAACGATAGTTTACCGCGAATAAGATTATAGAAATCGGGCTCTCCTCAACGCAAATACCCGGAAATGGCCAAAGGGAAGGTTACGAAAAGGGGCTTCGGTCCCGGAGAAGCATATGAAGAAGATATTGAGTTCGTTTTTAGCGGGAGCCCTGCTTGCCGCGGGTTTATTCGCGCAGGACGAAGGAGCGCTGAAGACCGTGGCATCCGTCGATCTTGACCGGTACAAGGGCAAGTGGTTCGAGATCGCAAGGTATCCGAACAAGTTCCAGAAGAAGTGCGTCGGCAACACTACTGCGACGTACACGATCGAGAGCGACGGCGATATAGAAGTGCTGAACGAGTGCCTCAAGAAGAACGGCAAAATGGACCGGGCGAAGGGAGAGGCCAGGATCGTGGACGAAAGCACTAACGCGAAGCTCGAGGTGCGGTTTGCCCCGGCGTTCCTCTCGTTCCTGCCGTTCGTGTGGGGCGACTATTGGGTGATCGATCTGGCCGAGGACTACAGTTACGCGGTCGTGGGAGATCCGAAGCGGGAGTACCTTTGGATCCTGAGCCGCACGCCGGAGCTTGAGACATCCGTTTATCAGGAGATCCTGCGCAGCGTCGAAGAGAAGGGATTCGATCCTGGCAAGCTTGTCAAAACGCCTCAGAATGTGGAAGTTCTGAAAGGCCAGGTGATAGGGGAGTGAAGTAGGTTCAGTCTATCGAGTCTATCGAGTCTATCGAGTCTATCGAGTCTGTCGAGTCTGTCGAGTCTGACGGGTCTGTCGAGTCTGACGGGTCTGTCGGGCGTAGGGTTCGGAGTCGCATAGCGACGACGTGAGTTTAGCCGTGGGTAAGCCCGAAGGGCGCAGCCCACGGTAAAGAAGCCCCCAAACATTCTCAGCCGCTTTAGCGGCGATATGTTTGTAGTGTTCGCGAACGTATTCGCTTCGCTCACTGCACGCGAGACGCGTAGCGACGGCCTGCCTGCTCTGCGGTTCAATTCTTCTACCCGTCGCTACCGTTCCGGGTACTCATTCATTGGTCAATGATCGATGGTCAATGGTCATTGACTGCCGCCGCTTCCGCGGCCTCTTCCCCATTCTCATGCTCCGCGAGAAAACGCTCCGCATCGATCGCAGCCATACAACCTGTTCCCGCCGCGGTGACCGCCTGCCGGTAGTAGCTGTCCTGCGCGTCGCCGGAAGCGAAGACGCCTTCGATGTTGGTCTTCATCGACGAGCCCTCGGTCTTGATGTAGCCGACGTCGTCCATCTCGAGCCAATCCTTGAACAGGTCGGTGTTCGGCTTGTGGCCGATCGCGATGAAGACGCCGCCGGTGGCGAAATCCGTTTCTTCGCCCGATACATTGTTATATAGACGGACGGATGTGACGCCTTCGTCCTGGGAACCGAGGATCTCCCTGACCTCAGTGTTCCAGAGCACTTCTATCTTCGGGTCCTTGAGCGCGCGGTCCTGCATTATCGCCGATGCGCGAAACTCGTCGCGGCGGTGGACGATCGTGACCTTCGAGGCGAATCGGGTCAGGAACGTCGCCTCTTCCATCGCCGTGTCGCCGCCTCCGACAACTACAACGGGCTTCTCTCGGAAGAAGAACCCGTCGCAGGTCGCGCAGGCCGATACGCCGTTTCCTCCCAAGCCGTTCGGAACCGGATCTTCGCCGGGGATGCCGAGCCACTTCGCCGAAGCGCCGGTCGCTATGATCAGCGTATCCGCCTTGATCACGGTCGTGATGTCTTCCGCGTCCTCGCTCGTTTTCCCGTAGAGCGTGAACGGCCGCTCGGACAGATCGACGCGGTCGATCCACGTCTGTAGGAACTCGGTTCCGAACCTCGCCGCCTGCCCTCGGAATTCTTCCATAAGCGCGGGTCCCATAATTCCATCCGCAAAGCCCGGATAGTTCTCGACATCGGTCGTGATGGTGAGCTGCCCGCCGGGCTGAGGGCCCTCGACGACGACGGGATCCAGTTGAGCGCGTGCCGCGTAGATCGCGGCGGTAAGTCCCGCGGGCCCGGAGCCTAGAATGACTACTTTCTTATGGATCTCTTGTAGTGACATTGAAATAGTATTACCTCACGGGATCGATATATTTCTTTCTAATACAAACCAAGATCTGAATACCTTAATTATAAACGCCGCTCATAATCGAAGTCGAACCGCTCTACAACGGTCAATTATCAACGATCAACGACCAAAAACTGAGACACAGATAAACACAAATGCTTTGGGATACTCTGAACCGTGGCTTCCGAGTGATCTCATTTCATCCGTGTCCCTTCCTTCTTCTTTGCTTCTGTCTACCGACTTCTGACTTCTGACTCCTGCCTTCTTATATGCTAAACTTGACACCAATTTACAGACAGTTCGAGTCGCTTTCCCTATATGTCGACCACGATGCAGCCTCAATTCGAAGAAAAGCGCTTCGCTTTGCGCATGGGATTGCGCTTGCCCATCGTGGTGTCCGGCCGCTCAGAAGATGGAGCCACCTGGAGCGAGCCGACCGAGACCGACAACATCTCCACGACCGGGACCCTTTTTCATATCAATCAAGAGATCAACACAGGTGAAAGCCTCTATTTAAGGTCGCACAGACCGGACGGCGTGCCGGTCGAGGTAAAAGCGCTCGTGATCCGGACATCGCCCTCGGTCCACGGAACGACACGCGTCGGTGTGGAGATCACGGAACCGAAGGAAAGCTGGCTCCGCCTGTTCGTCTCGTGGGTCGCCGACGACCAGCCGGACGAGGAAGACGACGACGACGATTGAAGTATTGGCGGGAATTGTCGTTTGGACCGCGGGCGTCCCCGCCCGCACTGTGCGATAAGCTTTAGCTTGTCGCCGCCCGTCTCAAACGCCTGCATCGCCACCCCGTTTAGAGCAGCGCTCTGCGCTGTCGCGCGTACTTCAGTTTGCGCCGCGTGAATGCGCGGAACCCCGCCAGCCGCTCGGGCCGCGGACGCACCGCGACAAACCGAAGCTTATCGGACATCCGTTTAGAGCAGCGCTTTGCGCTGCATCGAGCGCGAAGCGCGAGCCGTTTGTCCAACCCGAATGAAAAGACCTGGATAAATAGAGCATCCTCTCCGATCCGCGGCAAATCCCTCGCTCAAATTCCCGCATTCTCCTTTTTACTTTTTACCTATTACTTTTTACCTTAAAGGAATGGAATTCCAGACCATCACCCTCGACCGCCGCGGCCGCGTCGCGGTCATCACCATCAACCGCCCGGAGAAACTGAACGCGCTGAACACCCAGGTGCACACCGAAGCCATCGCCGCTCTCGACGAACTGCGCGACGACGCGGAAGTCGGCTGCGTAGTGATCACAGGCGCGGGCGAGAAAGCGTTCGTCGCGGGGGCCGACATATCGGAGTTCGCCGGCAAGACCGCCGTGACCCAGCGCGCGGTCTTCCAGGAACGGACGCTTTTCAACTCGGTCGACCAGTTCCCGAAGCCCGTGATCGCGATGATCAACGGTTTCGCGCTCGGAGGCGGATGCGAATTGTCATTGGCTTGCGACATACGGGTCGCGTCGGAGAACGCGAGGTTCTCTCAGCCGGAGATCAACCTTGGGATCATGTGCGGCGGAGGCGGGACTCAAAGGCTGACGCGCCTGATCGGCGAAGGCCGCGCGATGGAGATGGTCCTGACCGGAGACATGATCGACGCCGCGACTGCCGAGCGGTTCGGCCTCGTGAACCACGTCTGGCCGGCTGAAGAATTGGAAGAGAAGACGATGGAGCTGGCGGAGAAGATCGCGTCTAAGGCTCCGGTCGCCCTCCAGATGACAAAGGAGGCGGTGAAATTCGCGTCGCGGTCTAACCTCGACGAAGGACTGCGACGTGAGATCGACCTGTTCGCGATCTGTTTCTCGACGGAAGACAAGGAAGAAGGCGTCTCCGCGTTTCTGGAGAAGAGGAAACCGGAATTCAAAGGGAAGTGATTGAAAGTTGATAATTGAGAATTGATAATGAAGAAGTTGGCCGTTGCTTGACGTGGACAACATCCAGGCGTTCAGACAGTTTGCGATGAAACTGCGACACGCGATTCTATCGAGCCAGATCTCCGGTTGACGAAGAGTGCGCGTTGAGCTACGTTCAAATTGTGGGAGCGGAAATTTCCATTTTCCATTTCCAATTATCAATCATTTCCGGGGCCGTAGCTCAGCTGGGAGAGCGTATGACTGGCAGTCATAAGGTCAGGGGTTCGATCCCCCTCGGCTCCACCAATCTTCTCAATAACTTAGGGCGACCATCGCGGTCGCCCTATTTCTGTGTGTAGCGGAAAATGTAGCGGGTGTAATGCTGATATGGAGCGTATTGTGTTTAGCGCTATGTCTCAGGGATTAGTTCGGTTTGATATTTCGGTCGACATCTCGTAGACGGGAATAACAACAGTTCCGGACCGTCCCTTTATAAAGGGTGTGATCAGGAGATCGTCGAGTCTCTTGCAAAAATCAACGTATTTCGAGAACTCTGATGCAAAGATCTCGACGGAATAATCATACTTTGACAGAGGCATTAAATCCGCTATCTCAAAGATAGGATCGGTGTATCTTGGAGAACTCCTATCTTCAAAGGTGCTTATCGTCTTAAGGAGCTCGGCGTCCAAGAACGGCATGAATACAAGGATTCTCTCTATTTCCCTCATCGTGAAGGACTCAACTCTCTGCAATTCGTCCAAGAGGTTCAGTTTTCCTTCGGGTTGAAGGTCCCGGAATGCGTTTGCGATCGTTTTATGGTCGGGAAAGGCATATCGATCGTCAGAGACCGACACAACCAATGGCTTTGCAAAGCCGATCTCTTTAGTTTCCGATCGTTGCATTACTTCCCGAAAGGATTCGCTCGAGTGAAGCAATCTGTGAACCGTTCTTAGGTATCTATCGAGGATATTCTCTATCCTAAATTTCACGATCTCATAAACTTGTCGATCACGAGACCTCACGAGAATGAGATAGATCAAGATTGCGCTAATCAGGCTTATGCTTAGACCAAGCACAATTTCAATTGCAAACGGGCGACCCATAATTGGATCAGGCCAAAGAAAACAGAGATGGTACCCAATTTTCGGACAGCTTGTTAAGGTGGAAACCTGACAGAAAGCGAAGGGGGTATCAGAGTGAGCAAATCAAAGCGGAAAAGGTATTCAGCGGAGTTCAAGGCGAAGGTCGCGCTTGAGGCGATCAGGGGCGAGTTTACGCTCTCCGAGTTGGGAGCGAAGTACGAGATCCATCCGAACATGATCGCGGGCTGGAAGCGGAAGGCGATCGAGAACCTGCCTAAGATGTTCTCCACTAAGGGAGAAAAAGACAAGAAGGATGAAGAGGCGCGGATAAAGGAGCTTCACGCTAAGATCGGGGAGCTGACTGTCGAGCGGGATTTTTTAGCGAAAGCCTTCGGCCGGTGAGCCGCGTACGGAGGCAGGAACTTGTCGAACCCGGACACGGGAGTTTGAGCATAACCAGGCAGTGCGCTCTGCTTTCGATCTGCAGGTCCGGGTACTACTACGAACCGAAGGGAGAATCGGAACTGAATCTCAAGCTGATGAAGCTGATCGATGTTCAGTACATGGAGACCCCGTTCTACGGATCGCGCCAGATGACGCGCTATTTGAGAAGACAGGGATACCGGGTGAACCGAAAGCGCGTGGGAAGGCTGATGCTCCTGATGGGCCTTTCGGCCGTGTATACAAGGCCGAATACCTCGAAGCCGCATCCCGAACACGAGGTCTACCCGTATCTGCTCAGGGGGATGTCGATCACCGAACCGGACGAGGTCTGGTGCGCGGACATCACCTATATCCCGATGAAAAGGGGCTTTCTGTACCTCGTGGCAGTGATGGACTGGGCGACGCGGAAGGTCCTCTCCTGGAGGGTTTCGAACACGATGGACGCCCGGTTCTGCGTCGAAGCGCTTGAGGAGGCGATCAGCAAATACGGAACGCCAGGCATATTCAACACGGACCAGGGTTCGCAGTTCACTTCCCTTGAGTTCACTTCGGTGCTCAAAGAGGCCGGCGTGAGGATCTCGATGGACGGACGCGGCCGCTGGATGGACAACGTAATGATCGAAAGGTTGTGGAGATCTCTCAAATACGAATGCGTGTACCTGAACGCCTTCGAGACAGGCAGCGAACTCAGGCAGGGACTCGGGAAATGGATCGAGTTCTACAACCAGAGGCGCCCTCATTCGTCGCTCGACTCGAGGACCCCGGATGAGGCATATTACAAACTCGCGAGGCCCGGCTACGCCGGACCTCTGAAACTGGCGGCATAATGGGACAGGCTTTCCACCTTAAATCAGCCGCCAAACTGTCCAACGAATGGGGTCCATCTCTGTGAGATTCAGTCTTGCGAAGGAAAACAGTATTTCCCGACCGAACCACGTTCATTGTCGTACCGCAATCTGTACATGCAAACTCCCCAATGTCACCTGGGACAGAAACAACGACATTGCACGTAAGACAGTGAAGGTCTATCTTCTGCATCTTTCAGAGTAAAGGTTCTAATTGAATACCCTACCATTCCCCAGCAGCATACATTAAACTAAGGAGACCCCTTAATAGCTACTCCTTCTGCCGAACTGATTACAAGCGCACGTAACCATGCCATTTTAGGTTTCGTCTAGTGAGTGGAGGCCAAGAGGCGCCTTTCTAATGTATTCCAGAGCTGAGTCTACACTTACGCTTGCAAAGAGGTAACAGAGCAATCTAGCTCTAATTCGGACGCACTAGAAACCTGAGGCTATCGACTACTGTGTCGATAGCCGGTTTCCAAACGTCGGCATCTTCGTATCGGTATGAGACTGTAACTGTGTGCGTCCTGTCATGGTTCTCAAAATGGTACTGCTCCACCAACACTGGCGGATTCGAGCCGCCTTGTCTCAAATAGGAGGTCTTCAGGCCGTACGAACCGTTGATCTTTACGATCTCGACCCCTAACCACCGAATCAACTTCAGTCCGTACTTTGGAAATCCTGTGCGCATTTCGGATTCGAGCAATTCGCTCAACTCCCGCAACTCGCCAGCTGTAGCTGTAATCTCAGAGTCAATTCGGCCGACCGTTCCCGGAACAACGGTTTCAGTCTTTACCATCACCCGGGTATATGTCTCCTACTTACGCAGGGTGTTCCAACCTTTCTGCTGTAAGATCACGTCGTATCCTCTTCCACTGATTCCCGGCATGGCTTCGTTTGCGATGATATTGTTCAAATCCTGAACGTGTTCAGACTGAACTTCCATACTGGAAGGTAATAACAGGGATCCAACGTTCTTGATCTCATAAGTCGAGTATCTTGTGGAACTCTCAGAGGATTCCGGAAAGACTTCTACCGTTGATTTGTGGAGCCAACCCTCCTGGCCCGAATGCTCGACATGGTACCAGCCGACAAGCGGGTACTTTGTTAGCAGAATGAGCGTCGTCCCCCGAGGAAGCTCCTCAAGTATCTTAGAATCTCCCAGAGGTTCCGCTCTGAGATTCGCACGAGTCGATGACACTCTCGCGCTACCCTTGGGCAGTTCAGAAGTGCTTTCCGAAGCGGTCGGCTCAACTCGACTACTTCCGTGAAGACGGAAGGAACCTACTATCTGATCAAACTCAGACTCGAGCCGCGGAAAATGCTCCGCAATGGAAGAGGCCGTAAAGGTATAGACATCACCGTCAACGAGTAGCTGTGTACCTCTTTGGATTACCCGATCTCTACGGCCCGAATGGTCAACATAGTATTGCGCCTTATGCTCAATTGCGTCTCTGCCGGCAATCTTAATGATCCTCGAGTTAATGTGAGTCGCGTCTTTGTTTCGTAGCCTCACCCCCGCAATAAATGCATCAGGCCTTTGCAAGCCAAAGGCTGCAAATCCGCTAGAGGTTTGATCTTTAAGAGTACTCAAATGAAAAACGTTGATCTTTAGGTAGGCGCGAAATCGGATGTCTGAATGGATGATAAAGAATCGTGTTGTTGCAAATTCATCAGTTGATTCGACCCAGTTCTCTGAATATGAAATTGAGAAGGGGAATTTCGTGTCTCGATATTTAGAACCCTGAGAATTCTGACCTTGTGCAAAATTTGTAGCTGCCAGAATAAGGAGCAGAGATACGACATGCGCTGTAGCTAAAACGAATCGAATATTTGTCTTTACTTTCATTTCATCCACCTGTGGCAATCCAAGAACGTCAAGACCTCACTTGGCTGTTTTCATTCTTTCCTTAACACACTCCTCTGCAGTTAGATCCGCCTTCGTGAAGTCGCGAGTAGCCAGGCCTTTCGGTAGTTCTTCCCAGCATTCTTTTAAAGCTTTTCGTTCGAGTTCCCTTTGGCGGACCTTAACTCGCCACCTTTCTTCCTTTTCTCGTTCATCTTCCTGCTCTGCTACTCCCTGTTCTTTATCTAGCGGTTGTCCCGCATAGTCATGAAAGGCATTCGCTACGTAGCTCACGATCAAAAGAACGGCGAAGATAGTGCTGATCCAAACGTGCGGTCTCCAAGCTGACGTACGCACGACTTCTTCGATCTCCTTAGGGGACTGTTCTTTTGTAACGGAAAAGATCTCCATCTCTTGTCTTTAAGGGTCTGGACCCCCATCTGGGCATGCGTATGGTATGGGACCGGATGTGACCTAAGGTCCGGCGAGCATTCCGAATATCGCCAAACCGCCGAGTATGAATGCTGCGATCGACCAGGCTCGCGCCCGCTTCATGTCTGTTATCGCGCCATAAGGATCATCAGACTTCTTGGCTCTATAGGCGTTCACTGCAAAGAAGATTGCGATGATTCCGAAGCAACCGAAAAACAAGAACGAGAGAATGCTGAGCCCGAGCCAGGTTTCAACTGATCCTAATTTCGCTTTTTCTTCTTTCGTTAGGTTGGTAATGTCGGTTCCTGAAAACGCGGTTGAGTTAAACTTGACGCCTACCAAGGAAACATTACATCTCGGACATTGCTCAAGAGTGAACGTTGTGTCTATGTACTTGCCGCATGCTGGGCACGGATGAACATCGCTCATAACGACATTGCAGTCCTCCTGCTACATTTCGTTGAAGTATTCACTCAGATGGAATTCCAACCAAAGAGATATCAAATAGGGCAGGGGCAAGTGCCTCGATCTAGAATGAAATGGTTGGTCGGAAAAGCAGTCGAAACCTAGGCCCCAAATTTTCTCATTGGATTGTGACGAATGCGAAAATCTTGCTTGTCCCCCTCCCAATGAAGGTGAGGGATTACGCCACACGTATGCGCAGTGAGAGGCTCCTTATCTTCTGACGATCCTGAAAGTCCAGCTGTACTTGTATCCCAAAGTCAGATTGTTCTTTCCGATTGCCGGGCGGACACCGGGAGACCAGCCGTAATACTCGTATTCGCCCGGCTCGAGATTCATGGTAATCGTCGAGCCTGCCCTGACAACGTAAAGTGCACCATTGATACGGAGGTTAAGATCCGTCTCCCTTTCAAGGTTTGTTACTTCGAGGGAGGGGTCAGTCTGCCCGGCTACGCGCTGGGAGCTAAGCGGTGGGGCATTGTATCGGTTGGCGGTGAGCTTTAGAACGACGACGCTCTCATGAATGTAGCCCTCGTCCGCGGAAGGCACATGGATCACTCGGTACCAGCTCCCTGTTTTGAATCTCTCTACCAAGGCAAGAGCCTCGCCTCTTTCTACCTGGCGGAGAATTCGGCCGTCTAATTTCGGTTCGGCTCGCATGTTCGCCTTCGTCGCGACCACATACGCCATATCTGAACCGGGGTCAGGGAAGTTCCGAATGGTTTCTACATCATGCCTTCGCTGCTCTGGGTCTTGGTCTGATTGCGCGTACGCGGGCAGCAAGGACAAGAAGATGACGACAAGACCGAGAAGGCAATTAAGTCTGTAGTAGGAACTCATAGTCAACAGCAACACTGCTTTTCGGGCGGGGACATTCTTGCACGCCGCATTTTCAGATGTCAAGACATTTTGACTAACTGGCGTCCGCGATCTTTCTAATTGCGTACTTCCGTATATCAGAGATAGCCTTCAGGATCTTTAGCTAAGTTTAGCGATGCAGCGAGAAAGTGCTGGGGACAACTGAAAGACCCGGGGAGGTAAGGATGAGCGCAAAAGATACCCTGTGTTGGAAGGGGCAAAGCAGACACATACGGGTTTCGGCATCGTTCATTCCGTTCAACTGTTCAGTGCTGAACGATTGAACAGGTTGAACGCTCGGAATCCGTTTGCAAGACAAATAATTCAGAAATCAGAGCCACCTGCCTATCGACACGTCTTGTGCCCAGAAGAAGCCTTTAGATCCGGTCAAGTGCGGCCAAGGACTCTAACAATGCCTGATCGCCTGACAGGTACCAGTATTCATACCGACGATCGATCCCCGCCCGATCACCGAAGAGGCGTCTCATTTCTTGCCGGAATCGACTCGCTACCTCTCCGGTAAGCAAAATCCGGTAACCGCCCTTGCGTCTCGTTATCCACATGCTCCCTCCCCAACCCCCTTTTCGCACACGGTGAATCTCCCGTTTGTTTTCTTTTAGCTGCAGGGAGGGAAGGCTCCTAATGGTTGTCTCGAGAATCTTGATACTCATATTTTGTCCCACAGCCGCGAGGGCTACGTTCCAATTTTGAAGTCAGCGATGATAGGGAGGTGGTCACTCAAAGACTCGCCGAAGATCAGATCGCGGTCGCTTACGCCACACTCAACAAGGCGTGCTGCCAGGGGATGGCTAACGAAGAGATGATCGATCTGGTGGATTACCTTCTTGTCTGAAGCGTTTTGGAATGTGGCGGTCAGGCAGCCCTGAGCCGTAACAAGGCACTCCGTCAGCTCGAGGGCGTGCAACCGATCCAGAACTTCTTGGTTTCCGTGGGGCCCTCCGCTCCACATCTTATCGAAAGTCACCGAGGTATTCAGATCACCGCCTACGACCAGCCAACCGTCATAATCTCTTTCCGCGACCATCGCCGACCATAGCAGCTCGGTGGCCCAGACCCTTGAATTGTGTTCAAGCTTGATCTTCTGAAGATCTTTCGGAGTCAGGTCAGTCGCGTCCAGCGGCCAAGTTGGCACGTGAACCGATACGACCTTGATCTCAGGAATGCCGTCGATCTTGAACGTCGCCGCTACAAGATTCCCTTTAAAGATGGCAAGTTGTTCGCGTACCCAGGAGAACTCCGAATTCAAAGAGGCTGCAGCTAAGTCGTAGCGGCTCAAGACTGCGGTTGAGAATCGCTGAAGGTCACCGTGCTGAGTTCTGGCAGGCCTTACTACAGATGAGTACTCCGCCTGTACGCCCGGAGAGATAGAGTTGACTTCCTGAAGCAAAGCGAGATCCGGAGAAACTTCGAGAAAGTGTTCCCAGGCCTTGCTCATCGCAGTCGCCCGTCTCATGTTCCAACTGACTACACGCACCGATTTAGTCTCCGGAGAGTTCCGTTTTCCCCGCCATGCATAGCTAAAAGGTAGTGGCTAGGTCGATGAAGTCTTGTTCTTGGGAGTGCCTAATTGTCGCGCAATGTGAGCGCAGCGGAAAATGCGCTACGATTTCTTAAGTACTTTTGCTAAGGGACCTTAAATGCCAAACACACTTCCTGATTCAACCTTGAAGGGGCAAAGCACTACATGGTCAAGATCTAGCTATCCATCAGGCTAGGAACCGGTATTGGAGTCCTTCGCTATTTTCCAACCAGCTTCAATCTCTTTAATCCTTGATCTAATGGTCTTCTTCTCCACTTCGTCAAAGCAAAGCAGCTCTTCCGTATCTTTCACCTTCAGGTTGGCCAAGAACTCACCGATCCGGTCAGAGATGATTTCCTGTTCAGAATGCTTGGAGGCCGCATCGCTTTGGTCCTCAAGTAAAAACGCTACTCCACGCAGAAACTCACGTGTTTTCTCGGGAGGCATGTTAAAGCCCAAGAGGTGTTTTCTGGTTTTCTTGGAGAGAAACCGCCGTTGTTCATTCAGAAGGAACCTATGCTCGATTGCTTCTCTAAAGTGTCTTAATTTGCGGTAGTGCGATACCTGGTTCTCGTTCGTATAGGACAAATAACATTTCTCAAACACGTTTCCCGTATGAGAAATCCGATGGGGCTCGAAAAGTTCGGAGATGATCGAGTATGCGTGGTTCAAGCTTTCAGCTTCCATTCCCACTGATTCCAAGCTTACTTTACACCCATAAAGGCTGGAGCTCCTGTTGATTGCAACCTGCAACCTAATGGAAGTTTCCGCACTCACCGCTACAAACCAGGCATTGGTCGGTGCCCCCTTCTCAATCAGTAACTTTGAAAGGGGCGCTGCGGGCGTCTTTTTCGGTCTTACCTCAATATAGATCTTGGATGCTTCCTTAATGATTTCCTCGGAACCAGTAGCCTCCAGGAACGCAAGATAATCTTCATCGACAACGCCTGAAGTAAATACAGCCACCTCGCAGAGGGAGTCACTAACGAGCATGTGTAGAGGTAATCCCGTGTAGAAATCACGGAAGTCGCCACTAGCGTATTTTGCGAGCGTAAATACTCGTTTCGCTTCTGGTTCTGGAATAAACATCAGTCCCTCACTCTGAAGATCGAATTCATCGCTTGAGTTCTGATCAAATGAGTCACTCGGCAATCGCTTTCAAGAGCGCTTCCTTTGCGTCAGCATAGAACTGAATATCCACCTTGGTTGCCATATCATCTGAGAGATCTAGCAATTCCCGCCTGCAGGCGACTGGCATAAGGAGACCGGTGGCTCCTTTCTCGACGGCGATCTCGGCAATCGTCACAGAGTTGTGAACCGGCTCGATCGAACCCCCGAGGTTGATCTCGCCCACGACTATAAGTCCACCTTTTACGTTCTTTTTTAGCAAAGCCGTGGAGAATGCGAGTAAAGCCGCGACTCCTAGCTTGGCGCCCGACTTTGAAGCGTCAAAGGCCCTCAACTGGGTTGAGAATTCGTGCTCGCGAGGGTTCTTATCTCCGACAAGTTGCTCGGCCCTTGAATATAGATTCTGTTGAGCGTATCCAACGCTTTCCCTAAAGGCGGGCGGCACCGGTTTATTTAGTATTGTTACTTTAGACCCCGGTCCCTCATTTACTTCTATACGATACAGCCCCGGATGCTCATCACCTCCGCCAGGACTTATAGTCCAGACCTGTCCGGGCTCCAGCGGATCTCCTCCGATGCTGTTGTCGCTCTGCAGCTCCGGAGTAGATACGAACTGCTCTACTCCGTCGTTGCCCATCACATAGCTGAAATGTGTGTTGCGAAACTCCGCTGCACCGATTCGCTTCTGCTGTTCTTTCACCCTTCTGCGCGCTTCCATGGCCAGGCGCACGGCCCACTCAAGATCTTCGTCTGGAATGTGCGAATCAGTTGCCGGGTAAAGCAGTTTCAACAGCCCACTTACAGTCTTGTTTACCGCATTCGTATCTCTACCCGACAGGGCGCCGCCGAAGAACACCCGATTCTGCAGGGAACTTACCCTCGACTGGGTGCGCAATTGGGTCCAGCACTCTGAAAGGAAGTCACTTACCAGGCCGAAATGATTGGTTAGGATGTGCTTGTCTATCTTGGGTACATTCCACCCGGGCAAGTACGAGTGAATTCGATCCATGAAAGCGGTGTCGTCTCGCATCTCGGGAGGAAGAGGTCCAAACAGGTGCCCGACCCGCTGTTGGTGTTCAACGTCGACGTCGAAGTTTCCCAAAAGCACAATTCCGCCGTCAGCACGGATGCTCTCTTTTCCGCGACTGAATTCGCCAGACTCCATGTAGCCTTTCATGATGTTGACGCCGTCCTTCTGATCGAACGAGATGCCCGATACCTCGTCGAAG
>JAGFIQ010000113.1 GCA_024103495.1 Aridibacter famidurans
CTTCGATCTTGAGATCGTATTCCGATCCGTACGAATAGTGCTCCGAAAGATATTTTCTGATCTCGCGGTCCCTGAAGTTCCCGTTCCGAACATCCTGTCTCAGGAAGTTTGTGATCTCTGCGCTGACTCCCGTATCGCCGGTGCTGATTCCCGTAAAACCGAAGAGCAGCCCGACCAGCGAAACCGAAAGACCAAAGGTCAGAACGAATGCGGCAATACCAGATATTCCTTTCAGCATAATAACCAATTATGCACGACGGTCCCGGAAAAGAAAAGAAATTCGCGGAAAATGGGCAAATTTCCTCTTTGTAAAACCTAAGTCCAATCGAGTAAATTACTTACGTGCGGCCACAAGACATCATCGCGAAGAAACGCGACGGCGGACGCCTGAACGAAGGTGAGATCGGCGCATTCATCGACGGCGTGACGGACGGTTCGTGGGCCGATTACCAGATCACCGCTCTGGTGATGGCGATGTTCCTGAACGAGCTCGATTTCGAGGAACAGTCGCTGATCACACGCGCGATGCTTTACTCGGGAGAGATCCTGGAGTTCCCGGAGATCGAAAGCCCGATCGCCGACAAGCATTCCACAGGGGGCGTCGGCGACAAGACCTCGTTGCTCATCGCGCCTATGGCCGCGGCGTGCGGGCTTGCGGTGCCGATGATCTCCGGACGCGGGCTCGGTCACACTGGCGGTACGCTCGACAAGCTCGAATCGATCCCCGGTTACACGGTCGATCTTCCGGTCGAGGATTTCAAACGGATCGTAAAGGAATGCGGCTTCGCGATGAGCGGACAAACGGCGCGGATCGCTCCGGCCGACAAGAGGATCTACGCGCTCCGCGACGCGACTGCGACGGTCCCTACGATCCCTCTGATCGTCGCGTCGATAATGTCCAAGAAGCTCGCCGAAGGGCTCGACGCGCTTGTCCTGGACGTGAAGACCGGAAACGGCGCGTTTATGAAGGACCTGGATGACGCGCGCAGGCTCGCAGGAGAGATGGTCCGCACGGGCGAGGCGTTCGGAGTAAGGACCCGAGCGTTGATCACAGATATGGGAAGGCCGCTCGGAAGATACGTCGGCAACAGCTGCGAGGTCTACGAATGCGTGAAGATAATGCGCGGCGAGGCTGACGGCCTTATGGAGCCGACGGTCGAGCTTTCTTCCGAGCTCGCTTCCCACATGCTGGTTCTCGGCGGTGTCGCCGCGTCGCACGACGACGCTCGCGAGATGATCGACAACGCGCTCGGCTCCGGCGAGGTCTTCCAGACGTTCCGGAAGAATATCGAGCTTCAGAGCGGCGATCCTTCCATCTGCGACGAACCTGAAAAGCTTCAGGAGACCGGGCTTGTGGAAGCGGAAGTAACGGCGGCGCGCGGGGGATTCATTTCAGAGATCGACACGCTTGCGGTCGGGAACGTCGTCAACGAGATCGGAGGCGGGCGTTTGAAGGCCGAGGACGGCATCGATCACTCGGTGGGGCTAAGGTCCGAGCGCACCACCGGCGACGAGGTCTCAGAAGGAGAGACACTCGCCGTCGTTTCTTGCCGCGACGAAACAGCCGCGAAGAATGCTGTTCAAAAGCTCCGGGCGGCGTATAGAATAGCCGATGATCCGGGTGAGTATTCAGAACTGATAATCGAGGTCGTCCGGGGCGACAAACCCTGAACACACGGCCAGCAACGTACGCATATGCGAATCAGGAAACTACTTGTGACAGCGGCCGTCACCGCTTTCGCCGTCTTTTCTATCTCCTGTTCTTCCGCTGGGGCGATCGAGGACACCGACAAGATCAAGGTCGGGATCGTGTTCGACATAGGAGGCAAGAACGACCGCTCGTTCAACGCCGCCGCGTGGGAGGGAGTGAAGCGTGCCGAGAAGGAACTCGGGATCATCCTCCGCGATGTCGAACCGGGAAATCCGACCTCGATCGAACCAGCGATGCGCGCCTTTGCCGAGAAGGGCTTCGACCTGATAATCGGCGTCGGCTTCGCGCAGGGGCCGATTATGCAGCGTGTCGCCGAGGACTATCCGAATATTCAGTTCGCCATCGTTGACGGCGTGATCTTCGAAAAGGACGGAAAAACGCCGAAATCGAACGTCGCCTCGCTGGTCTTTCGCGAACACGAAGGCTCGTACCTCGTAGGGATGATCGCCGCGGAGAAATCGAGAACGAACACGCTAGGATTTATTGGCGGGATGGACATTCCACTGATACACCGCTTTGCAAAGGGTTACGAAGAAGGCGCCAAAGCCGTGAACCCGAACGCGCGAGTGATCGAGAACTACGTGGGTGTCACCGATCACGCCTGGAATAATCCAGGGAAAGGCAAGGAACTGGCGCTTGCTCAGATCGACAGCGGAGCGGACGTGATCTTCACTGCGGCGGGGAACTCCGGCCTCGGGGCGTTCGACGCGGTCGAGCAGGCCGGAAGGCGTCCCGAGGGGGATCCGAAGGCGTTCGTGATCGGTGTCGATTCCAACCAGAACGCCGAAAAGCCCGGATTCGTCCTCACCTCGATGGTGAAACGCGTGGATAACGCGGTGTTCGAAGCCGTGAAGGAAGTAAAGGAAGGGCGGTTCAAGGGCGGATTCCACGTATTCGGACTCGACAAGGACGGAGTCGCGTACTCGCTCGACGAATACAACAAGCCCCTTATTCCGGAAGACGTCATTAAGCGAGTCAACGAAGCGAAGGAGAAGATAATCTCCGGAGAGATCGTCGTAACGGACGCGATGGCGAACTGAAAACTTATGCGGCTCGGGCTTTCGCTCAACGGCATTCTGGCTGTGGCGGCCGGCGCGTTATCAATCGCGTGGGGTGCCTGGGGCTTGACCTTCCGGATCTCCGACATAAATAGCTACGGTTTTGTCCTTCTGGGATTCGGCGCGATACTGTTCGGCATCACCGACGGATTCAGCGACCGCACGCACCGGGGACAGTTCCTGTTCAAAATAGGCGTCCTCGTTTTCCTCGCGGCCGCGCTGGCGCTCGGCTACTCTCTTCTCAGGCAATTCTGAAATGTTGGAACTAAAGAAAATAAGCAAGACCTTCGGCGACTGCATCGCGAATCACGACGTGTCGATGAAGATCGAAGAAGGCACCATTCACGCGATCGTCGGCGAGAACGGAGCCGGAAAGTCGACCGCGATGCGGATCGCGTACGGCTTTTACACTCCGGACAGCGGAGAGATCTTCGTCGACGGCGAAAAGGTCGAGATCCGCAATCCGCACGACGCGATCGCGCTCGGGATCGGGATGGTCCACCAGCACTTTATGCTCGTGGACACGATGACAGTCGCGGAGAACATCGTCCTAGGCGCGGAGACCGGAAACGCCGCGATGCTCGATCTGGATCAGGCGGCGGACGAGATCAAGAGGCTCTCGAACGAGTTGAAGCTCGGGATCGACCCGAACGCGACGGTCGAGGACCTCTCCGTCGGTCAGGAGCAGCGCGTCGAGCTTTTGAAAGCGCTCTACAGAAAGGCGCGGATCCTGATCCTGGACGAGCCAACGGCCGTGCTTACTCCGCAGGAAGTCAACGATTTCTTTGCCATCCTTCGGCGAATGAAGGATCAGGGCGTGACCATCGTGATCATCACGCACAAGCTGGAGGAAGTTCTCGCGATCTCCGATCACGTCACCGTGATGCGCGACGGGACGACCGTCGGCAATGTTGCGACCTCGGAGACCGACAAGCGCGAGCTCGCGAAGATGATCGTCGGCCGCGAAGTGCTTTTGAGGGTAGAGAAGACGCCCGCGAACCCGGCCGCCGATGTGCTCGAGGTCCGAGGGCTTTCGATAAAAGGCCGGCACGGAACGGCGGTCGACGACGTGTCGTTTCAAGTGCGAAAGGGCGAGATCGTAGGGATCGCGGGCGTCGAAGGAAACGGGCAGTCGGAGCTTGTCGAGTGCCTCGCCGGGCTCGCCGTTCCGGGTTCGGTATCCGGCACCGTCTCTTTCGAAGGCCGCGACATTACCAGAACTTCGGCCCGAAAGAGAAAGGAGATGGGGATCGCTCATATCCCCGAGAACAGGCATAAGCGCGGACTTCTGCTCGATTTCGATCTGACCGAGAACGCGATGCTCGGCGTGCACTACCGGGCGCCTCTGGCGGGAGCCGCAGGCTTGCTGGACTCCGCGGCGATCGAGAAGCGGACGGCGGAGATCATCGAAGATTTCGACGTAAGGCCCCCCAGGCCGGAACTGACCGCGCGTTCGCTTTCCGGAGGGAACCAGCAGAAGCTGATAATCGGCAGGGAATTCGAGCTCGATCCGAAGCTCCTGCTCGTTTCGCAGCCCACTCGGGGCGTCGATATCGGCGCGATCGAGTTCATACACAGGAAACTGATCGAGATGCGCGACCGCGGCGCCGCGATCCTGCTTGTGTCCGCCGAACTTGAGGAAGTAACTGCGCTCGCGGACCGTCTGCTGGTGATCCGCGAGGGGAAGATCGTCGGCGAGGTGGACCCTGCTGTGACTTCGGCGGAAGAGATCGGTCTGATGATGACGGGAGGGGACGGTGAGCAGTAAGCAGTGAGCCGTGAGCAGTGCTTCGTAGGGGCGGGGCTCGTCCCCGCCCGGCAAGCTTTGCAGGTCAACGACCCGTTTAGAGCAGCCCTTTGGGCTGCAAGAGACGTGCGAAGCACGGCTTAAGCGGCCCCCCGCGCGAACCCCGTTTAGAGCAGCGCTTTGCGCTGCCCAAGCCGGCGAATGCCGGCTGATCACAATTCCATCTCGATCCGGTTCCTGGCTCCGTCAGGAGCCAAATGTCAGTAGCAAATCGCCGCCACATCGACATCGCGCTCCAAAGGAGCGCAATCCGGCGCAGCCCCTGCGGGGCTGGATCTATCTTTGGGGTTGTGTTGCTACAGACATTGGCCTCCTACGGAGCGAAAGCGGAAAGGGTTTCTGAGTCACCATCCTTACGCTTCAAGACCGGCCGATTATCCTCCAGAGGCTTCTCCTTCACGGGATTCCGTTCCTGACCGCAGGAAAGCACGAAGACGCTTTCCGGCTTGTTTCCTCTGCCAAGGATCGAGGCGTACAGCTCTTCTGCCATCCACAGCCAGGTGTTGTCGGGAACGTCGCAGTGCCCTTTAAGCCTGTACAGTGAATTGCCATCTACGATCGCGACCTCGGGCGTCTTGATCTTCCAGTTCTTCGACGCTTCCTGAAGTCTGGAAAGACTTGAAATGGGAGTTTCAGGGTCCTTA
>JAGFIQ010000118.1 GCA_024103495.1 Aridibacter famidurans
CGGCACTTTCGCTCTGTTAGCGAGGCCGAGAACGAAGGGAACCAGCATCGCAGCAGCGGTGGTGTTGTTCATAAAGGTCGAGGAAATCACCCCGACCATCATGATTAGAAAAAGCAATAGAAATTCATTATTGCCGGCAATCCTGTAAAGCCGTCGTCCGATGAGATCGACAAGGCCTGTCTTAACCAGGCCGCCGGTCAAAACGAATAGTCCGGCAATTGTAATGATGATATTGTCGCCGAAACCGGATACGGACTCCTGGGCCGTCAGTATTCCGGTGAGCACCAGTCCTGCGACCAGAATGAGCCCGACGATATCGACCGGCAATTTCTCCGTCGCAAAGAGGACTACGGCCAATAGAAGCAACAAAAGTACGATGGCGATTGGCGACATATGTCCTAGGGGGCCAACAGGATTCCGAGCTCTCCGAAAACTTCGAAGATAGCTGTGAAAAGAAGAGGCACGAATTTCTTAGAGTTTTCCCGGTCTATTGGCCGTGATCTTGTGCCTCCTTCAACGATCATTTCCGTCCGGCTAAGGCGCGATACTTTTCCATTAACGGCTTGAAGAGTTCACCCGTCGATGGGGGCGTGTAGGAGACGGCATTTGCTCCAGCGTTGATGATCTCGAGAATGGTCTCGTCGCTTCTTCCACCTGTTGCAATGATCGGGAAGTCGGGAGCAAACCGCCTGATCTCTTCAACGATACTTCTCGTCTTCGATCCGCCGGAAACATTGAAAAAATCAACCCCGTCGTCAATTCGGCGTGCGAAATCCTCCTCTTCGGAAACGACCGTCACGATTACCGGAATTTCCAGCTTGCGCTTGAGGGATTTGATAAGGCTTGCCGGCGTCGGGGAGTTAACACTACGCCCAGCGCTCCCTGAAACTCGGCGTCGATGGAAATCTCGACCGAACGTTTGCCTGATGTTAATCCGCCACCCAAGCCGCAAAAGACGGGTTTGTCCGATGCAAGCATCAGGGCGTGGCTGATGATCGGCTGCGGCGTGAAGGGATAAACCGCCATAATCGCGTCGGCATTGCAGTTGCGGATTATCGCGACATCCGTCGAGAAGATAAAGGATTGCAGCGATCTTCCCAGAATGCAGATGCCCGAGCTTTGGTTGATCGCCTCCGGCACGCGGAGGATGTTCCTTCGCAGACTACCGTCAAATATCGGCGCTTTCATACCCCATCCCTGACTCAAGTCAAACAAAACCCCTCAAAAAACATTGCCAGATCTTTACGCTGTGAGCGTAAAATTCGGCAGGACAACTCATTTCGGGAATCCTTTAGAAACATCCTCGATCTACCGCTGTGGAATCCCCGTGAAAAGATTGTCCTTGTCCCAAGAAGACGAACCGGTTTCCGAACAGACGAAAAGGCTGTGAAGTCCACTCTGGTCTTCACAGCCTTTCTTGCCGGAAATCTTGCGTGTCCTTCTTCGTTTGCGCCTACGAGGTTAGCTGACGGGCTGGAAGCGAAGAAGTCTTCTCCTGAAATTCAGATTAGCCCCAAGAACTTGGTTCCCCCGCGCCGGTTACACTCTGGTAAATCGGCTTCGGCAATTTGATTAGCCGATATTGTCAAACAAGTGAGTGATCTTTGCAAGTGTACTTCGTTTCCAAACAACGAAAAGGCAATTGCCCAGCAATGGTAAGAGAACGAACGAGCCTACTTTTCGGGTAACATTCAAGAACCCGACAGGGAACCCCTGATATACCCTATTAACAGAGATCGCCGGTTCTTGTTCAGGTAATTTCACAAGCTCAGATGGATCGCAGAGCCTCCCGGTCTGCAGCCGACATAGAGCACGGTTTGCGCCTGACTCACGAAAGAATCGCAGGCAAATTGTTCATGCTTAGGAACGGCGAGCGCTATTCACGGACCCGGTAGTGAAGTTCCTGAATGTGCTTACCCTAACGTCAACGTCTTGTTCATCGATTTCCGACATTCCTGCCATGGTGCAGGGAAAACATCGAATAACTGCCCATCCGAAATTCGGCACAGACTCTGAAACCAAGGAGCGCCAGAGAAGTGTTCACGGCCCTGAAAATAAAAAGCCGCCCCAGATTGCTCCGAGGCGGCCATCGATCGTTCCAATGTTCCGGATGATTAGGTTCCGGTTTCCCAGCTTCCCATATACTCGATCATCTCCGGCGTCAGCGTGTCGATCTTGATCCCCAGCGCCTCAAGCTTGAGCGAAGCGATCTCCTGGTCGACCTCTTCAGGAAGCGTGTGCACCCTGTGCGCGAGCTCGCCCTTGTTCTTGACGAGGTACTCGGTCGAGAGCGCCTGGTTGGCGAAGCTCATGTCCATGACGCTCGCCGGGTGGCCTTCGGCCGCCGCAAGGTTGATGAGCCTGCCTTCGCCGAGAACGATCACGCTCTTCGAATCGTCATTGAACCTGTACTCCTCAACGAACGGCCTGCGCGTTTCCGGCGCCTTGCTCATCTCGCGAAGCGCGTCGAGGTTGAGCTCGAGGTCGAAGTGTCCGCTGTTGCAGACTATCGCTCCGTTCTTCATCGACTGGAAGTGCTCGCGGTCGATTACGTGGCGGTTACCCGTGACGGTGATGAAGATGTCGCCGACTTTAGACGCATCGCTCATAGGCAGGACACTAAATCCGTCCATTACCGCTTCGACGGCCTTGATCGGATCGACCTCACACACGATCACATTCGCACCCAAACCGCGGGCGCCCATCGCGACGCCCTTGCCGCACCAGCCGTAACCAACAACAACGAGCTTCTTGCCGGCGAGCAGGATATTCGTCGCACGGATAACGCCGTCGAGCGTCGACTGTCCTGTCCCGTAACGGTTATCGAAGAAATGCTTGGTCTGTGCGTCGTTGACGGCGATAGAAGGGAACTTCATAACGCCGGCCTTCTCCATGGCCTTAAGCCTGACGATCCCGGTCGTGGTCTCTTCGGTCGTGCCTATGATCTGGTCCGCCTGGTCCGAATACTCCTTGAGCATCGTCGCGACGACGTCCGATCCGTCGTCGATGATGATGTCCGGCTTGGAATCGAGCGCGATCCTCACGTGACGGTTGTAGGTCTCGGTCGATTCACCCTTTATCGCGAAAACCGGGATGTCCCAGTGCGCGACAAGCGCGGCCGCGACATCGTCCTGGGTCGAGAGCGGGTTGGACGCGATCAGGATCGCCTCGGCGCCGCCGGCTTTCAACGCACGGGCGAGGTTCGCGGTCTCGGTCGTGATGTGCGCGCAGGCGACAAGCCTTACGCCGTCAAGCGGCCTTTCTTCGCGAAATCGCTCGCGGATCAG